>CAZVEG010000171.1:0-6011 GCA_964625625.1 uncultured Leptospirales bacterium | reverse complement strand
ATTTATATAATGGAGGTTCAACGATGAGGAATAAATCCATAGTGCTGTGTGCCGCGTTTTTCCTGCTGGCGTGTTCCTCGGCCCCGACCATCGACACCGTGAAGAAAGTCGACATCCAGCGCTTCATGGGGAAGTGGTACGTGATCGCCAACATCCCGACCTTTCTCGAAAAGGGCGCCCACAACGCCGTCGAATCGTACAGGCTCGATGACGACGGAACCATCGCCACGACCTTCACGTTTCGCGCGGGCGGGTTCGACGGGCCGGAGAAAACCTATACTCCGCGCGGATTCATCAGGGAGGGCACGGGCAACGCCGAATGGGGCATGCGGTTCGTCTGGCCGCTTAAGGCCGAATTCCTCATCATCTACCTCGACGACGATTATTCCCGCACGGTGATCGGCAGGAGCAAAAGGGACTACGTATGGATAATGTCGCGAACGCCGTCGATCCCAGACGGGGAATACGACTCGATCCTGGCACTCCTTAAAACGCGGGGATATGATGTTTCGAAGATACAAAAGGTGCCGCAGAAGTGGGACAGGTGAGCTACCGGTGTGGCCCTCGCCCTACCATCCCACCTCGATCTCGATGACCGCGCTCTCCCACTCGTCCTTTTTCAGCCCCGTCGCCGTTATGGAGAGTCCACGCGCGGCGGCGAAGCGCTCCGGCCCCTTCACCGTCCAGAAGCCTTCGCCCTCAAGCTTCGAGCGGTCCACCTGGCGGATGAAGCGGTAGCTCGCGAAGGCCGCCGAAAGCTCCGCCGCCACGGCGTCGTCCTTCAGCGCTTTGCCCTTCGCGTCGGTGATGGGCAGTATTCCCAGGGTCATCGTCGCCTGCCGGGCGTCAAGGCCCGGGGCCAGAAACAATAGCAATGCGCTTATAACCGCCAATAGGTGTTTCATCATTATCCTCAAATTATTGTTTCAGCGCTCGCAGCATCGCGGATGGCTACCCGGCAATCAAACCAGCGCCGTAAAAAACATCAGGCACCGTATATGGGCCAGATATGTACCCGGAATAAAATATCCGGCCATCATGCACCGCGGCGCTCATCGTGTCCTGCCGATGCCGAAATCGTTCCCGAAGATGTACACTATCGGGGTCTGCTCGATTTTCAGATATTTCAGAGCGGTCTCACGAGTCGCGCGATTGACACGGCCGAGCAGGCGGGTGATGGTGATCACCCCGTCCTCAGAAATCGCGTCAAGGGGTCCGCCGAGCGCGGAGACCAGGCAGTAAGTGAAAATGCCGTGCCCGAGCTCCCTGATTTCGAAGGCTTCCTGCGACGCGCTCGCCGCGGAGAATACCGCTATGCCGTGCTCCTTCGCAATACGCGCGATGATCTTGCGCTCCTCGAAGCCGCGGGCCATGGCGATTTTCTGAAGAGCCGCGGTGGCCGAGCCACTCTTGCATGTGTCAAATAGCAGCATCACCTTGCCCGCCGGGAGGGCCCGAACGAAATCGCTCAGCTCATCTATCGATACGGCGCTTTTTCTAAGATCGGCGAGGTCCGCCTCGTGCGTCAGGTAATAATAGGTGCCGCCTTCCGTATCGCCGTGCCCGGCCAGGAATAGTATGACGATATCATTTCTTTTCGCACTAGACGCGATCCCGGCGAGTTCCGTGCGAAGCCGCTCCCGGGTCGCGGCGGCGTCGGTAAGCACCGTGGCGTTGATCTTTCCGAACAGGTTCGCGCCCGTTCGTGAGAACGCCGCCGACACCGCGCGCGCGTCGTCCGCCGGGAACCCGAGCCGGATATTGGCGTCGCGGTAATCGCTCACGCCGACGGCCAGGATGTGCATGTCGGGCCTGACGGCGGCCGGCACGGCGTACGCCGCCGTGCTCTCGTTGCTGATCCCGAAGACCGTATTACCCGCATCGTAGGCCGCTCCCGTTATACGGTTTTCTCCTGGATCGAGATTCAGTGTGAAGCTTTTACAATTGCCCCGGCTTTCGACCTTCATCCCGCGCGCGGTTTCGTCGATCGAACGGCCGTTATGCAGTATGAAAATCCGCCCCACGCCGTTTTGCCTGGCGCGCGCGCAGACGGTGACCGTGACGGTCTCGTCGCCGACGGCGCGCTGACCCAGCGTCACACTCACCTCGGGTGCTGAGTTCATGGCCTTCGCCATGTTGGCCGGGGCGGCACGCATGCCCCTGAAAAAGGCCGTAATGAGTCCCGGTTCATACAGCGCGTCCCACATCTGGCGGACGTCGTATGCCGTGAGGCCCTTGACGAACATGATCTGGTCGCGTGCGCCGTCGGAGCATTCGAAGCGGCCGCCCTCGTCGAACGCGTACCACTCTCCACCGGAAAGGGCCACGAGGGTAATGGCATTTTTCTTTTCAAGATTCATCACATACACGGTCCGATCGGCCGAGCACGAAGCCAGGAATTTCCCGTCCGGGCTGAAGGCGATACCGTATACCGCAAGGAGGTGCGGCTTTATCTCGGCGACTTTATCGCCGATCTTCGGGACCCTTCTTCGCCGGTGCGGAGACAGCGTGGCTTCGTCGACATCGAGTCTGAACTGCTTTTCATCGATACGGTACAGACTTACGGTGCCGTCCTCGTGGCCGACAGCCACCATGTCCCGGTGAGCGGCCATCGCGCCGGGCTCGATGCGTGCGCGGTCGGTCTCGACGGTTGCGACGTGCCGGCCTTCGGCGTCGTGAAGCTTGACCTCCTTCCCCCTGCCGGGCACGGTTACGAAATAGCGCATGGACGTCTCTGAGGCAAGCTCCCATGTGGGGTTCATGGCCGCGATCTGCCGTTTCGGACTGCCGTCGCTCTCCCATACGCGTCCGTTCCAGTCAATGAGAGTGCCATCGGGAAGCGGCGCGTAATGGCGCTCCTTGAATTCCGTTTCCCGACCGTTGGTTTTCAGGTGGAACTTCTGGAATTTACCTTCGTAAAAACGGAGTTCCCCGCCCTCCCGGGTGAAGCGCACGCTCTCCGGAACGGTTTCGAGATAGCGGCCGCCCATGTTCCAGATGACGGTCTGCTTTCCCCGCTCCGTCTCGAGATACAATTTCCTGGCGTCGGGGGAAAAGCTGAGGCGCTTCGCCTCAACGGCCATCGGCCGAAGGTCTTTTCTCAGCCTTCCCAACCGGTCCCAGATGCGGATGCCGCCGCCCAGATTTTTATCGCCCTGGTGACCCGTTACCAGATGGCGGCCATCGTTGGATATGGCCGCCATCTGGGCTCCCCCGCGCCCGGGGTCGTCCTTGATTCGCATCTTCAAGATTCCGCCGTAGCTTCCATCTATATTGTATTTATGGAGCTCCCAGAAGAAATTGATGATGACCGCCTTCCCGTCGGGCGTGAACAGGAAGTTATGAAGGTTGCCGGGTTTTACTTTTACGGCCCTGATGATCGCGCCGTCCCTCGAAACGAAGCGGAGGTTCTCGGCTCCCAGCAGGGCGATTACGGAACCGTCGTGATTGAACCCGGCCATGTCCGGCCGGGTTCCGTAGGTCCGCACCCTCTCCGCCTCCCCCTGCTTCGGCGGTCGTGATGTATCGAGGTCGGCGATCAGGGTACCGCCCATATCGAAAATCTGCGCGTAGGCCTCCCATCCATCCGCGGTCTTAATTCCCGCCCCGCAGGTGACGAAATACTTACCGTCCGGGCTGACGGCGATATGCTTTACGTCGCCCGGCGACGACGGCAGTGTCCCCGCGGCCCTTACGGTTTTGCGGACGTTCCAGTTCGCGTCGCGGATGAGGACCGTCCGGCTTCCGGTGGTGGTCAGAATGCTCCCGTCGGGGCTGTACACGATCCAGGGGCGGTAATGATGCGGGAAGACGTCATCCTCCCCTTTCAATACGCGCAGCATTCTTCCGTCTATGGCCAGCTCGAAAATACCCTGCCGCGTTCCCACGGCGAAACGCCCTCCGTCCATCGAGATGGCGAGACAACGTATGTCGGTGTCGGGGAAGGGGATGGTCTTCAGCAACACGCCGTCGATGGTCCATATCTTCACCGTGCGGTCCCTCGAAGCGCTGACGAAGAGCCTGCTGTCGGGGGTGACCCTGATATCGACAATATCCTTTTCGTGGGAGCGCTGGAACATCACTTCGGGCTTTCCCGCGGCCTCTATGGCGGTGTAGTCCGGGGAGGGGAATGTGCCGTAGGGGCCGGAGCCATCCGTCAGGGTGAACGGCTTTTCCTCCGGTTTCGCCGACGGCGCCTTGTGTTTGCCGGGGGGCGCGGCGTAGAAATCCGCCGTGTCACGCGTGCATCCGGCCATAAGTGAAAAAAGCGCGAAGCAGCACATCAGGGTCATGATTCCGTTCAGATGAGGATGCTGGCGCTTATTCATGGAACACTCCCCGGTACTTAATAGTACGACTTTATTTCGGGACATGGACCACACGGTATTGCCTCGGGTCGGCTGCGCGAATGACTACGATGGTAATATACAAACCCCGTGAAGGTCAACATGGAATCCCACCGCGGATCAGACCGGTCGGTAAAAAAAATATAAAGTAAAATTCACGGATTCCGCGCGTTTCCCTTGCGCGTTCCTCTCTCCCTTATGATATACTGGGGCAGGGTCGTATACTATCGTGAGTGCCGGTAGCGCGGATATAAACGGTGTGCCCCGCGCGGCTTCAATATCGATCGGTAAAAAAACTATGAAAAACGCGACTGATTTGGGAGTCCGTATCCTCTTTCTATTAAGTACGGTGACGCTTTCGGCCCTGCTGGCCCTGGCCGGATGCTCTCCGGGAGGTGATGGCGCGGAGCCCGGCCCCTGGGAGGCGATTAAAGCATCCATCGAACTCGAATACGACGCCGGCGAGTACCATCCCCCGTTCGCCCAACCTCTCTCAACCCTCGGCTGGGAGGACGGCATCTATATGAGCAGGGACGGCCTCGACCTGTACTGTATTTACGCCCCGGGCGATCTGCTCTCGTTCACCATCAGCGGGCCGAACCCCGACCCTACCGCGTTCGGGCCCTATCTGCGCGGGCCCACATTCGGGATGGATCTGGTCTCCAATCCCGTCGGGGCCTCGTCCTGGATCCACGGCGATATCCTGTATGCCCATCGCGCGAGCACGGCCGAAGCCTTCACGTCCTGGACCCTGTCCGGTATGGCGCGGCCGGTATTTTCCGAGGGAGCGCCGGTGCAGCTCGACAAATCCGGGAACACGCTGGGACGACTGCTCTTCACCTCCAACGATAAGGACCCGACCTACGACACGGACATATGGGAGCTTACCGGCTGCGCGCTCAATCCCGCGGGTATCGGCGCCCCCCTGGCGAATTTTCCGCACACCGATAAGATGGAGGACAATCCCCACATCGAGCGGATAGACGCGAATACGCTCGTGCTCATGTTCGACAGCAACGATTACCCGGGCGGCCTTGGAAGCCACGACATCTGGTATTCGGTCAGTGCCGATAACGGGACCTCGTGGTCAGCTCCCTCGAACGCCGCCACGATCAACACCGCACTGCAGGAACACCAGCCCCACCTTTTTCACGACGGCACGGACTGGTACCTGTATTTCTCGGCGACACACACCGACGGCAAGCTCGCTATCTTCCGGTCGCGGCAGACGGCGCCGAACAACTGGAACAGCTGGGGCGCAAGGGAGCTCGTCATCGGCGCGGGGAACAGCGCCGGAGTGGGAGAACCCACGCTTACGTCAGCCGGGGACATATCCTTCGTCGTGGTGTATGAGAATACGGACGGCGCCCCGTACAATCGCTACGAGGCGGACCCCTGGTTCATGGGGAAACGATGACCCGCTCCGCGCCCCCGCTCAATCGTACAAAAATCCATAAGGAGAAAAAAGGGTGGTGAAGACGAGGAGCGCACCGGCGAGGAGAAAAGCTACGGGCGCATAACGCACCACCGCGGAGGGACCGGAGGCCGGCCCGTATTTACGCGCAAGAATAATACAGATAGTCTACGAGACCAGGCCCGACGCGGACACCGGCAGACCGAAGAAGGTCGCGATCCCGTGTTCGTTGTTCCGCTGGACGAAAGAGG
>CAZVEG010000170.1:0-6068 GCA_964625625.1 uncultured Leptospirales bacterium | reverse complement strand
CCCGTATGTCCTGTGGCCGAAAACAATTTCCGCGTCGCGAGGCACGGTTATTCCTTTTTGACGCGCTCTGCGAACATGAGGTTCGATTCGTTTTCCTTGAAGTTGTAGCCATAACTGAATGGCAGGGGGCCGGTCGAATGCTTTTTGATCATGTCGTTAAGGTCTGTCTGATAACGGTGAGCGAACAGCGGAACCGGCCTGGTGTAGGTGCCATGGAATGTAAGTTTCCACGTGTCGGCCGGGAAGTAGCGGAGCGCGGCACCGGAATCATCTTGAAGAAGATAATCGCTGTGGCCGAGCACGAGCGAGCGGATCTTCGTGAACTTGTCTTCATTGTGCATGAGATAGGAGGCCGACTTGAGAATGGTCGTATAGCGGCCGTAAGTCTCGAGATATGGTATGAAATTGGTATAAGTCTTCAGCGAGTTGTCTATTACATTGAGCTGGAAATAGCGCACGCGTTTGAGCGGTGAAGAAGAATCCTTTCTGAACACGATCTCGGCCCCGGGGATATTCTTTCCACCCTTTTTCAACGGCGCGACCTCGGAAAGCCTGGCGTCATCGGTAATCCAGACGTGCCTGACGGCGATCACCTCGTATTCGCTGCGTGAAAGAAAGAACAGTATAACGCTTATTATGCTGTTGAATGAATCCGTGCTTACCTCTTTTTCCATGCGGACGGTCTTGAAGTAATTGACGTTGAGCACATTGTCAAGCGCCACGCCGAGTCCCGAGAGACCGGCATTCAGGCGCGCCGGGGGCTGGGCGTGCGGGTCGGGAATCCTTCCCGGTGATTCCAGCCCGAACATGATGTATTCGGTGCCGTCGGGAAAGAAGGCGAGAGCGTTGAGAATATCCGGACCGCTGAACGGATAGAACACGGTGTCCGTATATTTTCCGGGAAGATGTTTTTCGCGCCAGGCCTCGATTTTTTTCAGATTGGCTATCTGCAGGCGGTTCCAGCTTGCGTCGATTCGTCCGCTGTATGCCTTGTATTCCCTGCCCTGGCTGTAGGCATGAAGAGTCGATGTGGGAGGAATCCCCTTCCCGGCGAGGAAGAGTGACGTCTCGTTGAACCGGGTGTCGATTTTTGCGGGAAGCTCCACGGACGCGGAACGGTCCCTGGCATCACCGGGTTCCTGCGCGGTGCAGAGAAGGAAGGAGGCGGCGACAATAAGCGTGAAAATGAACAAGCTCGGTCGTGAAAGAACGAAAGACGCATTGAATCGATTGGCGATTTTCATGTAGTGGACGTTGACTCCTTATAGATGATGACCAGATGCCACCGTTTACCGGACAACATGTCAAGGAGATTTTAGGGCAGCCCGGAGGAGGAGGGGGTGTTTTGTTCTTGAAACGGTGGATTCGGTAAATTATGCTGTACTCAGAGTGAACCAGTAACGTGCGGCGGAAAGTAACGGTCCATGGGTATTATCAGACCTGGAGAGAGGAGGGTTTCCGTGAGAAAAGCGTTGATTATTGTCGCGATGGTTTCGATGGTCGTATCGGGGTGTGAGTCGATGCAGAAAAAGACCGGCTGCATCAACGGAAATTGCGCAAACGGGAAAGGCGTATATGTGTTCCCGGACGGTGCGCGATACGAGGGTGACTTCGTGAAGAGTGTTCTGCATGGCAAGGGGAGCTATACCTGGCCCGATGGAAGAACGTATGCGGGTGATTACAGATATGGCAAGATAGAAGGCACGGGAACGCTTGTATGGCCCGATGGCCGGAAATACAGCGGCGCTTTCAGGGAAAGCGCGATGGATGGAAAGGGAGAGCTTGTGCAACCGGATGGAACGAAATACACCGGCGATTTTAAACGAGGCGAGTTTAACGGGAAAGGCAGCATTATTTGGTCGGACGGGAGAAAGTATACTGGTGATTTTAAGGATGGCACCATGCACGGTACGGGCGTCATGTCGTATCCGGACGGAACCGAGTTGAAGGGAACGTTTTTGAACGGAATCCTGGTTGAGAAATGACCGGGGTATCCCTGGCGATTGCATGAATTTGTGATACAGAAAGGAAACGGCGGGGTTGCCCCGCCGTTTCCTTTTCGGATCGGAATAAGCGATGCCGGTTACTTCTTATTCGATCGTATCCAGATCTTCATTCTTTCCGCTTCCTTGATAAGATCCTCGCGGAAATCGGGATGCGCGACGCTGATTATTTTCTCCGCGCGCATCCATGTCGGGCACATGGTGAGCTTGACCGCACCGTATTCGGTAACGATATAGTCCACCATCTGTCGCGGGATGGTGGTGGTGGTTCCCGGCGTAAAACCGGGCACTATCCTCGAGATCTTTTCGCCCTTGCTGTTGGTGTGCGTGGAAGCCAGGCAGATAAAGCTTTTCCCTCCTTTGGACCACTGAGAGCCCAGTACGAAATCCCACATGCCGCCGTTCCCGGAAATCTGGCCCGAGCCGCGGCTTTCGGCGTTTACCTGGGAGAAAAGGTCGACCTGGACCGCGTTGCATATGCTTACCATGTTGTCGATCTGCGCGATGACCCTTGGATCGTTGGTGTAGTCGACGGGAAACGAGGCCAGCGCGGGGTTGTTGTTCATGAAATCGTACATCCGCTGAGAGCCGATGGCGAAGGTATAGGTCGCCTTGAAGCGATCCAGGTTTTTTTTCGAGCCGTCCATGCGTCCCGATTCGATCATGTCGGCATAGGCGTCGACGAACATCTCCGTGTGGCAGCCGAGGTTTTTCAAATCCGACTGTGCTATGAGTTTCCCCACCATATTGGGCATGCCGCCGATCCCGAGCTGTATGCAGCAACCGTCGTGTATGTAGCGCATGACGTGCCCGGCGATCTGCTTGTCGATATCTGAAGGGGGGATGTCCGGAGTGGCGTAGCATCCATGATCGTCAGGCGCCTCGACGATATAGTCCACGCGCGATATATGAACCGCTTCTTCGGAGCCGCCGAGGCAGATGGGCATGTTCTTGACGACTTCGACGATGACGTAATCGGCGCCCTCGATTTTGGCGGATGTTTCCGAATTCTGGGGGCCAAGGTTGAAGAACCCGCTTTTGTCCATGGGGGCGACCCGCACGATCGAAATCCATTTTGTTTTGGCGCCCTGGGGTTTGTCGTAATTTACGCTTCTGTATCCTTTATTGAGGTTTTCAGTCGAGTCCTGGTTGAGCAGGTATCTGTAGGCGAAAGGAGCCCGGTGATACAGGATCGGGGAGTAGTATGCCACTTCAAACTGGCTGTGCATGATCCGCGTCAGTTTGCTCCATTGCCAGTCCATATACCGGAAGCTTTCGGGATACTTGATAACCTCGGGAACCGGCGGTACGGTAACAGCGGTATATATGCTGACGTCTCTCAGCTCCGCCGCCCGACCCGCAAGGGCCATGTCGCAGACAACGGGCTTACCGTTGAAGAAACCGTAGTCGACAGTGTCGCCGGAGCTCACGCACTTTACGGCTTCCCCGGCCGGAACAAGCTTTTTCCTGTATTCATCCATGTAGACCATAGTTTGTAACGCCTCCTGGAAGTGTAGTGGATAATCGGTTCGATCAGGCAGAACTGCCACGGGGCATCAGGCCCGTGTAACAGGTCAATAATACATATTTATATATGATAATACTAGTATACATAATATAATGCAATCATAATTTTATATAGTATAAAAAAATGTTAATATATCTTGTAGCGTTATATGTTTCATATGGGGAATGTAAGCCGTTTTTGTTTTGACATGTGGCAATGGTGCTATATATTTGTTAAGGTGTGCTGAATGCCATAAAGGAGCGCCGCAATGCCCCCGCGCCTGATACTTCATGTTGACATGGACGCGTTTTTCACCTCGATCGAGCAACTCGACAGGCCGGAATACCGTGGCAGGCCCGTCGTGGTCGGGGCTGATCCAAAGGGAGGGCATGGCAGGGGCGTCGTAAGCGCCGCCTCGTACGAGGCCCGCGTATTCGGCATTCATTCGGCGCTGCCGATATCGCAGGCCTATCGCCGATGTCCGGACGCGGTATTTCTTCCTCCGCGGTTCGAGCGGTATCAGGAACTGTCGGATATGGTGATGAAGGTGATGGGGACCTTTACCCCTCTCGTCGAGCCAATCAGTATCGATGAAGCTTTTCTCGATTGCTCGGGGACCGAGAGGCTGTTCGGGAGACCGGCGGAGCTCGGGATGAAGATTAAAAACGCCATACGCGGGGAGACCGGCCTTTCCGCGAGCGTAGGGATAGCGTCGAACAAATCGGTTGCGAAGATCGCCTCGGACCTCAACAAGCCCGACGGGCTGACCATATGCGAGGCCGGGAGGGAGCGCGAATTCCTTTCTCCGTTGCCGATCGGGCGCCTGTGGGGTGCCGGGAGAAAAACCGTCCGGGAACTGGAGTCCATGGGGTTTCGCACGATCGGTGACATATCCTCGGCACCGATGCAACGTCTGGAAAAACTGCTGGGGAAATGGGGGGAGCACCTGTGGTTGCTTGCCAGCGGTACGGACGACAGGCCCGTATGCGGCGAATATGAACGAAAGTCCTACAGCGAGGAAACGACGTTCGAGAGTGACGTCGACGACGCGAAAGTCATAGAGCACGTACTGTTCGAAATAGCCGACAGGCTGTCATATAAACTTCGTTCCGAGGGCGTGAAGGGGAGAACGATCACCCTTAAAATCCGCCTGGAGGGCTTCGAGACTCACTCCAGAAGCCGGACTCTCCCCGGTCCCGTTAACGATATGGGAACCATCAGGGAGACGGCGGTTAAACATTTTCGTAATTTCGACAGAGCGGAAAAGCGGGTGCGACTGGTGGGTATCCGTATGTCGAATCTCGAGGTTCATGAGTTGGAAAAGGAATGCCAGCTCAATCTGTTCGGGACGGCGGGACCGCCGGCAACCGACCCCACCGGCGAGAAAGACGCCGAACGGGTGCTTGACCGGATGAGGGAGCGTTTCGGGGACAAGGTAACGCGGGCGGCCCTTCTGAATCATCATTTTAAGAGCGAGTGAGACGGACTCCTTCCCGCTTTCTGCTTGACCGGCCCTTTCGGACGGCATATCCTGTCGACATTCTATCACCACCGGGGTGATTATCCTCGCCTGGAAGGAACCGCATGCAACAGACAAAAACGCTCACCTTTTTCGAGGCATCTTCTATTATAACCGGCTTTGGTGTCGGCGGCGGCATCATGGCGGTACCGTACCTGGCGTCGCTTAACGGGCTTTCCGTATTCCTGGTTCTGCTGGTTACGGCCTACCTGCTCAGCATGCTTATCCATCTCATGATCGCCGAGACGCTCATGCACGAGTCGTCGTCGAGCCAGCTCGTGGAGCTGTTCAGTAAATTCCTCTTCCGGGGCAAGGGTGGCGTTATCTTTACCTGGATATTCTTCGTTCTGATCATACTCGCCTTCTACGCGAATCTTTCGGCATACCTGGCCGGAGGCGGGGAAATCATCGCCGAGCTTGTCGGCGTCCCGATCTGGATCGGGCACTGCATAACCTACGCCGTGGCGGCGGGGGTGGTTTTCTTCGGCCTCAAGGCGATCGGAATCAGCGAGAAGTACGCCGTCATCGCCATGCTGGTGTGCGTCGGGATCCTTTCGGTCGCGACGCTCCTGAAGCCATTCTCCCCGGAATTCGCGATGAAAGGGACGATGAAGGAGGGGCTCGCTCTCTTCGGCATGGTGATGTTCGCCTTCTCGGCGCTTTTTTCGGTGCCGCAGGCCGTCGAAGGGTTGCACTGGAACCGCAGGCTGGTGCCAAGGGCGGTCATGCTCGGCATGGGAATCAATCTTTTCATCACCCTGGTGATTACCGTCATGGTGACGGGAATCTCGAGCGAGGTGACCCGCGTGGCGATGATCGGCTGGGGGAGGGCCATCGGTGACTGGGCCTTCATCTTCGGCAACCTTTTCATCTTTCTCGCGCTTCTGACATCTTACTGGGCCATTTCGTTCGCGCTCGCGGTGGTGTTCAACGAGCGCCTGAAGCTGGGTGACCGCCTATCATGGCTCTGCGCGACGCTGCCGACCCTTGTGATCGTGGTGGCCCAGTTTACCGATTTTATCGGTTTTATGGGAATTGC
>CAZVEG010000169.1:0-6232 GCA_964625625.1 uncultured Leptospirales bacterium | reverse complement strand
CCCCGTGCCCCCAGCCATGCCCCTTTAAAAGCAGGCCGTTCTTCGTCTTAACCGCGTCGAAGAAAAGGCTCTTTATTTTTTTCTCGGGGAAGAGCAGCCTGAAATCATTTCCGGAAAGTCTTACGACGCCGTTCTTATGATCAATCGTGACATGGTTTACGCGGCCTCCGTCTTTCCTGAATGCGATGCCGGTTACCGGGCCCACTCCGACATATTTTTTGCCGAGGTGATGACGTATCTCATACAGCGTCAACACCTCCTCCCAGGAGAAGTGCGGGGATTTGGCGCAGTATTCACATCGCACTCCTCGCAGATAGTCCATCCCCGCCCCCGCCCAGACCTTGTCGCCATCGATGGTGTTTCCGCCGCACGTGGAGTGGAAAAAGGCGAGAATCGGCTTATTGTTGTGGGAAACCACCTGCCCGCTCGTGTCCCGTACCGCCCTGTTCGTACGATCGGTCTCCACCTTCGCCCCGCCGTAAACCTGGGAGCGGTTTGTCGCGTTAAGATCGAAAAGGGGATCGGTGCCGTTCATAATATGGTAATACGCGTAACTTCTTGCCGCGACCGCCTGGGCCCTCAACGCCTCGATGTTCCAGCCGCTCGATATCTCACAGGGCACCACCCCCGAAACGTACTCATCCATCGTCAGGACGTTGATGACGAGGAGCCTGCCCATCCTCGAATGCAGTTCGATCGCACCCCTGTACGGCGTGCCGTTCACCGCGAGCGGTGAATCCCACGACTCCACGATGATCGGATGTTTCACCTTCTCCGGATAGAAAAAGACAGACCGCCCCATCCCGTCATAATGCACCCGCCTGTCCGACAGGCCGCTGATCTTCATGCGGGCGGGCGAGGCCACCGCGACGCGCTCGGCGGTATTGAGCAGGAGCACGCGAACATAATTCTTGTCCGCGCCGATTTCGGTGCTTTTTTTAAGCAGGAATTCACGGGAGGGAGCGCATCCCGCAAGGAGGTAGAGGAAAAGAACAAAGGCCGCGGCGGACGCGGCCGCGCGGCCGTTCGATCGGGGACGGTGATGTTCTGTACCCGGCATCGGCGAACGATTATCCTTTGGGATGGAATCGCCGATGGATCTTCTGAAGCTCTTTCCTGGCGAGATGAGTATAGACCTGGGTGGTCGAAATGTCCATATGCCCGAGGAGTTCCTGTACGGACCGCAAATCCGCGCCGTTTTCAAGCAGGTGCGTGGCGAAAGAATGGCGCAGCGTGTGGGGAGTTATATTCTTTCTTATCTGGGTACGTTCCACGTACCCCTTCAGAAGCCGCCATACCGATTTCCGGTTGAGCCTGGAGCCTTTTTTGCTGATAAAGACATAATCGCTCAGACGATCGCTGAGAATTTCGCTCCTGGAATGCTTCAGATATTTCCTGATCAGCCGTACGGCTTCCTCGCTGATCGGCACCATGCGCGCCTTGCCACCCTTACCGGTTATCGTAATGAACCTGTTTTCGAAATCCAGGTCGTTTACGCACAGTTCCACCGCCTCGGTGATCCGCAGGCCGCATGAATACAGAAGCTCGAATATCGCCTTGTCGCGGAGCTCATACGGATCGCTCTCGGATATCGATCGGAACAGGGTTTCGATCTCGCGCACCGTCAGAAAATCGGGCAGCGTCTTCTCCACCTGGGGCGTCCCGATACGGCTCGCCGGATTCTCGATACGCTCCACATTCAGCGAAATGAAGTTATAGAACTGCCTGATCGCCGCCAGGGAACGGGCGAGGGTTCTCGATGAATTATGCTTCTTGTTTTTCTCGAATTTCAGGAACTGCTGGACGTCATCGTGAGTGGCGCTGAATATGTCCTTGTTGCTCCGCGATAAAAAATCGCTGAATTTTTTAAGATCATAGGTGTAAGAGTAGATGGAGTTCGGCGACAGCCCCCTCTCGGTCTGCAGAAACCTCTTGAATTTCTTTATTGCCTGGATCTCTTTCAACGCTTTTCTCCTTGGTCTTGCCGGTTATGAAGCACATCGCGGAACCCGGATCGAAGGCCTTCCCGATCCCCGGTTTTATGTCTCCACGAGGGCGCCGAAACCGCCGGACTGCACATTTATGTTTAATATATCGGACGCGGGGAGATTATGTCTTAACAGGGAAAAAATTAATTTCTTGGATCGCGCGAGGTGCTGCCGGGGCGGTTATTCGTAGCGAAGAGCGTCGATCGGCTTGAGGCTGGAGGCTTTTCGGGCCGGGTAATACCCGAAGAATATGCCCACCGCGCCCGAAAAGAGGAAGGAAATCGCGATTGAAAAAAGAGAAAAGAGGAACGGCCACCCCACGGCGATGGTGATGATCAGGTAGATGATCAATCCCAGGGTGATCCCGGCGACACCGCCGCCCGCGCTCAGAGTGACGGCCTCTATAAGGAACTGCAGTAGAATGTCCCCCTTCCTGGCGCCGATCGCCATCCGTATCCCTATCTCCCTGGTCCGCTCGCTTACCGACACCAGCATGATGTTCATTATCCCGATACCGCCGACGATGAGCGAGATCGAGGCGATTCCCGCGAGGAGAATGGCCAGTGTCTTCGAGATATACTCCGCCATCTCGAGCTTTTCGCGGCTGGTCTTCACGGTAAAATCGTCCGGCTGTCCCGGCGGGATCGAGCGTTCGGCCCTCAGTGAACGTCGGATCTCATCCGCGGTTTTTTCGACAAGATCCTCCGAATGGGTTGAGGCGAAGATCTCGTTGAAATCCCTCCGTCCCTCGATCTTGATCCCCGCCGTCGTAAAGGGCATGATAACGACATTGTCCTGGTCGCGCCCCGAAAACGCCTGCCCGAGCTCGGAAAGGGAGCCGATTACCTGGAAAGGGACATTGTTTACCAGGATTATTCTCCCCACCGGATTGGAATTTCCGAAGAGGGAAATCCTGGCACTGTCTCCCAGAATGGCCACCTTCTCGTACGACAGTATCTCCATTTCGGTGAAATACCTCCCGTATGTGACCGGCCATTCCTGTATGCGGAAGAAATCGTTGTTCACGCCGCGTATGCGGCTTTCGATGTTGCGGTTCTCGTACTTAACATTTACCGCCCTTCGACCGATCATGGGCGTGATATACTTGAGATATGAGGTCGTGTGCCGCAGGCGCTCGAGATCTTTCTCGGTGAAGGGTCGTTCCGAGTTTATCGACATCGCATTGGCGCCATAGGTGTAGACCTTGTCCCTGACGGCTACACGGGCGCTGTTGCCGATGCCGACCATCATGATGACTGACGCCACTCCTATGATTATACCGAGGCTCGTCAGCGCGGAACGCATCTTGTTTTTGCCGAGGGAGCGAAGCGCGGTTACGAGGAGGTTTCGTATATTCATGTTATCTGGCCCTTCCCCGGGCGCTTTTCTTAACGGAGACATCCTGTACGATGAGACCGTCACGGAAGACGATCTTGCGCCGGGTGTAGCCGGCGACCTCCGGTTCGTGTGTGACCAGGATAATCGTGATTCCGAGCTCCCTGTTAAGCCGCGTGAATATTCCCATGATATCCGCGGTGTTGCGTGTATCCAGGTTTCCCGTCGGCTCGTCGGCGAGGATGATCGCCGGATCGTTTATTAGCGAGCGGGCGATCGCGACACGCTGCTGTTCCCCCCCGGAAAGCCGGTTGGGATGGTGATCCTCGCGGCCTGAAAGGCCCACCATGGCGAGAAGTTCGCGCGCCTTTTCACGCACTTCTGAGGGATGAGCCCCGCCACGGTATATCATGGGAAGCTCCACGTTTTCGAGCGCCGAGGTGCGGGAGAGCAGGTTGAAGCCCTGGAAAACAAACCCGATCTTGGTGTTACGTATCTCGGCCTTCCGGTCGTCATCCAGTGAGGCCTGCTCGACACCGTCGAGAAGATAGCTTCCCGAGGTGAGCGTATCGAGGAAACCGAGGATGTTCATGAAGGTCGACTTCCCCGAACCGGAGGCTCCCATTATTGCGAGAAACTCCCCCTTCTCCACCGACAGGGAAATACCCTTGATCGCCTGTACGCTTACCTCGTCGCTGAGGAAGTATGTTTTAACGAGATTTTTAACCTCGATGACCCGTTTCATTGTTCCCCGGATGCCGTATCACAGCTTGAACTTTTTTTCAATACGCACCAGGATTTCATCGCCGACCTTTATCTTGTCGGAGGCGATCTCGGTAAACACGTCACCCACGAGTCCTGTCTTCACTCCGATCTTCTTAACGGGAAGATCATCCACCACGCTGCCCCTCTTCTTCCAGACGTACTGCCGGTTGAAATCACCCTTCACCTCGACGGGCGAGACGATGAACGCTTCGTTGTGTACCCGCAGCACGTTCTCTCTTTTTCCGACAACGACCGTCGCCGTGGCGGTCATTCCCGGCTTCAGCTTCATCTCGGAATTATCGCAGATCACGATGGCCTGGTAAACCACGATACCCTGCTGTGTTATCGGATTGAGTCGCACCTGGTCGATCTTCCCCTCGAAGACGTTGCCGGGAAACGCGCTTACGGTAAAAGTCGCCTGCTGCCCGCGGGCGATCTTTCCGATATCCGACTCGTCCACGTTTATGGTCAGGTACATCTTCTTCAAATCCTCGACGATCACGAACAGCGGTTTGTTGACCGCGACCACGTCCATCGGTTTTATATCCATTGATATGATGATCCCGGAAGCGGGCGACACTATCCGCGTATAACTCTTGTTTCGCAGGGCTATCTCATATTCCACCTGGAACTGGCGGAACTGGGCGGCGATTTTTTTATAATTCAGCTCGGCCTGCTCGAGATCCTTCCGCGATATGAGATTTTCCTTGAACAGATCCTTCTTGGTTTCGATGTCGGCCTTCGCGCCCGCCAGGTCGAGTCTCGCGCGTTCCAGCTGGGCCAGCACCCGGGACATTTCCTGATCGATTTCAGTGGAATCCACGGTCGCGAGCAACTGCCCTTTGCCCACCGCCTGATTGAAGTCAACGCCCACCCTGTTAACCACGCCGTTGATCTTGCTCATGACCCGGTAGGAATTAAGCACGTCGAGGGTCCCGGTCACTGAAACCGTCTTGGTCACGTCACCCCTGGTCACCTTTTCATAACGATAGCTGACGTCGGATGGCCCGGAACAGCCGCGAATGACCAGATAGAGGAGGACGACGAACAGGGCCGCGGCGGCGATCATCGTCGACTTTTTCCTGGGGATGAATTGAGCAAAATTTATTTTCGGCATAGATACTCCTCCTCGATACCGACGGTCTTGGACAACCGGGCGAGTATGGTGAGATATTCAAAGCGTGCTCTCACCGAAAAAAGCTCGGCATCGAGAACCGCCGTTTCGGCATCCTGAAGCGCGATCTGCGACCCCACCCCGGCATCATAGCTCTTCTGGGCAAGTACCAGGTGCTTCTCGGCATTGATTTTCATCAGGCGGGAAAGCTCGATCTGTTTTTTAATCTCCTCCATTCCCTGCACGTAATTCCGTAATAGCGCCTTAACCCCCAGGAGAATCTGCTTTTCACCGTATATCGATTTGTTGTACTCGGCCTCCGCGGCGCTGACCCGGGCCGAAATAGCCCCCCCCGTATAGATCGGAACCCGGGCCTGTATACCCGCGTGAAATGTCGGCTCCCAGTTCGAGGTTTTGACGTTTTCCTGCATTGCATCAAGGCCCCCGAGATCCTTGTTCTCGAAGCCGAGTGATGCCATGAGGTCGACCCGGAGGCTTCCCGCCGAACGTTCCACCTCGATGTTTATGCGCTGAATCTCCCTGTTAAGCCTGGCTATGCGAAGTTCCGGGTGATGGCTCTCCGCCAGGCTGTACAACTCGGGGAAGGAAAATCTCACCGATGGAAGCGTGTCGATTTCGAGCGGCGCGACATCGATCTCCTCATCCATCACGCCCAGCGCCGCCAGCAGCTCGGTCTTTGCCAGGCTTTCCTGGTTTCTGGCCTTCTCATATTCGAGATTCGCGGACGCCAGATCCACTTCGGCCTTGGTTACATCCAGGATGGGCCTCTGTCCGTTTTTAAAAAGGATGGTGGTGGTATCAAGTTTGACCCTGTATTTGTCGCGCAGCTTTTCACGAAGCCGCACGTTCGCGATCGCCATATTGTAAGCATAGTATGCCGCTTTCGCGTTTAAAACGATGGCCGAGCGTTCTTTGATCTCGTTCATCTTCGACATGTCGATGATGAGCTTGGCTGCCTCCTGTTTCCTCGAAACATTGGGATCGATGAGATTATAGACGGCCGACGCCC
>CAZVEG010000168.1:0-6253 GCA_964625625.1 uncultured Leptospirales bacterium | reverse complement strand
CCAATAACTGCTTGCAATTTGAAGCAAGGGCTGTATAACGGGACTCACAAGAGGGGCCTTTCATGCACGCAACGCCACGTCCGCTGAAATTCCTCACCATGCTGACCATCCTCCTGGCGGCGACCCTGTTGTCCCAATTAAGCCCGCTGCATTCACGGCACGGCACGGCCGAAGACTTCGTCCTCTACAGCATCGACGGCAAACGGACCGTCTTCTACGAGATGCTGCAAAGCCTGCCAGGCGACGGCATGCTGCTGGTAAACTTCACCTCCATCTACTGCAAACCCTGCCGCAGGGAGATACCCCAACTGGTCAGGATAGCCGCGGGCACGCCCGCGCGGGCGAGGCTCGTCATTGTTTACGCCGAGGGGGCGCGGCAGGTGCGGCCGCTCGCGACCGAGCTGGGCATACTCGACAGAACCTGTGTCGACCCTTTCGGCAACGCGCAGAAGCTCTACGGGGTAACGACGGTCCCGGTAACCTTCATCGTGGCGAAGGACCGCACCGTGGTGGGACGCTTCGACGGCTACACCGAAGAGCACATACGGAACATCGAACGGATCGTATCCGGAAAATAAAGCCGCGCGCCGGGTGCGTGGCGAACATCATCTGAGAGGAAGCGCATGCACCACCGACACAGATACGCGGGGACGGCCGTCATGCTTTTCATGGCGGCGGCGGTACTCTTCACCGGCAGCACCTACGCACAGAAGGCCGTGGAAGGCGAGGGCAAGAAGAAGAAGCTCTACATCTCGACCATAAAGGCGAACGGCGTGGACGCGCGGCTTGCCGCCAGGGTTAAGGAGGGGATACGCCTGGCCATCTTCGAGGAGTTCGGCGCGCGCTACCAGGTGATCGACGACGACGCCATAAAGGTGATGTACCGGCAGGCGGAGGCCATCATGTCCAGCGGGTGCGACGACACCAGTTGCATAACGCAGATAGCCGACGGCATCAACGCCGACGAGATCGTCTACGGGGAGGTGGCGCGCGACGGCGCGAAGATCGCCGCGAGCATAACGTGCCTGGAGCGTAAGGGCACCTCGCTCGGAACGAAATCGATCGTCCGGGTGAGCTTTCTGGAGAGCCAGGTGGACTGGATCGCGTCCGAGACGGCGAAGAAGCTCATGAACGCGGCGTATAAGATCGACCTCGCGAAGGCGCCCGAGGAGCGCGCGCAGGTGCGGCTCGGCGGGATCGAGCTCACGCCGGTGAAGGGTCTGGACATAGCGGTGATCAGCTTCAGGAGCGAGGACGAAACGGTCAGCAAGATCATCGACTATTCCAAGGGCCTGGTGGCCGAGGGGGACCGCTTCTACAACGAGCGCGAGTACGCGAAGGCGCGCGCCCGGTACGGCGAGGTGGTGGAGAAGGTGCGCACGAAGCTCGGCAAGGAGAAGCAGGCGAAGATGCGCGAATACATAGACGGCATCTACAAACGTATCGCCTCCACCGTGCTCATGGAATACAAGCCGAAGATCGAGAAGATCGACGCCGGGATCAAGGGTGTGAAGGAGCCGGGCGAGGCGGACCTCGAGAAGGTATTGGGTAAATACGGAGCCCTGGAAGAGGAAATACGGGCCATACCCTACGGGGAGACGGGGGAACAGGTTTTCACCGCCACGGCCGACCGGAAGGACGGCATACTCCTGGCCATCGTCGCGGGGTATGAGAGGAGCGGGGATTCAGCGTACCGCGACTATCAATTCACCGAGGCGATGAGCTATTACAATCGGGGGAAGGAACGGTCGGCGGGGATCGGGAATACCGCGCGGAAGGCGGAGGCGGTCGGAAGGTTCGAGCGGAAGATCGAGGCGGCCATGAAGACCGGCGAGGGCTACCTGGTGAACCGGGTGAAATCGCTGGTGGACCAGGCCGAATACTACAATTTCCAGGATAAAACCTCGAACGCCAGGGCGGCCATGAAGGATGCCCGAAAGCTCATCGCCGAGGACATGAAGGTGTTCGCGACCATGGAGGCGGTGGCCCCGTACAACGGCATGGCCGAGGTTATGGAGATCGCCGGGCTCACGGAGAGAGAGCTGCCTGAGGTTTTTGCCATTGAGAAAGCGAGGATCGAGCAGGAGAACTTTAAGAGAACGGGTGTATATACCATTGGAATGAAGGGTCCCGGGGGTGGAATTATATTCTACGACAAAGGGAAATTTTCCGATGGATGGCGGTATTTAGAAGCGGCACCCACCGATCAGAGCGCCGGGGCTCCATGGGGCTGTGCTAACATAACTTTTCAAAACTACGACGGGAGGGAAGTGGGACAGGGGAAAAGAAACACGATCGCAATTGTCCGTAATGAGTGCGCCCGGCCAGGTACGGCCGCAAGACTCTGTGCCGATTATCGCGGTGGCGGTAAAAGCGATTGGTTTCTCCCTTCTTCAGTTGAGCTTTATTGGATGTATAAGAATTTGCACATGAACAATATCGGAAGCTTCACCAGTGACTTCTATTGGAGTTCATCGGAGCTTCTCCATGAGGTGGGTCCAATCACATGGTTTGTGGACTTCAGCGACGGGCAAACTGAATTCTACACCCTGAAGAGTTGGAGTTTCGTCAACAGGGGCTATACCTACAGGGTCCGCGCCATCCGGGCGTTTTAAGCGGGGGTATCCTCCGGTGTGAATCGCATGACGCGAAAGGAGGCTGACGGGCCGGGGATTTTCCGAGTTGGAGGGGCAATAATCATTCGTCCCTGTAGATATCAATGATTTGATCTTTCCCTGCTGACAGGGATGATTGTTAAGGACACCAGTGTCATCCGGTTTAAACGATAAAAGCATGAGGCATCTCAAACGACGTTCAATCCGTCTGAAGGGATACGATTATTCCCGGCCCGGTGCGTATTATATTACACTATGCACGAACGGCCGCGAACCGTTATTCGGCGAAATAAAAAATGGTGAAATGATTTTAAATGATCCGGGTAAAACCGTCGCTAAATGCTGGAACGAAATACCGGCGCATTTCCTCAGCGTTACAACCGATGCATTCGTTATCATGCCAGATCATGTTCACGGCATACTGTTTATTGATTCGGTGAATACCACAACAGGGGCCGATGATATATGCGTTATGGCGGATGATACCAACGTAGGGGCGAATAATTATTCGCCCCTACCGCTGACGGTATCATGTAACGGCGGACCGCGGAACAATTTCCTGTATAGCTACGGCAAAACCATCACACATTGCATCGGGGGTTATGCCCATGTTCAATCCCGACTTCTTCTTCCACGATTTCGGCTCCATCGTGCTCGACCTGCGTAAGAAGTACGACATCTCCCAGGAGTACTGCGCCGAGCTCGCCTGCATACACCGCAATTCCCTCAACGCCATCGAGCGCGGCTGCTCCGACCTCAGCTGCATCACCATGACCAACCTCTGCCTGGCACTGGGAATCGAGGAGCTCCGCATGGACTTCAACGAGAAGTCCCTCAGGCTGGTCCGCGCCGGCGAGCGCCTTGTTCCGTTTCCCGAATCCATGATCTACGAGAGCCTGGGCGGTTTCATCGATTCCCTGCGCGCCGAGCGGCGCATCTCGCGCGAGTCGCTCTCGGACCGCATAGGCATACACCGCAACACCATCGCGCGCATGGAGAGCGGCAGGACCGAAAGCCGCACCAGCGCGCTCCTTCGTCTCTACGGCTTCTTCGGCATATGGCGGGTGTCCCGCGCGCCCGCCGGCTCGTGCACAGTATATGGTGTCACCGCCCACTGTATTGACTCTGGCCGCGACTACGATATTTATTTAAAGTGAAATCGCCGCGTCGCGACGGTTTCGCATACCGGCCGGGTCGCGTGATGATCGAAGGCGGGGCCTCCCGTGCGCCGTTATGACGGCGGGCGGCCCGGTTTCGTATCGCGCGCCCGCGCCCGATCATTCTACTACATACAAGGAGCCGCAGTTATGAGAAAAGCGCTGTACGGGCTGTTGTGCGTCGTCATGTTGTGCGCGTATTCGCCGGCCTTCGCCGAGGGTGAGGCCAAAATCGAAGACGGCGACCTGGGATTCAGCTTCTTCCTGGGAAGCGTCATCAATGAAGAGTTCTTCGTCGGGGAGACGGACGCCATCGCGCGTTTTTACGGGGTCGGGGTCGCCTATCATCCGCTCTCGTTTCTCTCCCTGGAGCCGGGCCTCTTCTTCATGAAGACCGATTACGAGTATGAGAACAAGCTGACCGGACAGGCCGACAAGGAAGACCGTCTGCTCATCGGCGGCTCGCTCGGCCTCTACTACAACGCCAACCTTGCGGAAGGCCTGTACGTCTACCTGGGGCCCCGGCTGGACAACGCGCGCTACGAGGAGGACGGTGACAACGGAGACGGCAGCAAACGGGAATCGCGTGAGCAGGCCATGTCCATCTCGGCCGTGTTCGGCCTAAAATACCTGTTCAATGACCATTTCGCGCTGTTCGCCGATTTCGGCGTGGGCTACTTCTCCAAAAACGAGACGGAGAAATACTGGAACAACGCGGGGGTGCTCACCACCAACAGTGAGAGGCGCACCGACTATGTCGCGCTCTCGCGCGGACTTCTGGGCGTGGTCTTCTACCTGTAAGGCCTCGCCGTAAACCCGGTTCCGCGCGGGCCCGCGTGTCCGCGCGGAACGAGGGTCCGATTATCCGAAAAAACCGACAAAAACTTGTTGCGTCGTCACTCACCGTTCCGTTTAAACTGAACCGTCCGGCGCCGCATGCACGCACGGCGGCCCTGTCACTCGACATCACCAGCGCTACGGAGGGCCTCGATCCATGAAAAAAACTCTCGACTATCTCGGGGAGATGAAGGCCGCGGGCCGTAAAATTTCGGCCCTCACCTCGTACGATTATCCCACCACGCTCATCCTCGAAGAGGCCGGCGTCGACATGATCATCCTGGGCGACAGCGTCGGCACCAATGTGCTCGGCTATGCGGATGAAACACAGGTCACCCTGGACGACATGCTCCATCATACCGGGGCGGTGTGCAGGGCGAAGAGGGACATCTTCCTGGTCGTCGACCTTCCGTACCGCACCTACGAAACGCCCGGCGACGCCGTGCGTAACGCGACCCGCCTGGTCGAGGCCGGCGCCGACGCGGTGAAGTTCGAGGGAATAAAACCCGACATCCTCGACGCGCTTCGTAAAGAGGGGATCACCGTCATGTGCCACATCGGTCTCAATCCCCAGCACGAGCAGGAGGAGATGAAGCGCGGCCGCATAGCGCGCGGAAAGCGCCTGGACGAGGCCGCGCGCCTCATCGAGGGGGCGGCCCTGCTGCAGGCGCACGGGGCGGGCCTCATGATCCTCGAGAAGATACCCGAGAAGGTCTCGAAGATAATAACCGAAAACCTCGGCATACCGACGATCGGCATCGGCGCCGGGAAATACTGCGACGGCCAGGTGCTCATCGTGCACGACCTGCTCGGCATCAACGAGCGGAAGTTCAAGCACTGCCCGGACTATATCGACCTCAGGGCGATGATGATCGACGCCTTCGCGCGCTACCGGCGCGAGATCGACGGGGGCATCTTCCCCGCCGAAAAACACGCCAACATCATCGACGACGCCGAATACCGGAGCGTCGTGGAATGGTGCGCGGCCAGCGGCTACACCGTATGAGCGGCTCGACCGCGCGGTGCGGGAGACGACCCCGGACGATTGCCGCCGCGCTCATCCTGTGCGCGCTTGTATCCGCGTGCGCGGGCGGGAACGCGGACGTGCGTGACGGGCGGGGAGCGCCCGGCCCGTCAATCCACATGGAGGGCGTATTCATCGAGCGGAGCTTCGTCAACAAGGCGGGAAGGGAATACCCGTCGGTGCGCGAGCTCTATTTCCGTACCGGCGGCGAGGAGTATTTCGTCCGGCTCGACCGCTCGCGCGTAAAGGCCGACCTCCTGCGCACCCTTGCCGGAAAGCCGGTGCGTGTGCGCGCGGTCAAAGCCTTCGGCCTCTGGGACACCGACGACCCGAACGTGCAGAGCAGGGTGGGAGAGTACATGATAATCGAGGAGATCGTGGAGCGGGTGCGATAATCGCCGTCCATGTATCGTGTGCACGACCAGGAAATCGCCGATACGAGTCATTTCGGCGAGGGACATGAGTAAACGTGAAAGGAAGACCTGTGAAAACCTTAAAGAAAATGCCGAACTAAAAAGTTGCAAAAGACCTCTCCGAAAAATCCGCGACGATCCGTCCCGCCGTGAGCGGTCACGCGACACCGAATCCTCACTCCACGTACACCCTGGGCACGCGCGAGC
>CAZVEG010000167.1:0-6298 GCA_964625625.1 uncultured Leptospirales bacterium | reverse complement strand
GCTTTCATCTCTCGATTTCGTATTTACGCTTGCCGACCTCTTGAACACCAGATGGGTGAACATCGTTCCCCATGGCGATCCATCCGTAACTGATATCACGAGGCGGGCATTTCGGCCTTCAATTTCGATATTCAACTCCACATCCGCCTCATCACGACGACCGTGATCATGGAAATTACCGATGGCACTTCCAACTATCCGTACGAACTGCCCGCGATCATAAATCGTTGAAAGACCATGATTCTCCGCGATAGCGTATACAGTCTCCGCCACGCCCAGGGCGTCCCCGGAAGAGCGCGAAACCTCCTTCGGGGAAAGGTCCGGAGACAGTATAAAACTTAATACGCTCCTCATATTTTCACCACGAACACATACGTCATATTGAATCCGAACAGGCGCGCGAACACCTCTTGGCTATTTCTTTTTCATCGAAAGATATTTCCCGATATCGACGTTATATCGCTCGAACATCTCATTCTTTGCCAGATCGAGCTCGAGAAGCGCCACGTTGTATCCTACCAGAACCTCCAGTTCCCGCTGGCGCGACTCTACCATCGCGTCGAGCGCGTTTTTCATTGCCACGGAAGAAACCTTTCCCTGCCGGAAACGAACCAGTATTTTACGATAGTACATCTCCGACTCGAGCCTGATGTTCCTCGTTTTCAGAAGCACCTGATGCATCATCCTGACCCTGTCCAGTTTGCTGAGAACGTCGTCGCGAACCTCGAGCCGGAGGTTTTTCACGGCCAGCTCGGCCTGCTGTTTTTTCATGAACGCGTTTCGGGCGAGGGTTTTCTGCGCGGTGTCATCAAAGGTATAGGTGGCCTTTAAACGCACGTTCCACCCGGGATATTCGGCCGTGTAGTTTTGATTCAGCGCGTCCAGGTACGCCGTATCCTGGGAAAGGGTATTGCCGCCGAGGCTCAGCGTGAGCGACGGCAGCGTACCGTTCTCCTGCACTCGCATGTCCATTTCAAGGTTTTCAAGCTCCGTCCACGCGTTTCTATAGTCGACCCGTTTGGCGAATCCCGCAGCGAGGGACTCTTCAACGTCAAGCGGCGGCAGCTCATCACTCAGCTTAGTCATCCCTTCGAGTTTCGAGTCCGGCGGCAAATTGACTATTCGGAGAAACTTTCTTACAGCGTCGCGATACTCCTGTTCCGCCATTTCGAGCATGGTCTCCGCGGACGCGACGAGGGCGTTGTACTGGTTTAAATCATACGACTCCGCCATGCCGATTCCCACGTTCTGCGCGATAATGGCCCGTACCTGTCGGTTCGATTCGAGCTCGAGTCTCGCGTTATCCACCGCGGACTTCCGGACAGCCACCGCCCAGTAATCCACCAGCGCTCCCGCCACAAGCGCCGAGAGCTGGTTAACGATGACATTGCGCTGCATTTCGATGCCGTTTTTAAGAATCTTCTCCTGCATGCGATCGGTATAACCGAAAGCGTTTTTTAAAAGCTCCTGCTGTACGTTGATGAACAGCGATGGCTTGTGATAGGCGGGATCGGTGGTGTTTTTACCCAAAAGCGGAAATGCCATGTCGTTGGCATCGTAATACACCTCTTTGACACCCAATGAGACAGTCGTTCCCGAAGAAAACAGCTTCGACAACGACGCGGCCGCGTCCCACTGTTTCTGCGTGGTTCCCGTGAAAATCGACATGCTGGTGGGAGGCGAATCCTGATTCGTATATCCCCCCTCCAGAGCAGCCTCCGGAGAGTATTTTTTAATGAATAACCGGTATTCCGTGTCGGTCATGGCCATACCATAGCCGGCCGAACTGATCGTCAGATTGTTCTTCAATACCAGATCGATGGCTTTCTCGATGGACATATCGGCCACGACTACCGGGGCCTGCGGCCCGTCCACCACCTCCTGTGCCGGAAGGCTTTCTGCGGACAGGACGAGCATCATGAGACTGGCTGCAATATGTTTTCGATATCTTTTAATCATCTGTGCAATCCTCAATAGAGTTGTTGTACAATCGGAGGTGTTGTGCCCCCCCGCCGACAGCGGAGGGATGCACAACGTCCCCACGATGTGCTTGATGCCTGGCAGCTATACCGGCTTCTTCCCACCGGGAAGCGCAGGCTGCACGCCCGTTATACCGAAACGCGACAGCATGCTTCGTATAACTGCCTGTGTGTCTTCGACGATATGATAGAAACAGGGCACAAGGACGAGCGTGATGAAGGTGGCGAACAGCAACCCGTATCCAAACGCCAGGGCGAGCGGCGTGACGAGATAGTCCTTGCCACCGAAACCGTATATAACCGGGATGAGCTCAAGAACCATGGCCCCGGCGGTAAGTATGATCGGCCTGAGCCGCACCACACCGCCCTCGACGATGGCATCCTTGAGGCTCAGGCCCTCATCCCTGAACTTTCCGATGAACTGCACCAGCACCAGCGTGTTGCTCACGATGATGCCGGCAAGGCTGAGGAGACCGAGCACGCTCATGAACGACAGCGGCAGGCCATGCGTGAAGAGCGCAAAGACGACGCCGATGAGCGCGAAAGGAATCGCGATCATCACGACAAACGGAATCACGAGCGAATGCATGAACACGGCAAGGACCACGTATATGACGAGAAGCGCCATGATGAAGAGCGTACCGAGCTCGCCCATCGATTCGTTCGTGTCCTCCTGCTCACCACCGTAGGCGATCGAATAGCCGGGATACCGCGCTTCGATATCGGCAAACTTCTTCTCGAGCAGCTTGGTCACCTCGACCGGCGTGATGCTCGCGATATCAACATCAGCCTGCACCTGGACCAGCCGTTTATAGTTGAGGCGGTTGATCTGGGAATATGCCTTTCCGGTGCGGACCTCACTCACCGCGTCGAGGGGAACGAGGCCGCCGGCCATGTTCGCGATCCTGACCTCTCCGGGACCTTTCATCTTCGTGCGCGCCTCCTCGTCGAATCGAACGCGAACCCCCACCTCCTCCTCGCGTTGGTTGACCTTGGTGGCCACGGCGCCCGCGAAAGAGGCGTTGATGGCCGACGCGATGTCATAGGTAGACACCCCGGCCCGCGTCGCGATTCTTTCCCTGACGGTATACCGGTATTCGGTTTTCCCTTCCTCGAGGTCGATCGAAAGGTTGCGAATTCCCTTTACACCCGAGAGGTAACTCATATATTCATCCGCGATTTCTTTCATAACGGCGAAATCGCCGCCCCGGATCTCCACGTTCACGGGCTTTCCGACAGGTGGCCCCTTCATGTACGGCTCCACCTTCACCTCCATGTCGCGCGGGATCACACCATCGGCCTGCGCCCTGGCGAGTTTATCACGAAGCTCCGCGCCGATGACCTTCGCGATCCGGTCGCGCTCTTTTTCCGGTGTCAGATGCAAGCCGAAAGTGGTCTTAAACGTGGCCGTGGCCGGTTTCGGGTCGGTTATCTCCACGTGCTCCTCTCCGACCCTTGCATGCACCACCTTCAGCTCCGTCTGTGGGAGATCCGAAACGATTTTCTCGACCTTTTTCATCTCCTCAAGGTTCGCCTCGAGATTCAGCTCCTGGGGCAGCTTTATCTTGACGCGAATAAGCTCCTCACCCCCGGCAGGGATGAATTTGAATCCCATACGCCCGAGCAGCCCGACCGAAACGATCAGAAGCAGCAGGAGCACGCCAACCGTCAGGTAGCGGTGTCGCAACGCCGCCGAGACGACCGATTTGTATTTTCGTTGTACCTGCCCGAAACCTCCCGTCTCGAAATTCGGGTCCTCTTTCCGAAGACTTTTCGATGACCGGTTTATGCTTTTCGCGGTCTTCCCGCCTTTTTTGAACAGGGAGAAAACGAAGATCAGGAAACGCATCGGCATGGACTGCTCTCCATTGCCGTTTTTATGCGATTCCTCCAGGAACATGTTGAGATGCACGGGAAGCACGAACATGGCAACGACCCACGATGCGATAAGCGCGGTGATAATCACGGTCGGTATCGGCTTGATGAATTTCCCTATCATTCCGGTCACGAGGAGAAGCGGCATGAAGGCGGTTATTATGCAGATCAGCGTGACGGTTACGGGCCAGAAGATTTCAGCAACTCCCTTCTCTATCGCCGACGCCCTCGGCTCCCCGATCTCCATGAAACGGTGGCTGTTTTCGGCAATGACGACGCTGAAGTCCACGACCATCCCCAGCACCATGATCATGCCGAAGAGGCTGACGATGTTGAAGGTCATTCCCAGGTAAGACATCACCACGGCGACCAGCATGAAGGTGGTCGGAATCCCCGAAAGGACGATCACCGACATCCGCCGTCCGAGGAGCAGCAAAATGAAAAGACCGAGAATCAGGAACCCTATAGCCGCCTCCTCGCCGACCGCCGCCAGGCGGTGCCGCGTCTCGTCGCTTTTATCGTCGAAGAATGACAAGGCGACATCATTATACCCCGGCAGGGAATAGCCTGCCACGGCCGCTCTGAGCCGGTTCGAGAGATCGATTTCATCCGCGCTACGCTTCTTCCACAGTTTGAACACCACCGCCTGCTTGCCGTTGAAACGATGGTGTACGTCCGCTTCTTCATAGGTATCCGAAACCTTTGCGATATCCCCGATTCGCGTAACATAACCGCCGTCATTCGCCATTATGACGGTGTTCCGTATCTCGTCGACGTTTTTGAACTGCCCCTTGGTTCGGAGCACGAATTCCTTTTTTCCCACACGGAGCGCACCGCCCGGGAAATCGACGTTTCTCATCCTGAGAGTGTTGATGAGGGTGTTCATCCCGATCCGGTATTTTGTGAGGACGTCCGGATCGACTTCCACCAGGTATTCCCGGTCATAGTACCCCAGTTTTTCGACCTCGGCGATTCCGTCGATATCGTAGAAAAAGTTTTCGGAGAGGTTCGCGAACTCTCGCAGCCGCGCATAGGGTACATCCTTCGTTTTTCCGACAAAGGCGACGCTGACGAGCTCGGTATTGTCGAAATTGATCTCGGTGACGAGGGGTTTCTGCACGCTCGCCGGAAGCCCTTCCACCTGCTCCACCGCATCCTTTATGTCCTGGACGATCTTCTTTTTGTCCTTCGCCCTGTCGTCCAGGTAGATGACCAGAAAGGAAACATTCTCGACGTTATAAGAACGCACCTTGTCGATCCCGCTGACGCCGCGCAGTTTTTTCTCGATGGGAATCGAAATCAGTTCCTCCGCGTCGTTCGGCGCGGCGCCCGGGAACACGGTCACCACGCTGACCATGTCCAGGCTTATCTGGGGGATCGATTCGCGGTTCAGGCCCGAAAGGGAATAGATCCCCGCCACGAGGATGACAAAGACCGCGAGGTTTACGGTAAGCTTCTGCCGCATGAGGGCGTGTATCAGTCGTATCACGTATTTATCTCCTTGGCTCTCCCATTAACATGCCGTCGGGTGGTTATTGTTTTTTTGTGTTCAGTCGGTATCACAGCATCGATTTAGTACGATTGTTCAGCAATCCGATCGATGATTCTATCGATATACAACGCTACTTCCAAAGGAAGATTGATGATTTCCGGAATATCCCTGCCCGGGGCGAGACTTTTAAAGGTATTGTAAATGACAAACCGGGACATGCGGTCGAGGCCACCGGAACCCGATGATTTTTCATAGATTTTCGTTCCTTCGTAATATGGCAGATTCTGGTGGTAAGTTGAGATAAACGAAAAGAGGTTGAGTACCAGCATGAACGGATCGCCATGCTCGAATTCCCCGCTTTGCACTCCCTGCGTGATGATCTCTTCGATTCTTTCGATCGTCGGAAGAACGTATTCGTCGACAACTAATTTCATGTACCTGTGACCGGTGCTGATCTCGTTGTTGATGATTCGCCAGAGGTCTGGATCCTGACCTTTGGCGAGTAATTGAGTGATATAATAAAGCGTCGCGTAAAGACGCTGCGTATGCGTCAACTGCACACTTGCGATGTAATCGAAAAATTCGAAATCCACCCTGCTTTTAAGCAGCCCTTCAAGCACCGCCACATACAACTCTTCCTTCGTATGAAAATAGTAATGGATGAGCGCTTGGGGCAGCCCGGCGTTTCGGGCGATGACGACGAGTCGCGCTCCGTCATAGCCCTTGAGCGCGAATTCCTTTTTCGCGGCAACGAGTATACACAGCCTTGAATCCTTTTTTTCCATATCGAGCATTCCCCCAGCAGCTATCTGTATAAGTAAAGCACTATTGATCGAAAAGTCAAATAAATTGATAAAATTATCAAATTATTCCTATCTATCTTCGGGGGCGGAGATCGCGTTTTTTTAACTTGAGTTTTTCTTCAAACTGACATTTTAATAGAGTTGTTGAT
>CAZVEG010000166.1:0-6305 GCA_964625625.1 uncultured Leptospirales bacterium | reverse complement strand
AAGACCTTCACCAAGCAGTGCGATATCGGCATCATCGAGGGGGGCTGCTGCAACAGCGAGAACGTGGAGAACCTTCGGCTGTTCCGTAAGCACTGCAATATCCTCATAGCCCTGGGCGAGTGCGCCATCATGGGCGGGCTGCCGGCCATGCGTAACGGCATCCCGGTGAAGGAGTGCCTTGAAGAGGCCTACCTGAACTGCCCCACGGTGGACGAGGGGATTATACCCAACGACGACGAGCTTCCGATGATCCTGGACCGGGTATACCCGCTCCACGAGATCGTGAAGATCGACTACTATCTGCCGGGCTGTCCGCCGAGGGCCGACCTCATCTGGAACGCGCTGGTGGCGCTGTTGAAGGGCACGCCGCTCGACCTGCCCTACGAAGTCGTGAAGTTTGACTGATACGGAGAGAAAACATGGGAAGAAAAATCACGATAGAACCGGTAACGCGCGTGGAGGGTCACGGCAAGGTGACCATCCAGCTTGACCCGCAGGGCCAGGTGACCGACACCCGGTTCCATATAGTCGAGTTCAGGGGATTCGAGCGCTTCGTACAGGGCCGTCCGTACTGGGAGGCGCCGGTGCTGGTGCAGCGGTTGTGCGGCATCTGCCCGGTGAGCCATCACCTGGCCGCCGCCAAGGCCATGGACGTCATAGTGGGCGCGGGAACGGGCGACGGGCTGACCCCCACGGCGGAGAAGATGCGCCGCCTCATGCACTACGGGCAGATGTTCCAGTCGCACGCCCTGCATTTTTTCCACCTGGTATCGCCGGACCTTCTGTTCGGCATCGACGCCGACCCGGCGGTGCGTAACGTCATCGGCGTGGCCATACACCACAAGGACCTCGCGGTGCAGGGGGTGATGATGCGCAAGTTCGGCCAGGAGATCATACGCGCCACGGCCGGAAAGAAGATCCACGGCACCGGGGCGATACCCGGCGGTATCAACAAGTGCCTGACGCCCGAGGAGCGGGACGAATTCCTCAAGGGCGCCGACCCGCTCAACACGCGCAAGATGATCGAATGGGCGCAGGGCGCGCTCGATTTCTTCAAGGGATACCATAAAAAGAACGCCGCCTTCATCGACGGCTTCGCGGCGTTTCCCTCGAGCCACCTGAGCCTGGTCCGCGCCGACGGGGCGCTCGACCTGTACCACGGGGTGCTCCGGGCGGTCGACTCCAATGGGAAGAAGATCCTCGACGACGTCGACTACCAGGAGTATTTAAAGTACATCGGCGAGGAGGTGCGTTCGTGGAGCTACATGAAGTTCCCGTACCTCAGATCGATCGGCAAGGCCGACGGATGGTACACGGTGGGGCCGCTCGCGCGCCTCAACACCTGCGACTTCATCCCGTCGCCGCTGGCCCAGAAGGAGTTCGAGGAATACAGGGCGTACACGAAGGGCAAGCCGAACCATATGTCCATGCACATGCACTGGGCCCGTCTCATCGAGCTTCTGCACTCGGCCGAGGTTATCGACGAGCTCCTTAAAGACGCCGATCTCCTCAAAAACGACCTGGTCGTAAAGGGCAAAAAGCGCGAGGAGGGCGTCGGGCTCATCGAGGCGCCCCGCGGCACGCTCTTCCATCATTACCGTATAAACGAAAACGACCAGATCGTGATGGCGAACCTCATCGTTTCGACGACGAACAACAACGAGCCGATGAACCGCGCGGTCAACTTCGTGGCGAAGGAGAAGCTCAACGGCCAGAAGGAGATAAGCGAGGGCATGCTCAACGCCGTCGAGGTGGCGATACGCTGCTACGATCCCTGTCTCAGCTGCGCCACCCACGCTCTGGGGGCCATGCCGCTCGAGATAAAACTCGTCGATGCCGGGGGCGCAACCCTCGACGTGCGGCACAAATGACGGTAACGGGCCGAATGAGGGTGTTCGTCTGGGGCATCGGCAATCCCGGGCGGCGTGACGACGGGCTCGGCGCCGAGCTCGTCCGCCGCGTGGAGGAGGCCGCGCTCGCGCATGTTCGCTGCGAGGCCAACTACCATCTCAACATAGAGGATGCGTACGATATCGCCGGGGCGGACGCGGTCGTCTTCGTGGACGCATCCCGCGACGCCGAGCCCCCGTACGAGTTCACCCGCATCCGGCCCGCGCGCGCCATCAGCTTCACCACGCACGCGCTGGACGCCGCGTCGGTCCTGGCGCTGTGCGAGGAGATCACCGGCCGCTGTCCGGCCGCCTTCATGCTGGCGGTGCGCGGCTACGAATGGGACATCGGCGAGGGGCTCTCCGATGGGGCTCGCGACGGACTCGAGAAGGCCCATGACTTTCTGCTCGGCGTCGTCGGCCAGACCTCGATCGAGGCGATGGAGGGGCTCGCATGCTCCAGGCCGACAGCGGCGGCTACAACCTAACAGCACACAGGAGATACAATATGGCAGATAAAAAACTCATACTCGTCATCGACGACGATCCCGATATCCTCGATTCAATTTCAGCCGTTCTGACCGCCGAGGGCTTCGCGGTCGAGACGGCCGCGAGCGGAGAGGATGGCATCGCGCGGATCTCGAGCCTGAAGCCGGACCTCATACTCTGCGACATGATGATGGAGCGCATTGACGCCGGAACCAGGGTGGCGGAAGAGATAAGAAAGGGCGGCAACAGCGCTCCCGTATATCTTCTCAGCAGTATCGGTTCGGCCACGGCGTCCAATATCGAAATAGACAGGCTCGGGTTCGACGGGGTCTTCCAGAAACCGGTCGCACCCGCGCATCTCGTTTCCGCCATCAAAAAAGCGTTGAGAATCTGAAAATCCGTCATCCGCCGGGGGAAGCGCGAGCCCCGGCGGATGATCCTTCCCCGCGGTCTGTATGCCGGAACCGTTTTTATACGCCATGGCTATCGGCGGATAATGACTGTCGTTCGGGTAAAACGCTTGCCATCATCATAAAAAAGTATCCATTATCATACATGTTCCATTCTTCGCGGGAATGACGAAAGTTTGTCCGATTTGATCGTTAACCGCCATGGTTTCCGGTGGCAGCGGGAGGGTGACATGTTTCGATTCGTAGCCGCATTGATGCTGCTGTGTGGCGTGCTGGCGATTTGCGCTCCGCTGAGCTCGCAGGATTATCAGGACCTCGTGCTCGCCGACATCGCGGAAAATATTGCCACGTACAAGGGCAAATCGCTCACCCTGCGTCTCCGGTTGAAGTACATGGACACCGTATTCAACAGGCTCGTCTTCTATGACAGAAAAAACGTCGACATCGAGTTCGATGTGGAGAGCATGCTCAAGGACGGTAAGAAAAGAAACGAATTCCTGAACCTGCATAACGGAATGGAATACGTGGTGACCTTCTCGGTGAAGGAGGTGGGTAAAATGGGAATACTTATCGGAGAACTGAAGGATTTTATTCCGCTGGCTCTGTTAAAACTTCCTTCCGGAAAATGATAAAACAAAAGGCAGAATAGCTGGGCGGCTATTCTGCCTTCCATAACGACTTTTACGCGCAGTGCCAGGATCCTCAATATAACAATAATCGGGAGGGAATTGCCATATTGAAGCCCTGTACGTTCTTTATCGGCGCCCGTGAGTGAAAACTTGAGCCTTCAGGCTGTTTTTGTGATATTTTTTTTGGCTTTTTTGTCTTGACACTACTCTTCTTTTTGATAAATTCAATGAGAAGGCTTCAGGCCTTAAAATCAGGTAGAGGGAAGGAGTAAATACAAATGAAGAAATTAACCATTATCGCTTTCATCGGCGTATTCGCGTTTGCTTTCGCATGCGGCACGACCCCCGAAGTGAAGTCGGATGTGGCACCGGCCGGATCGATCGTAAACGTGCAGAACGAACAGCTCGCCCGCATTCCCGTGGAAGGCTTTGACTATAAGAGCTCGAAGGTCCCGCCGCAGAAATGGGACAAATGGGCGACCGCGGCCGCCCCGGTTGTAAAGGGCGTTATCGACAAACTTCCTGAGGGCTATGTTCTCCAGGTAACCGGGCACACCGACGCGCGCGGTCCCGAGGGCCCCGTTGGCGCGAAACCCGGCAATACTAAAATCTCCACCGACCGCGCGAAGGCCGTTTTCGACGCGCTGAAAGCGAAAGGGGTGACCTCTCCTAAGATGACCTACAAGGGCGTGGGGTCGTCGGAACTGCTTCCCGGCGTCGATCCCAAGGACGCGCAGCAGCGCCGCGTAACCTTCAAGGTCGTTCCCCAGAAGTAAGCGCGTTCCGTAGCTCGTATGCGCATAACGCTATGTTTACGGCAGGAGGCGGGGTCGTGCGGCCCCGCCTCTTTTATTTGTGCATCGGACGGCGCGAAATTCCGGGGAGCGGTCTGAGGCATGGAGACGGGGATCGGCACGGTGGTAAAGGTTCTGGGCATGTATTCCACCGTTCTCTACGAGGGCCGGAAGATAAACTGCGTTTTGCGGGGAAGGATGCGGCGGGAAAAGAGCGTGCGGCAATACTCCGACCCGGTTGCGGTGGGCGACCTGGCCAGAATAGAGCTTGACCGGGAGGGCACCGGGGCCATCGCGGAAATACTTCCCCGGAAGAACGCGTTCTCGCGCAAGGAGAAGGGACGCAACCGGAAAGAGGACGTCATCGCGAGCAACCTCGATCGTATCATCATCATCCAGTCATTCGATAATCCCCGGTTCAACCTCCGTTTTGTCGACCGCCTGTCGGTCCGGGCGCGCAAGGACGGAATCCCGATGCTGCTCTGCATCAACAAGCGCGACCTGGCCGCCGAAGGCGATATCACCAGGGTCATGGAATACTATGACAACGCGCCGATCGATCTCGCCCTGGTCAGCGCCAGAACGGGGCGGGGGATGGACGATTTCGGCAGGTTCATCGCCGGGAGTACCTCGCTTCTGGTCGGGTATTCGGGCGTTGGCAAGACCAGCATACTGAACCGGCTGTACCCGGACCTCGATCTGCGCGTTTCCGAGATTTCCGAAAGCACCGGCAAAGGGCGCCACACCACGACCAATGTCGAGATGCTCTGTTCCTCCGACGGGACCAGGATCGTCGATACGCCCGGACTGCGCGAGTTCGGCCTGGTCGATATCGACCCGGAGACCGCCGGGGACTATTTCTATGAGTTCGGCGAGCTCGCCCGGGAGTGCGCGTTCAGGCCGTGCAGCCATGACCACGAGCCGGATTGCGGTGTGAAGCGGATGCTGGAAGAGGGCCGGATACACGAGGACCGGTACATCTCATACCTCAACATACTGCAATCGCTGAGGGAAACGCGCGAGAGGAAATACCAGTGATCAGCGCGAAGGGAGTGCGCCTGGGTTTCGGCGGCAGGATGGTTCTCGAGGGCGTAGACATGACCGTCCCCGACGGGGGGCGTACGGCCCTTGTGGGCAAGAACGGCTGCGGGAAATCGGTGCTCCTCAAATGCTTCGCCGGGCTCCTGTCGGGATACGAAGGAGAAATAACCGTCGATGGCCGGGACCCGCGCACGGTGATCGGTGCGACCGATGCGCGGGCGTCGATAGCGTATGTTTTCCAGAAGGGCGGCCTTTTCGACTCGATGAACGTCTTCGACAACGTGGCGTTCGGGCTCAGGCGAAGGGGCGAGCACGAGGGCCGGGTCGGGGAGATCGTCGCCGGCGCGCTCGCGAGGGTCGGGCTGGCTGGCAACGAGCTGAAGCTTCCATCGGAGCTTTCCGGGGGCATGCAGAAGCGGGTGGGGCTCGCGCGCGCCATATGCCTGAATCCCGATATAATCCTGTATGACGATCCGACGGCCGGGCTCGATCCCATACTCTCGGATTCGATCGCCGATCTGATCCTCGACATCTCGGAGGGATCTTCCGTCACATCGGTCGTCGTAACGCACGACCTGAAGCTGGTGCGGAAGGTGGCGAGCGAGGTCGCGCTTTTATACGACGGCCGGATAGCGTTTCACGGAGGGGTGGAGAATTATTTCTCGAAAGAAGACCCCTTCGCCCGCCAGTTCATCGAGGGTGAAACGGACGGGCCGATCGATATATATTGACCACCGTCTGGAATACATAGATGTCCGCCGTTTGAAACCGTAAATCCGTGTACCGCCTGCCGTGTTTCCCGCTTGATTCAAGCCCCCCGGCATGCCATACTGTTCCAGGAGCCGGCCGTTTGATGAGACCGCCATGTCCGGTGAAAGAAGAAACAGCGAGAGGGTGCGTACGGACGGAGACTTCTACTGTCTTCCGGCGCGGATGTCGCGCAGGGTGCGGTGCTCGCTCAAAAACATATCCATAACGGGGGCATGCATCGCGTCCGGAGGGAGCCTCGGGGCCGGTGATATCATTTCTCTCTATCTTGAAAGCGGCGCGGGG
>CAZVEG010000165.1:0-6306 GCA_964625625.1 uncultured Leptospirales bacterium | reverse complement strand
GCTTCAGGGCGCCCCGGTATCCGTCGCGCATTCCTTCGCGTCGATTTCGCTTCCGTTTCTTTCGATTGTCTGACCCGTGCCGACCAGTTCCCCGACGGGGGTGACGCGAACGCCGTCGATGGTGATGGTCATGGTGGCCACGTGCCGGCGCGGCGAAGCGAACAGGTAGCCTCCCCGGGTAAAGTAACGATGCGGGTGCGCGTCCGATGCGTGTTTCTTCCCGTCGTGCGCGGCCTCGACGGGAATGGCCTCCTCTATTATGCGAAACCCGAGGCCGGTGTGGGCGGCGATCTCGCGGGCCGCGGGGAGGATTCCGTCGTCGGTGTCGGCGAGCGCGCCGGGCGCGAACATCTGGCGTATGCCGCGCAGGAGCGCACCGGCGGCATCGTCGTCGAGGCGCCGGCCGCCGATGGTTCCGGTGAGATACAGCGTGTCGCCCGCGCGGGCGCCGTCTTCGCGCACGATCAGCACGGCTTTCTCACCCGGCGTAGCGGCCGTGGATGTATTCGATGCGCCTTCGGCATTTTCCGTAGCCGAGGATCGGCACCGTTACATCGAGCTCGGGCCCGTGGAGCGAGCCGGTGAGCATGGCGCGAACGGGCATGAACAGTTTTTTGCCCTTCATGCCCGTGTTCTTTTTTATGCCGCCGACCAGTCCGGCGGCGTAGGTGGTTTCGTCGAGCTCGTCGGTGATGAGGCGGTACGCCTCGGCGATGACGATCTTCGAATCCGGCTCTTCGAGCATCGCGGAGGCCTCGGCGTCGGGCTCCATGATTTCGTCGAGGAAGAGCGCGGCGTGGCGCGGGACGTCGGAGAGCACCTCGCAGTTCCCGCGCACGGCGTCGATGACGCGCTCGAGCCAGGAGCGCTCGAGCCCGGACACGTCGTACCCGGCGTCCGAGAGATGCGGTATGAAGAGATCGGTGATTTTTCCGAGCTCGCAGGCGCGGATGTACATGCCGTTCATCCAGCGCAGCTTCTGGAAATCGAAGACCGCGGCGCTGCGCGCGAGGTTCCCCATCTCTATCTGGCGGGCGATCTCATCGACGCCGAGGATCTCCTCGCCGGACTCGGCGGCCCAGCCGAGCATGGCCAGGTAGTTGACGAGCGCCTCGGCGAGATAGCCTTCACGCCGGTACACGTCGACCGAGGTGATGCCGTGGCGTTTGCTGAGCTTGGAGCGGTCGCTTCCCAGCACGAGCGAAAGGTGCGCGTACTCGGGCACGGGGAGATTCAACGCACGCGCGATGAGCACCTGCTTGGGGGTGTTGGGAAGATGGTCCTCGCCGCGGACGACGTGCGTGATCTTCATGAGGGCGTCGTCGATTATGACGATGTAGTTGTACACCGGCACGCCGTCGGAGCGCACGATTATGAAGTCGCCGCCGATGTTGCCGCTCTCGAAGACGACCCGCCCCTTGATGTGGTCGTTTATGACGACGGTTTCATCGTCCGGCACGAGAAAGCGCACGGTGGGCTTTCGGCCCTGTGCCTCGAGCGCGGCCCTCTCGGCGTCGCCGAGATTGCGGCACTTCCCGGGATAGACGAACGCGCGCCCGGCCTCGGAGGCCTCCCGGCGCATCTCTTCGAGCTCGTCCTGGGTGCAGTAGCAGTGATAGGCCTTTTTTTCGGCGAGCAGTATGTCGGTGTACTTTTTATAGATGTCGAAACGCTCGGACTGGCGGTAGGGGCCGAATTCGCCGCCGGCGTCGGGGCCCTCGTTCCAGCGGATGCCGAGCCAGCGCAGGTCGTCGAGGATGGATGCCTCGGACTCGCGCGTGCTTCGTTCCATGTCGGTGTCCTCGACGCGAAGCACGTAGGTGGCGTCGTATTTTCGCGCAAGGAGGTAATTGAGCACGGCGGTGCGCGCGTTTCCGATGTGCAGGTAGCCCGTGGGGCTGGGGGCGAATCTGAGTCTCATTGAGTTCTCCTTGGACTGCGTGTTCCCGGGACGGCCGGCCGGCGCCGGCGGGCGTATACATCACGAGCACGCCCTTTCTTCGTGACCGTTCAGTAATCGTACAGATTGACCGACGGCCTTCCGGTGATGACTTCGGCGGCGTCGCGCTCGAGCCGGTTTTCGATTTTTTTGATGCGGTCCACGGTCTCCTCCGTGAAGAGCACGCGGCCGCAGCGCGTACACTGGAAGGCGGGGATGTCCTCCAGCATGAGATAGAAATTATCGCGGCTCACGCTGTAACAGCTTTTCCCCTCGATCAGCGCTCCGCCGCAGCTGCATTCCATTCAGTGGCTCCGTTTCGGTCTTCGTGACGCTCGCGCGTCCCGGAAAGTTATATGTCGCGCCGACGGCGGCGCGCGTAAAGTAAAATTTTAGCCCGGGGCGCAGTGATTTGCGGTAAATTTCGGGCCGCGGACGGGGAAGCGCGCGCGGGCTGGTGGTGGGGGTCAGAGCATGGATGTGGGGTACGATGGGGTCAGAGCCTTTACCGGAGCTTCGGGCTGATTGAAGGGGTCAGAGCATGTGTGAAGCATGTGTGGACGGGTTGGCCTGCCGGGGCCGGAATGGGGTTAAAGTGGGTTCAGAACCCTGTTTCAGAGCCTGCTTGCGGATGGCCGGGATGATGGGGTCAGAGCCTTCGGCAGGTTCCCGGCCGGAAAGCGATATGGGGTCAGAGCATATCCGGGAGCCGTTCCGGATGCGCTACGCCGGCAGGCGAGGGGCCGGGCGGTGCGCGGGAAGCGTTCGTATACCAGCGTTGAATTTACACAAAAGCCATGTTAAATTTATGAAATTTTTACTACAAACCGCCGGCCGCCCGCTATCTTGCTTTTCTGAACCATGAGTCGATCTCGCACGTGAGCAGAAGGGGTGTCGGTATGATCGCCGTCGATGAAAAGAATGACCTTAAAGTGGACACGGACACGCCCGGCGGTGGCCCGCGGAGCGGGATGATCCAGGAGATCAACCGGACGAAATATCATGGCATGGTGATCGGGAAAATCGCCAGCGCTTTTCACCGCGTCCGCGTCGGAACGAAGATCAGGGACCTCGCCGAGGCCCTCCTCGAAAACGAGAACATCTTCGCGCTGGGGGTCGTGGACGAGGCGGACAGAGTGACGGGGATCGTGGTGCGGCGCGACCTCTTCGATATCCTGGGCAAACCCTTCGGGCGCGACCTCTACACCAACAAGACCGTGGAGAAGGTGATGAAGCCTGCCGTGCGCTTCGACGCGGCGACCAATATATTCGCCGTGGCCGAGGAGCTGGCCGGCACGCTGAACGCCTCGGTGATCGGCTATTACGTGCTGACCGGCGGGGACGACGTTTTCGCGGGCGTGTTCTCCTCCAAGGACCTGCTCATATGCCTCTCGGAGATGACGAGGACGGACATCGAGCTCGCGCGGCGGTTGCAGGCGGGAATGGTGCGCGAGGAGTTCATGGAGGGGAGCCCGCGCTTCGCGGTGGTCGGGGCGTCGTCCATGGCGAAAGGGGTGGGCGGCGATTATTACAGCATACGGCGCTATGACGGCGTTCGCAGGCTCCTGGCGGTGTGCGACGTTTCGGGCAAGGGGATCGCCGCGTCGCTCGTCACCGCGATCATCGACGGCATGCTTTCGATTTACGATTTTTCCGGGGGGCTCCGGCATTTCATCATAAGGCTGAACGAATACATCGCCCTCACCTTCCAGTCGGAGCGCTTCGTTACCGGTGTCTTCGCGGACTTCGACGAGCATTCGGGCGAGGTCGTACTTTACGATCTCGGGCACTCGTACATCTTCGTGTACCGCGACGGCCGGCTGTCGAAGATTACGACGAAAGACGACAACATTCCGCTCGGGATTCAGCGGGATATCCTTCCGCGGAGCGCCCGCTTCACGCTGCAGCGCGACGACCTCCTGATCATCATCACCGACGGGATCATCGAGCAGCTTAACCCCGGCGGCGAGCAGTACGGTATCAAGCGGCTTGCCGGGAAAATACAGGAATTCCGGCACAAGGGCCTGAAACGGATAAAGGACGAGCTCTTCGCCGACATCGCCGGATTCAGGGGCCGCGAGGTGCAGCACGACGACATGACGATGATCCTGCTGGAGTACCGGAACTAGGCGCGGGCGCACGCACGCGTTCGTTGCGGTGATGGATGGGGATGGAAGCCCGGGAGCGGGGAATGGGTCGGCCCGATGCTGAATGAGGGGTCAGAGCCTCGGGATTTGGCCGGGCCGGTGGGCGCGTATTCGGGGTCAGAGCCCCCGTTCAACGACAAGGGAGCGGGATGAGGCGGCCTGATGGTGCATATAGGGGTCAGAGCCTCGAATTTATGGGTTTTCTGAATCGGAATAACAGGATCAGTGCACGGGTATGATTCAGCTTTTCCGGGGTCAGAGCCCGTGGTCGGGGATGGTAGCCATGAAAGCGATGAAATATACAAGTGATGGATCCGGGCCCTATCCTGAACCCTATCCGGAAACAGGGATGGGGGAGCCCCCGGGCGCGGCATTCAAGGGCTCAGAGCCGCCGATGGGGGAGCCTGAAGAGCCGGGAAGGGGTCAGAGCCCCGTTTCGGTCGAGCTTCCGGAGCGCTGGAGGGATGTCCTGGGCAGGCTCGAATACGCCTTTCAGCCCATCGTGAATTCGCTGACGGGCATCACCTTCGGCGTCGAGGCGCTCATGCGCGGCTGCGAGCGGGCAGGTTTTGGCCGGCCCTCCGCGATTATGGACGAGGCCTTTGCCGACGGGGTGCTGTATGCCGTCGACCTGGAGCTGCGCCGCATGGCCGTCGGCGCGTTCGCCAGGATTCCCTTTCACCGTAAAATCAAGCTCTTCTTCAACTACGATCCGCGCGTGCACCTGATGAGCGATTACGCCTTCGGCAGGACGGAGGGCATTCTCCGCGCCGAGGGCCTTCGCAGCGACGCGATGATCTTCGAGCTTTCGGAGCGCCACCGTATCGCCTCGAACGGCAGGTTCCGGGACGTGCTCTGCCGCGTGCGCAAGCGCGGGTTCAAGATCGCGCTGGACGACTTCGGCGCGGGTTTCGCGAGCTACGAGCTTTTTTATCATTCGGATCCCGATTTTCTCAAATTCGACCGCTTTCTCATCGCCGACGTCGACTCGGACGTCAAGAAGCGGACCTTCTGCACGCACATCATCAACCTGGCCCGCCTCATGGGCGTGGTGGTGATCGCCGAGGGGATAGAGACCGAAAGGGAGTTCCTGGCGTGCAAGGACCTCGGTTTCGAGCTGATGCAGGGCTATTTCATACAACGACCGACCACCGAGACGGCGCGGATAGGCTCGATGAGCAGGCGCATCGCCGATTACGCCGAGAGGAACCGGCGCGCACGGAGAAGCGACGCGGAGCTCCTGACGCGCGAGATTACCGTAATCGACACCATCAGCGCCGAGGACGACGTGAAGATCCTCTTCACCAAGTTCACCCGGAATTCCCGGAGCAGCTTTTTCCCGGTGCTCGATTCCGGCGGCTTTCCTCTCGGCATCGTCCACGAGCGCAGCATCAAGAAATACGTCTATTCGCCCTACGGCTACGACCTGCTGTGCAACAAGTCGATCGCCGGCTCGCTTTCGAGGTTCGTGGAGAAGTGCCCCATCGTGGACATTAACACGCCCCAGGAGAAGATACTGGAGGTGTTCGTCAACAACCCGGACTCGGAGGGCGTCATCATCACGCGCGATCTCCATTACGCCGGCTTTCTCACGGCGCGTTCGCTGCTCGCGGTTTTGAACGAGCGCAAACTCGCCGTTGCCCGCGAGACGAACCCGCTCACGGGGCTTCCGGGAAACATATTGATCAACCGCTACATCGCCGATGCGCTCGCCGGCGACGGGGCGGTGTCGTTCATCTATTTCGACTTCAACAATTTCAAGCCCTTCAACGACCGCTTCGGCTTCCGCCAGGGCGACCGCGCGATTCTCCTCTTCGCCGAGGCGCTTTCGAGGGAGTTCGCCTGTGAGGGCTGCTTCGCCGGACACATCGGCGGGGACGATTTCTTCGCCGGCATGAGGCACAAGCGCGATGATGACTCGCGGATGGAGGAGCGCGTGGAGGCGCTGATCGACGGCTTCAACGACGGGGTCAGAGCCTTCTATAACCGCGGCGAGGCACGGCGGGGCGTGTACCGGGCGCTGGACCGCGACGGCGTGGAGCGGGAGTTCCCGCTGCTTTCGGTGAGCGCGGCGCTCATCACCATGGCCGCGGGCGTTCGGCCGGATCCCCACGTCGACATCAGCGCGCGCCTGTCGGAGCTGAAGGCAGCGGCCAAGCGGAGTGGCAAAAAGCTCGTCCCGCTCCGCATCGGGGGCGGGGAATAAGGATGGGGTCAGAG
>CAZVEG010000164.1:0-6348 GCA_964625625.1 uncultured Leptospirales bacterium | reverse complement strand
GATACAGCAGGAGAACATCGCCGCGATGAGCTCGAACCTGCAGCCCGATACCCTCAAAAACCTTTCCGATTTTCTCTCCGGGGGCGGGAGGGAAGGGACCGGCGACAAAAACGGTTCCGATCCGGCGAAAAAAGGCAAAAGCTGAAGCTCCCCATGCCGGCGATTTTTTCGATCGATTATTTCGTCCAGCTCCTTTTCGTGTTCGCGGCCGTTCTGCTGCTCAGGGAGTTTTTTTCGTTCAGGCGCCTGCTTCCCGCCAAGTACCTCCTCACGCCGCTTGTCACCTTCTGCGTGATCATCTTCGCCCTGCTGGCGATCCACTCGTCGGGCATGACGCGCTATTCGACCTTCATCCTCATGGGGCTCGTGCTCTCGCTCGTCGCCGACACGCTCCTCATGATCGAGGAGATAAACCTATTCAAACACGGGCTGATATTCTTTCTTACCGCTCACTGCTTCTACCTGGGGGCTTTCACCATAGGCTATGCCTTCAGCCCGTGGCACGTCGCCGCCATACTCGTACTGTGCGCGGGGATTCTGCTGTTCTACCATAAAATCTACCGCAAATCCGGAAGCCATCATGTTTCGGTGCTGGTATACATGTTCGTCCTGGCGGCCATGCTCTTCTTCGCCGTCTCGCATGTGGGCGAGTCGGGGAGCACGCGCCCGGTGCTTCTTCCGGCCGGGGCGGTGCTCTTCGTTATCTCCGACGTGGTGCTGGCGATAAATACGTTCGTCAAGAAGATCCCGCACAGCACCGTGCTCACCTGGTCGCTCTACGCCCCGGCGCAGCTCTTCTTTGCGCTGTCGTGTTTTTATTGAAATCATCCCGCCGCTATTAATCTTGACTCTTCCGGTTCGCCGCATATATCATTGAATCCATCCTGCCAGGAGGGTTGAACCATGGAAACGCGTTCGCGACGAAGGAAGCTGTACCTGTTTGTAATAATCGCGTTTTTTGCCGCGGGCCTCGGCCACGCGCTTGCCTATACCGACGCCGATCTGCGGATGGCGCTCGCCGAAAACGAAAAAGAGGGGCGTCTCCCGGAATTCAAGGACAATGAAACCACTCTCAAGCTGAAGCTCGAGGTGCTCGACCTCATCAACGAGAACCGAGCGCGCCACGGGGTTCCGACGGTCCGGCTCGATATCCTGGCGTCCCGTGTGGCCAGCAAGACGTCGTCCGAGGCCTCGAAGGGCGATTACTACGGGCATTGGAACCTGCGCGGCGAAAAGCCCTATCACCGCTATGCCTTCGCCGGCGGAGTCGATCACGTGATGGAAAACGCCTCGATGATTCAGGGGGGCGGACCCATGACGAAGGACTACGCGCAGGTGCTGTCATTCATAAAAAAAATGCACATGATGATGTACAACGAGACCCCGCCCAACGACGGGCACCGGAGGAACATCCTGCTTCCCTCCCACACGCACGTGGGGCTGGGCTTCTCCATGATCGAGAACCGCTTCCGCTATTACGAACTGTTCGTTGATCGCTACCTTGAATTCGACCCGGTCCCGGCCGCGGTGAAGGCCGGTGGGAAGGTAACGGTGTCGGGCACCGTCGTGCCCGCCGGCTACGGAGTCTTTTTCGCGACGGTGTACTACGAACCGGTCCCCGAGCCGATGACGACTTCCCAGCTCAGGGCGATGGGCGGGTACCCCGATTTCACGAACGCCAGGGCCGCGAACCTGCCGTACTGGCAGATCAAATACGACGACGCGAGCCGGAAGTTCTCATTCGATTTCCCGACGACGCGCCCGGGCCTCTATTACGTGCATATCTATATTAAAAGAGGACATACCGGCAAGGAGCCGCCATCCTCGGTTTCGACGGCCGGGCTTTCCCCGGTTTCCGGTATCGTAATAAAAGCCGATTGACGATTGAAGGAAATAATATTGTCGTCCGGTGCCCGGATGTATATATTGGACGTATTGCGAATCCGCGTAGAACCGGTTTTATCCGCCGGCAAAGTGACGGTTTTTGTGTATCAGCTCATCCGGAAGGAGAAATTCCATGTGGGATTACACCGATAAAGTCAAGGACCTGTATAAACATCCCAAAAACGTCGGCACCATCGAAAACGCCGACGCCGTGGGCGAGGTGGGGAGCATCGTGTGCGGTGACGCGCTTACACTCTACCTGAAAATAGAGGACAACATCATAAAGGACGCGAAGTTCCAGACCTTCGGTTGCGGGAGCGCCATCGCATCGTCGTCGGCGCTTACGGAGATGATAACCGGCAGAACCGTCGAGGAGGCCGAGAAGATAACCAACCGCGACATCGCCGACTACCTGGGAGGGCTTCCCGAGCAGAAGATGCACTGCTCGGTTATGGGGCGCGAGGCGCTTGAGAAGGCGCTTGCCAACTGGCGGGGCGAGGAGGTCGCCTCGCACGAGGACACCGAGGGAGAGGTCATCTGCCAGTGCTTCGGCGTTACCGACCCGCTCATCCGCAAGGTGATCCGCGAGAACGGCCTCAAGACGGTCGAGGACGTCACCAACTACACCAAGGCCGGCGGAGCCTGCGGATCGTGCATCCACAAAATCGAGGATATCCTGAACGAGGAGCTGAAAAAGCAGCCCGCTCCCGTCGGCGCCGCCGCGAAGGCCGAAAAGCGCCCGCTCTCGAATATCAAACGCATGCAGCTTGTCGAAGAGACCATCAGCGACGTGGTGCGGCCCATCCTCCAGAAGGACGGCGGGAACATAGAGCTCGTCGACATCGACGGCAAGAAGGTGATGGTAGCGCTCCGCGGGGCGTGCGCCAACTGCCTGGTGTCCGACGTCACCCTGAAGAACCTGGTGCAGGAGAAGCTGCGCGAGTTCGTCGAGGACGACATTGAAGTTATCGAGGTGCGATAGGAGGCCATGGCGATGAACAGGACGGTGTATCTCGACAACAACGCGACTACCATGGTGGATCCCGAGGTACTGGACGCCATGATGCCCTTTTTTAAAGAGCGCTACGGCAACCCCTCGAGTATGCATGATTTCGGCGGCGACGTGGCCCGGGACGTCGAGCGGGCGCGGATGCGGGTCGCGGACCTCCTGGGCGCCGAAAACGATTACGAGATCGTCTTCACCGGCTGCGGCACCGAGTCCGACAACTTCGCGATCATGGGTACGCTCGCCTATTTCCGCGACAGGCGCCACATCATCACCTCGAAGGTGGAGCACCCCGCGGTGCTGAACCTCTACCGCAAGCTGGAGCGGGAGGGCTACCGTGCGAGTTACGTTCCGGTGGACCGCGACGGCAACCTCGACCTGGAATTTTTAAAGAAGTCGATGGATGACGATACGGCGATCGTCTCGATAATGCACGCGAACAACGAGACCGGCGTCATCTTCCCCGTGGAGGAGATCGGCGCGCTCTGCCGCGAGCGGGGCATCCCTTTTCACATAGACGGGGTGCAGGCCGCGGGCAAGATCCCCATCGATGTGAAGAAAATCCAGTGCGATCTCTATTCCATCTCCGGGCACAAGTTCCACGCGCCCAAGGGGATGGGGGCTCTGTTTATCAGGCGCGGCACCCGCATCCGGCCGCTCATGTACGGCGGGCACCAGGAGCGCGGGCGTCGCCCCGGCACGGAAAACGTCCCCGGCATCGTGGCCATGGGGAAGGCCGCCGAGCTCGCGCTCGCGAACCTGCCCGCGGAAGAGAAGGTGCGCGCGCTGCGCGACAAACTGGAAAGCGGCATCCTCTCGCGCTTCTCGAACGTGCAGCTCAACGGCGCGAAGGACGCGCGCGTGCCGAACACCACCAACGTCGGTTTCGAGTACATCGAGGGGGAGGCGATCCTCCTGTATCTCAATGAAAAGGGAATAGCGGCGTCGTCGGGGTCGGCGTGCTCTTCGGGCTCGCTCGAGCCCTCGCACGTGCTGCGCGCCATGGGAGTTCCCTTTACGGCGGCGCACGGCTCAATACGATTTTCGCTCAGCCGCTTCACGACCGAGCAGGAGATCGATTATACGATTTCGGTGCTTCCGGAGATCATCGATCGGCTTCTCGAAATCTCGCCGTTCTGGGACAGCGCGACGAAACAGTGCCGGCCGGTGACGATTTAAGGCGTGGCGGGGCCGCTCCGGTTCCGACGGCGCGTTTAATTCGGTTCGGTTGAATGCGCCGGCGAATCGTAGAGCTTTATGGCGGGATTGTTGCCCTGGAAATACTGCATCGACCAGATGTCGGGGAAAAGGATGACGGGCCTTCCCCGGTCGTCCGCGCCCTGCACGCAGCTCTGGGGTAGCGATATATCGGGATTGTCCGTCCTCCGCTCGTCCCCCAGCCATCTCGTAACGCTCCAGGGCTTCATCTCGAGGTTCGATTCCACGCCGTATTCATCCCTCAGCCTGTACTGTAATACCTCGAACTGAAGCGGGCCCACCGCCCCCAGGAGCGGGAGGTTGCTCGCGTGGTTCTTGAGGAAAAATGATTGGACGATGTCCTCGGCCAGGAGATGGTCGAGCCCCTTTCGAAACGACTTGTAGCCGGATGATGAGACGCTCTGAATGTACGCGAAACACTCGGGCGCGAACCGGGGAATCTCGTTGTAGCGCAGGCCCGGGTCCGAGCTGATGGTGTCGCCTATGCGGAAATCAGCGTTGGTGACGAAGCCGATGATGTCGCCCGCGTAGGCCTCGTCGGCGGTCTCGCGCTCGCGTCCGAACAGGTTGTGCGAATTCGAAATACGGACCTCCCTGCCGTTTCGCGTGTTCCAGGCGGTCATGTCGCGCACGAACCTGCCGGAGCACACCCTGGCGAAAACCATCCGGTCCCTGTGCTGGGGGTTCATGTTCGTCTGGATCTTGAATACGAACGCGGAGAAGGGAGGGCCCTCGAGCGGAATGACGGTATCGCCGGCCTTCCGGGGCAGGGGTTCTTTCGAATATTCCAGGAATCCCCTGAGCAGGTGCTCGACGCCGAAATTATTGGAGGCGCTTCCGAAAAAAACGGGAGTCGTCCTTCCCGCGTGCACCTCGGCCAGGTCGAAGCCCCCGTGGGCCACGTCGAGCATTTCGATCTCTTCCATTATCTGTCGGTACGACGATTCGCTGAGTATGTTCTTCACGAGCGGGTCCGAGATGTCGTGCACGGAAACGGGCGCCTTGTAGGCGCCCCCGGGGACCTTTTCGTAGAGGTGCACCTCTTTGCCGATCCTGTCGTAGACTCCCTTGAAAAAGGTGCCGCTCTCCAGGGGCCAGCACACCGGGCAGGCATGCATGCCGAGCACCTTTTCGATCTGGTCGAGCAGGTCGAGCGGAGGCATGGCGGGACGGTCCAGCTTGTTTATGAAGGTGAAGATGGGAATGCCGCGCTTTTTACAGATCTCGAAAAGTTTGATCGTCTGGCTCTCGATGCCCTTGCCCGCGTCGATCACCATGATCACCGCGTCGACCGCCGTGAGCACCCGGTAGGTGTCCTCGGAGAAATCCTTGTGCCCCGGGGTGTCGAGCAGGTTGAAGCGGTATCCCCTGTATTCGAACTGTAAAACGGTGGAGGATATGGAGATTCCCCTCTTCTTTTCGAGCTCCATCCAGTCGGAGGAGGTTTCCCTCTGTTTTTTCTTGGCGGTCACCGATCCCGCAAGCTCGATCGCGCCGCCGTAGAGCAGCAGCTTTTCGGTGAGCGTCGTTTTGCCCGCGTCCGGATGGGAGATGATCGCGAGGGTTCGCCTCGATTCGATTTCGTTTTTAATGCCGGTTGCCATTTTTCATATATCCTCGCGTGAAATCTTTACCAGGGGGCTTTATTGTCAAGAAAAGTTTTTATATTTCGGGAGCTTCGGCGGAGATTGCGATGATGGAATCCGGTGGGCGGACCGCCCCGTGTTTCCGGGCGGGGGAGATGAAAAAAATAATTAAACATTGACAATTTTTTACACCTGTGGATAATGGGATTCGATAAAAGGTAATGGCCCGCTTGAAATACTCCTCTTCTTCTTTCCTACGACTGATTTCAGGTAAGCAAAAAAGGATTTTTTCGGGGCCAAGACTGCGGGGTTTCCCCGAGCAGATTATTACAACAGGAGTTTGTCAGCATGGCAGAAGGCGTAGTAAAATGGTTCAATGACCAGAAGGGCTTCGGATTCATTACGAGCAACACCGGCGGCGACGTGTTCGTCCACCACTCAAGCATCATCGGTGACGGCTTCAAGAGCCTTTCAGAAGGCGAAAAAGTGCAGTTCGAAATCGAAAAAGGCGAAAAAGGGCTCAGGGCTGTCTCAGTGCGCGTTATATAACACGGCTGCTGTATTGAGGCAACAAAACCCTGGTTTTTTCAAAAAATCAGGGTTTTTTTCCGCCTCGAAAAACGAAGAATGTGCCTGATATATTTTCCATAGGAG
>CAZVEG010000163.1:0-6372 GCA_964625625.1 uncultured Leptospirales bacterium | reverse complement strand
AACTCCCCCTTCTCTTCCCCGAAGAGAAGGGGGCCGGGGGGATGAGTTGACAAAGTTCTTGCCTTCAAAAAATTAAAACATAGTATTCAGTTAAATGAATATCATTGTTAAAAGCACCACCAGAAGCCTGAGGAAGAACCAGACCGAAAGCGAACGGACCTTCTGGGAAATTGTCCGCAATCGTAAACTCTTCGGTAAAAAATTCCTCCGCCAGCATTCCGTACAATTGAATTTTATGGGAAAGAAACGTTTTTTCGTCGGCGATTTTTACTGTGCAGAGAAAAAAATAATCATTGAAATTGACGGAAAGATACACGAAAATCAAGTGGACTATGATAGTCTGAGAGATCATTTGGTCAACGAAATGGGAATTCGAGTCGTCAGAATTAAGAATGAGGACCTTGCCGATATTCCCGCATTGATCGAGAAACTGAAACCCGACTTTCTGTAAATTCATTTGATGCCATATAAGCTCTTTCGGAACAGCACATCCTCGTATACTCGAATAAAGGCTTGGCCACTCAAACCATTCACAGGACCGGACCATGATCAAACAATTCCTCGATTCCCTCAAAGAAAGACTCGAAAAAAGCCGTCTGACGGCGGCGGCCATCGCGCTCGGCGCGTTCGTCCTTCTTTTCGCCCTCAGTTTCACCAGGCCCTACGAGCTCTTCGAGCTGAAGCTCTACGACCTCAACTTCCACGCCAAGCCCTCGATACCGCAGTGGGAGTTTCTCACCTTCCTGAACATTGACGACAGCGCCATCTACAGCGTGGGGCAGTACCCGTGGCCCCGCCACATCTACGCCGGCGGGCTCGATGTTCTCGGCCAGGTCGGCGCCCGGCAGGCCGTCTTCGATATCCAGTTCATAGAGGAATCTCCGCTGCTGGTGGACCGCAAGGCCATGCCCGGGCTGGAGGAAAAGATCAAGAAGGGCCATGCGGTGAAAGGAGAAGAGATCACCAGGGCGCTCATCGACAGCGACCGCATGTTCGCCGAATCGGCAAAGGCGTTCGGGAAGGCGGTCATGGCCTACTCCTTCTCCAAGGAGAAGCTCATACTCTACAACATGGACGAAAAGGCGCTCGCGGAGAGAAAGGCGGCCATCCAGTATTTCACGAATAAAGCCTCGGTTCCACTTCCGGAAAAAGGCGCCGCCGCTTTCAACGGGCTCATTGATCCCGACCGCGTACAGATTCAGTATCCGGTGCCGCAGCTCGTGCGCGCGGCGCGGACCTTCGGCTTCGTGGATTCTGATTTCGACGCCGACGGAATCTCCCGAAAAATCCGGCTGGTCCGCGTTTTCGAGGGGCGCATCTATTTCCACATGGCGCTCTCCATGATCGCGGACCTCTGCGGCGTCCCGCTCAAGGACATCGAGGTCGTTCCCGGGCAGAGGATCGTTCTGAGAAAGGCGGCGAACCCCGTCAGCAGGGCGGTCGAGGACATCGTCATCCCCATCGACAGGCAGGGGATGATCCACATCAACTGGGCGGATGATTTCGAAAAGGCCTTCAATCACCTTTCGTATTACGCGTTATTGGAATACAACGGGGTGCGCGACGAGGTCCACGGTTATTTCGACGATGAGGAGATTAAATCGGGAAAGACCGACCGCAGCCTTCTCTACGGAAAGCTGGCCCAGCTTTATACACGGCTCGAATCATCGAAAGACCCGGCGGCCGGACGCGAGACGTGGAAGGAGATCGTCGAAACCCGGAAAAAGATCCACGAGATTGAAAAGGGCTACGCGAAACCGCTGCAGGATGAAATAAAGCGCCTGAAGGCGGAGCTCGCCAAAAAGAAGAATCCCGAAACGGAGGCCGAGCTCCAGAACCTCGAGAACTTCGTCACCGCCATCAATATCACGCTCGCGGTCGAAAACCTCCGCGATCACTCGGTCATCATGGGACTCACCGCCACGGCCACCTCTGATATCGGGGTGACGCCGCTGTCCTCGGAGTACATGATGGTCGGGACCTATCACAACATCGTGAACACCATACTCCAGAAGAGCTTCATCCGCAGGGCCGATCCGCTCGTTTCGTACGCGATCATGCTCGTCATCGCGCTGGTGATCGGATTCACCATACAGCGGCTTTCGGCCGTGCGCTCCGTCGTGGCCACGGTGGTATCGTTCGTCGTGGTCAACGCGGGAATTTTCGCCACCTTCGCATTCAGCCGCGTCTGGGTCGACCAGGTCGGGATATCGCTCGCGCTCCTGCTCCCGGCACTGGCCATCATCGCGACCAAGTTCGTGAGCGAGGAGAGCCAGAAGCGCTTCATCAAATCCGCGTTCTCGCACTATCTCTCGCCGCACGTCATCGACGAGATCATCAAGAACCCGGAATCACTCAACCTCGGCGGCGAAATGCGCGAGATATCGATCTTCTTCTCCGACGTGGCCGGCTTCTCAACGATATCCGAGAAGCTCACGCCGCCGCAGCTCGTGGCGCTCCTTAACGAATATCTCTCTGAGATGACCGATATCATTCTGGGCTACGACGGCACCGTCGACAAATACGAGGGCGACGCCATCATCGCGTTTTTCGGCGCGCCGCACCCCTACCCCGACCACGCCGTAAAGCTCGTCATGGCGGCGATCGACATGAAGAAACGGCTCGCCGAGATGCGCGAAGGATGGCGCAGCATCGGACAGCAGGAGCTTCGCGTTCGCATGGGCATGAACACCGGCAACGCCGTGGTCGGCAACATGGGCTCGCGCACCCGGATGGACTACACCATGATGGGCGACTCCGTGAACCTCGCGGCGCGCCTCGAGGGTGCGAACAAATATTACAGCACCTACGCAATGATAAGCGAAAACACCTACCTGCAGACGAAGGACCATATCGAGGCGCGCGAGCTGGATCTCATAAAGGTGGTCGGCAAAAACGAGCCCATAAAGGTCTACGAGCTGCTGGGCAAAAAAGGCAACCTGCCGGATTACATGATGGAGATGCTCAGGAAATACTACGAGGGGCTGGAGCTTTTCCGCGCCCGCGACTGGAAGGGCGCGCGCACGGCCTTCAAGGCGGGGCTGAAGGCCGTCGAGGACGACGGGCCGTGCAAGACGTACATTGAGCGCTGCACGGAATTCATCGACACCCCCCCGCCGAAAAACTGGGACGGCGTGTACAAGCTGAAGACGAAATAGGAACCCTCATATACTTTGAAGGCGAGGATTCGTATCCTCGCCTTCAACGCGTACCCGCGCCCGGAGCCGCGGGCCTATTTGAACACCTTTTTCAGCAAATCCGTAATCCTGGCCGCCGGGTCTTTGCGAATGAGCGCCTCCTCCTGCGATATCATGTAAAACAGGCCGTCGAGCGCCCTGTCGGTCGCGTAGGTGTCCAGGGAATACTCCTTCTTCTCCACGAGCGGCAGCGCGTTATATTTTTGGAGCAGATATTTATACGCTTTCGTCGCGCCCACGTTGTCCAGGGCCGTCTTCATTACGGGGAAGAAAAGCGTAAACAGCGAGGGACGGGTGTGCTTTTCGAAATACAGCGTCGCCTCGTTCGAGTTTTTGCCATAAAGGATGTTTCTGGCGTCGGTGATCGTCATTTTCTTCACGGCATCAACGAAGATATCCTTCGCCTTCGGCGCGGCCTGCTCGGCCGCGCGGTTCATGGAAAGCTCGAGCTCGTCGACCTTTTTACCCAGCCCTATCTTGCGCAGCCTGTCGGCCCATTTCTGAAGATCGCGCGGCAGCGGAATTTTTATCTTCGGATTCTTGAAGTAGCCGTCCGCGGCCGACACCTTCTTCACCGCCTTCTGCGTGCCGACATTAAGCGCTTCTTTCAACCCCGCCACGATCGTCTTTTCGTCCAGCGGCTTATCGGTAACTGTTGCTGCCATCTCCTTCGCCTTCTTTAAGAAATCGGCTTCGGCCTCGGGGGTGGAAACGCAGACAAACAGCGCGAATATAGCGCATACGAACATGATTACATACAGCGAAGGCTTCATGGCGTGCTCCCTGTCATCGTGATGATCGTCCGCAGGACGGAGCGGGCATTTCAGTCTTCATGGGCCGGAAAAGATTGTCAAGGGCAATATATGCCGGTACCGGTTATCAGCGCTCTCTCCGCTTCATCCCCGATCCCATCGGCCACAGCGGCGTACCGTCCTCCTTCCTGAGCGGTACGGTCAGGTCGCCCTTTTTCACCTCGCGAGCGATTATCCCGGCTTTCCCTTCCGCCGGCATCCTCGATCCCGTAACCTCTATCTCGTCCCCGGCCTTGAGCGTTATCTTTCCACGCAGATATTCCTCGGGACCAAGGAAGACAACCAGTTGCTCCCTGTCGGTCTTGAGGTTGACGTGAAGCCCTTTCATCATCATCCTTCTGAACTCCCGGTCGCTCGTCATCACGCTGGCCACCGTTCCCTTTACCGTCTCCACCGTTGCCGGATCGTACATGCGGTGTTTTCCACGCCCGCCGCGGGGCATATCCTGCGACCAGGCGGCGAACGCCAGGACCGCGATGAAAGCGGCGGCCCATAATAATATCGATCGGTTGGTTCTCATGATTCTTCTCCCTCCCTCTATGTGATACGGGGCATGGAACAACCCCTCCCCCGATGCTACATCCGACGAGCGATGGAGTCAAGACCGCCTTTTTTCTTGACTGGGCTTCCGGAAGGATGCAGACTTCGGGAATGGTACGCCTGCCCCGCTTTATCCGCCGATCGCTCGCGGGAAGCCCACCCCTCGAAGCCATGCAGATCGAGATCAGCTCACGCTGCATGCTCGCGTGCACCTTCTGCCCCATAGGCGTCAGGAATGATCCCGGATCCGGCGCCATAATGCCGGTCACCCTGTTCGACAAGCTCCGGCCGCATTTCGCGGGCGCGCGCTTCGTCCACCTCCAGGGGTGGGGCGAACCCATGCTCAACCCCCATATATGGGAGATGATCAGGACGGTTAAAAAAGAGGGGGCGCTGGCCGGGTTCACGACCGCCGGCATGCTCTTCAACGAGCGGGCGGTCGACCGACTCTTCGAGAGCGGCGCGGATTACGTTTCCATATCCATCGCGGGGGCAACACAGCTCACCCACGGCGCCCACAGGGTCCATTCGGACATCGAGCGGATTCTCACGGGCATACGCCTCATCTCCTCGCGCAAAAAGCTCGAGGGAATCGGCGGGCCCAGGATAAGCGTCTCGTACATGATGACATCCTCCAATATGGGTGAGCTGCCGGAGGCGCTGCGGCGCGCCGTCGAATCGGGCGCCGACGATTTCTACGCCACGAATCTCGATTGCGTTTTTAACGCGGACGCCGACCGCGCGCGCGTTTTCACCTGGGAGGGCGAACCCGCGGCCGGGTACACGTCGGTCATCGACAGGGCCCGCGTGTTCGCGGCCGGCCTCGATTTCTCGTTTCGCCCCTATCCGCTCTCCGCGGGCGAATGCCCGGTCTGCGAGCTCGACCCCTCCCGCTTCATGTTCATTACCGCGGAAGGCGAGGTCTGTCCGTGCACCTACCTCTCGCGCCCGGAGAACCGGCGCATATACAAAGGGAAGGAATACCTGTACAAACGATTGAGCTTCGGAAACGTCGGGGTCGACGATCTGTCCGTAATATGGAGAAGAAAAAAGTACCTTGAATTCAGAAAGTGTTTCGAACGACGGCGGGAAGCCGACCGGAAGCTCGGCGCGTACAGGGAGGGTGGCTCGCCCTTCGACGCGATCGGCGCGCTGAACCCGCCGCCACTCAACGATGTTTGCTCGACCTGCGCCAAGGCATACGGCGTATAACATTATTTTCGCGAAAGGGCACCGCGGGCGACACCCGACGGGCATCCATGCGCGACAGACAGGAGGAAAGCCATGCCGGTAACGAATGTCGACATCGCGATCATCGCCGTTTATTTCATCGTACTCCTCGTAATAGGCTACCTCACCAGCCGGAAGGTCCGGAACATGGAGGATTACGCGGTTGCAGGCAGAAGCCTTGGCTATCCGGCCCTGCTCGGCACGCTCATCGGCACCACCATCGGCGCGGGCTCCACCATGGGCAAGGCCGGCAAGGCCTTCGACGTGGGCGCGGCCTTCTTCTTCGCCTCCATGGGCTACGCCATAGGACTCTTCATTTTCGCCTTCATCGCGCCGGTCATACGGCGCATGTCGATCTGGACCATCCCCGACGCGCTTGTTCTTCGATACGGCGGCCGCATGCGCCTCGTCACGGCGGTGGTGATGATACTGGGCGTCGTGGCGCTCTTCGGCGGGCAGCTCGTGGCCGTGGGTGTAGCGGTGTCCACGGCGCTCGGTGATTTCGGAATCGGCTACACGCAGGCCGTGCTCGTCGCCGGCGCGGTTATGATCGTCTACACGTTCATGGGCGGGCTGCTGGCGGTGGCCTACAC
>CAZVEG010000162.1:0-6399 GCA_964625625.1 uncultured Leptospirales bacterium | reverse complement strand
CTATTAATCCTTCTTGACCGCCGCGGCAAAACCGTCGAATATCCGTACCGCCGCGATCGCAGACTCCCCGTACGCGTCAACCCCCATTTCGTCGGCCAGAGACTGAGAGCAGCATGCGCCGCCGATGGCGATCTTTACCTTCCCGCGCAGCCCGGCCTCGGTCATCCCCTCGACGACTTCCCGGATGCCACCCACCATGGTGGTGAGCAGGGCCGAAAGACCCACGAGGGAGGCGCCGGTCGAACGCGCGGTTTCCACTATCTTCTCCGCCGGAACATCGATCCCGAGATCTATCACCTCGTACCCGGACGCGGCGAGCATCATGCCGACGACCCTCTTTCCGATATCGTGAACGTCACCGCGAACCGTAGCGAGGACCACCTTGCCCTTCGTCGCATTTTCACCGGGAGACATGCGATCCCTGAGTATGGCCATCGCCTGTGTCACCACCTCGCCGGCAAGGATCAGGTCGGCGAGGAAGTAATCGCCGTCCTCGAATTTTCTTCCCACGATTCCGAGCCCGGGGGCGACGGCCTCCTCGATCACACCGATGGGGGAATGTCCCCTGTCGAGGCAGGCCAGCACAAGGGCCGTTATTTCGCCTTCCCTCATTTCCACAATGGCGTCGCGCACCGTCGCAAGACTGTCACTCATGTCCTTTCCTCCATGGCCGTTTCACCGGGCAGGCGTCATGATGAAACCGGATAGGCCCCGTATCTTTGCACCGCTTCGATCATCACCGCGAGCTTGTGCGCGGGAACGCCGTCCTCGCTGTGGACCGGTCCGAGGATGAATCTCCCTCCGGGAGCGAGGTTCACAATAAGTTCCCTTACCTTTTCAACGATTTCCTCGTCTCTTGAGCGCTCCGACAGCAGGTAATCGATGCCGACACCGCCTATAATCGTAACGCGGTCCCCGTGCAGCTTTTTTTCTTTGTAAATATCCACGTTCGAGGTGTTTTCGTAGGCATGGAGACCGTCCACTCCCCAGCCGATGAAAGTGTCGAAGAGGCGCGTATTGTCGCCGCAGGAGTGAAGCACGTACTTCGCCCCGCGCCCGTGGACGTTACGTATGATCCGCCGGTAGCGTTCCCCGAAAAGCGATTCGACCATGGCCGGGCTCATGAAGGGGCCGGTTTTGTAGGCGAAATCGTCCGTCTGGAGAATCACCCGGACCCCGGCGTCGAGCATCGCCGTGTGAGTCTTGATTGATATTTCTTCCATGCGGTTGAGAAAGCGCTCCACATGGGCCGGGTGTCTGCGTATCCACAGGGGCACTCTGTCTATGCCGAAAGTCCAGTTCATCGCTTCCTGGGGACCACCGAAAAACCCGTAACCGAAAATACAGGTCTTCTCGCCGTGACGCGACATCAGTTTTTTATAATAACGGTACACACGATGTGCCACCGCGTCCGCGTCGGGCCAGTACGGCCACGCGTCGAACTCCTCCGGCGTGGCAATGCCCGGCCCCCTGTACATATAGGTGAGGTTCCCGTATCCGTCGGGAATGACGTTGAATACAGAACCCGTGGTGAGCGCGATCGTCTTCGCATCGAGGAAGATCCAGGTGTCGTCCATATACGCCCAGATCGCGTCGAAACCCATTCCGATCTGGCCAAGATTTCTCCGGTGCAGCGTAGAGGCAAGGGCCGGTCGCACGAATACCGGTGTGAGCGCGGGCCCCCAATTATCGAGGAAAAAACGCGCGGGCGGAAGGTCCAGCATTCTGTCCATCGGCAGCGGCGGTCTGCCGAGCACCTCGTTCGCCGTCCGGCTCTCCATCATGGCGCAGAAACAGGGCACCCGGTCGACCGGCTTTCCCTCGAAGGTGCGCAGAACCCTTTCCAACGGACCCATCGATTGCATATCCCCTCCGTCATTTCCCGCCGGCCGGAAATATTGGACCTCCTCTCCACCGGGACGCCGGGTCATTACGTCGTTCGCAACACCCGCAGTATATAGCCGATTTGATGATTTGCAAGAAGTTAATTGTCTGAGTGACCCCGGTCAGCCGAGACCCCGTTCTTCGAGATCCCCTTCCTCGAAGCCGAAAAAGTGTCCCAGTTCGTGGATGATGGTGAGGCGTATCTCCTCCCGAAGCTCGCGTTCGTTTCTGCACATGTCGGCGAAGGGTAGCCGGAAAAGTGTGATGCGATCGGGAAGTACGGGCATATCGTCGATCTTGCGGTCGATGAGCGAAATTCCCTCATACAGGCCGAGAAGATCGCCGGCATCGGTGTCGTCTTCATCACCCACGCTCCTCGATTGCTCCGGACTGGGTCGGTCAGCGACGGCGAAGATCACCTCCTCCGCTTTTGAGCGCAGATCGGGCGGCAGCGAAGCGACGATGCGCGCGGCGGCGCCCATCACCAGGTCCTCGAATTTTTTTGCCGGGATGTTCATTCGACCGCTTCCGGTACGAATACTGTCACAAAAGGGTTAATCCAGTCAACCCGCTTTTACCGGCGCATCCCTTACCGTCAGGAAAACCGCAAGGCCCGCGAGGATGACCAGGGCCGAGGCGATGAACAGCACCGGGTATCCGTACAGATCGATGACCAGCCCGCCAAGCGCGGGACCGACCAGGAGCGTCCCGTTCTGGCAGGCCATGTAGATCCCGACGAAGCCCGCGGTGTTTCCGGCGGGGAGGAGCCTCAGGAAGAAGGGATACGATACCGCGAGCACCGAGCTGTACGAGGCTCCAGCCGCCACGAGAAATGGAAGCGATGCGTCGTATCCACCGATGAAAGGGGTACAGGCCAGGCTCACCGCCAGGAGCCCCAGTCCGCACGCGGTTACCTTTTTAAGACCGAAGCGAATGCCCAGAAGCCCCACCGGGAGAGCCGACACGACGAACGATATATTGAATATCAGGAAGGCCGTGACCGCCCTGCCGGTGGAAACCCCGAATATCTCGCGATAGGCTATGATGAAGAATGCGCTCACCATCCACAGCCCGATCCACCAGAGCACCATCCCCGCGTAAAAACGGACGACTTCCTTCTCCTTGAGTACCTCCCCGAAGATTCCACCGGACCGTTTGATTGTCTCGCCCGGCCGTTCGCGTATAACCGAGAAGAGCACCGTGTTGGTGATGATGATACCTCCGACGGTCCACAGGAACGGCCACAGCGGCGAGATCTCGTAAAAGCGCGCGGGAAACAGCAGGTAGCTCAGGATGCCCGTGCCGCCTACCAGGAACATGACACCGGTGGCCTTGCTCCGCTCCTCGGGTCTGAAGGTGTCGGCCAGCAGGGCGAAATAGGGGCCCATCGCGGTGAAAAAACCGGCGTAGGCGAGCACGAGGAGCATGAGTATCGCGGGTAGCATGCGTACCCAGGGCATCACGAGCAGCGCGACACAGGCGAGCGCCCATCCCGCTGCGATGATGGGCCTCCGGCGTCCCCACCGGGTCGAAATCCGGTCGGAAAGCATTCCCGAGACGACGGGCAGCACGATGCCGGTGACGCCGGTGGTCGAGAGCATAATGCCGGTAATGGTGTTGGACCCGGCGAACTCCCGCAGATACAGCGGCAGGGTGGCCCAGGTAAAGCCCCAGAAGGTCTGCACGGCGAAGAGCCCCATGGCGAAGCCGGCCATGCGGCGAAGCGATGCGGGGGACTGGCTATCTGTCATGGTCCGTGGTCTCCGTCATCAGTTTCCGGAAGAACGTGTGGCGCTCATGACGATGGCGTACTCGCGCGCCCAGCTCTCAACGGTGTGCCCGTAGTTCTCGTCGTTGACCATCCCCTTCTCAAGAAGCATCGAGAACCGGCCTACGAGTGCCGCGGCGCGCCTGAAACGCTCCGTCATCTTCATGAGGCTTTCGAGTGTGCCGGTCTCAACGCGCATGCGAAGCCCGTCGGGACACTCCACCAGCTCGATCGTTTTCCGCCCGCCTTTAATGGAAACATCGACCGCGATGCAATCACCGCGCCGCTCATGGCCGTGCACCACGAGATCCTCCTCGTTGAGCCCCCTGATCTGGTCGACGAGGGAGAGGGCCGTGAGTTTCCATGAAACATACGTCGTTATCCCGCCCGGACCGGGGCCCGAGTACACCGCCTTGAGATATCCGGGGCGCCGCTCGGCGATGCGGGACGGAAAGCGTTTGGCGAAATTGTCCGCGAACGCCTCAAAGACGATCGCACCTGCCCTGCCGTACTTCTCGTACTCTGCGAGCACCTTTGCCGATTCGCTTTCATAGTACCGGGTAATCACCTCCTCTTCGGGGAGTCCGTCCGCATTACGTATGAGATCCATGAAAAATTTCTCCGGGGCCTGTCCGCCCGGCTCCTGCCCCGCGGCCGCTGAAGTATGAAGCGCCGCACTACATACGGATGCGCACACGAGTACCGCCGCTAAAATCCGATTCATTGCCGTCTTCTCTGATAGCTTGGATGAATTGAGCTGCAATGGCACATTGGAAGCATCTTTGTATATAAAATGCAAGCGATTAACGCAACGGCGGCGGTGCACCATCATCCGTCATGCCTCCGACGGACCGCAGACGACGTGCGGATAAAATTTGACTAAAAATGCTTTGAGCGATAGAATTATGAAAAGAATTAGACCCAATTAAAATACTAAAATACCTGCCTTCCAAGCCAGGAGGTATCTTATGCTGAACAGAATCAACTCGTTCCTGTTCTCCCGATACGACCATCGTGACTACCGCGAACAACAGAAGGCGCGCGTTATCGCCATACTTTTCGCCGTCCTTGCCGGGGGAATGCTCGCCCTCATCTTTCTGTTTGCCATTCAACAGGGAAAAGGATTCTCCCATGTAACGGTACTCGCCCTCTATGGAATAGAGGTCATGCTGGTCGCGTCGCTCGTTTTCATGATCTACGGTAACAATCTGCTGGCATCGCATTTCGTCCTGGTGCCAACCAACCTTGCAGTATGGTTTATCCTCTTCGCCAATGCGGGCAGGCAGGATCCAATTCTGCTGATGAATACGGTCCAGTACGCTTATCCCATCATCGCAATCGCCACCATTCTGACCAACCGGTTCTGGGTGACCTTCTACACGCTCGCCAATATCGCCCTTACAATAATGTTTTCCCTGCTTGCACAACGGTCCGGATACCTGAGCGACATACAGGCGATTGATTTCCGTACCGACAGCATCACCTCTCTTGTAATACTCGGCGTGGCCTGCTTTACGGTGCTTCGAATCAACATTCGCGCACACCGCATGGTGGAAGAATCGCTCCAGGAGAGCAACCGGAAAAGTGAGCATATACGGAACATACTCGACAAAACCAACGAAACGGCGATGAAGCTTGCCGCTTCCACCGAAGAGATGGCATCCACCGCCTCCTCGTTCGCCAGCAATTCGCAGACACAGGCCGCGACGGTCGAGGAGATCACCTCCGCTGTCGAAGAGGTGACCGCAAGCGGAGAGAGTGTGTACGCCATGGCGCGCACGCAGGCCGAACTGACCGAGAAAGTACGAATGGAAATGGAAGAGCTCCAGAACATCGTCAGTGGCGCGGGCGCGCACATGAAAGAGGCGCTTGATATACGCGACAGGCTCAACATTGAGGTGGGAAAAACAAGCGGCGAGATCGACGGCACCCGTCAGGTCATGCTGGAGGCGACCTCAAAATTCAAGGACGTACAGGACACGGTACAGATCATAGAAAACATATCCGACCAGATCAATCTTCTCTCCCTGAACGCGGCGATTGAAGCGGCCCGCGCCGGAGAGCACGGGCGGGGATTCGCGGTGGTCGCCGACGAGATCGGCAAGCTGGCGGACAGCACCTCGGATAATCTCAAGTCGATCAACGCCATGTTCGCCGACAGCAACCAGCAGATCGGCAGGGCGGTCGGCCAGATGGAAAACTTCATCACCTCGCTTAATCGCATGATCGGATTCATCGAGGAGTTCAGCTCGCGTATTGACGGCGTGGTGACACTGGCACGCCGGGACCTTGAGCTCAACCAGGCGGCGCGCCGCTCGCTTGAGGATGTGCTGTCCGAGGCCGGGAACATCGTCAACGCCACCAACGAGCAGAAGACGGCGCTGGAGGAGGTCGCCAGGAGCGTCACCGTCATCAACCAGACGACGCAGGAGATGGCGTCCGGATCGGAGGAGCTTTCGGGTAATTCATCGGAGATCGCCACGATGGCACAGAATCTGATGAGCCTTGCGGAGGCCGGCTGAGCAAGGCCAGGCCACGCTTTCACATTCAGCCGGGCATAGGACGTCCTCGTGACAGAGCACGAATCCATCTCCGCGCGGGAGACCCAGAAGGGCCCCCGGGAGGAATCCACGGCATCAATGGTTTCCCGCAAGGCACGGAAGAACATGCCGGGGAGAAATACTTCTTTCCGGTCGGCACAAAAACGCGGATAAATACTTGACAGCCCGGCACCGGAATGCTTTCAT
>CAZVEG010000161.1:0-6588 GCA_964625625.1 uncultured Leptospirales bacterium | reverse complement strand
CGGGGCTTTTTTGCTATACTCGGGACATCGTATGCGTATCACCATGGTACCGATCGGCGAACTTCGCGAATGCGGCGCCGACCGGGAATGTCTCCGATGAGAAGAACCTTTTCCATTAAAACGCTCGGTTGCAAGCTCAACCAGTACGAGTCCGCCCTCATCGCGCGGCAGTTCGCCGACTTCGGGTGGGAGGCCCGGCCTTTCGGCGAGACGGTGGATGTCGTCATCATCAACACCTGTACCGTGACGGACCGCAGCGACAAAAAGTGCCGGAACTACATTCGCCAGGGCGCGCGCCTGTCGCGTCTCGGGAAGGCCGTGGTGACCGGGTGCATGGTGGAGCGTGACCGTAAAGAGGCAGCGCTCATGGATGAGGTGCTTGCCGTGTTCGGCAACGAGGACAAGCGCGACATCGTGCGGAAGATCACCGCGTACGTTGAGTTCTCCGAGTCCCACGGTGATCCTGATGGCGTGGACGAAGAGGCTGAAGCCGTGTTCATGGCGCAGGCCGCCGCCTGGGATGGGGACTTCGACGAGTCGCTGGTCGCGCCGATGTACCGTACGCGCGCCTATCTGCGCGTCCAGGACGGATGCGATGGCGCCTGTTCCTACTGTATCGTGCCTTCGGTGAGGGGAGCGCCGAGGAGCAGGCCTTTCTCCGAGGTGCTGGATCACGCGCGTCGCCTGGCCGCGGCCGGGTGCCCGGAACTCGTGCTGACCGGTATTACGATCGGGCGCTACGACGACGGCGGCATGGATCTGGCCGCGCTCGTGGAGGCGATAGCGGGGATAGACGGAGACTTCAGGGTGCGCGTCACTTCCATCGAGCCCACGCACGTTACTGACCGGCTGATAGGGCTTCTCGGTGCGCCGAAGGTGTGCCGGCACATCCATCTCCCCCTGCAGTCGGGCTCGAACCGTATCCTCGCGGAAATGAACCGCCCCTATACGCTGGAACGGTATCTGCGGATCGTGGACCGTATCCGCGAGCGCGACGACGACATAGCCATTGGCACCGACATCATCGTCGGTTTTCCCGGGGAAAGCGAGGATGACTTCGCGGCAAGCCTGGATGCGGTCGGCCGTGCGGGCTTCGCCTACGTTCATCAGTTCAGCTTTTCGCCGCGTACCGGCACGCCGGCGGCTACGGGCGCCTTCTGCGGCGAGCGCGTGGTGGCGAGGCGCGGCACCCTGCTTCGGCGATTCGCCCGGGATACGGGTTTTGAGTATCGACGACGCTTCGAGGGAAGGCTCCTCCCGTGCGTGGTAGAGCGACGAAAGGACGGCGCCGGCCATACGGCCGTAAGCGATAACTATATCAGGATACGGCTTTCCGAATCGCCGGGAAACGAGGCACTGGAGGGGACGATCGGGCCCGTTCGCCTGACCGTTGTCGGGCGCGACGCCGACACTGGTGAAATCGGGCGCTGACGGTACCGTTGCGGGGCGAAATTATTATGTCGCCAGAAAAATGTCGTATTTTTTGATATTTTTTCTGCCCCCGGCAAAATTTTCTTGCTATATATCTAATTATTGTTGAAAAATACGCCGTGTTCATTTGTATGGTTGCATTCCTGACGAAGGGGGGGGTGATATTTCATCCGGGCGGAAACGCCACCAATAATGAAGATTGAATCAACAATCAGAATGAATTGACAGCTTACGGGGGGATACCTCTGTTCTGTCTGTTCTGCGTAGCTGAGTGGGATCTATAATCCCCAGGGCAAATCTTCAATTTTAAGTAGTTCATTAAAATTGCATACACTCACACAAGTGTAGAAGATATTCGGTAACAAAGAGGTAGTTGCCATGGAGGGTTTGGGTACGCATCTAATAGCGGAACTCTTCGACTGTAATGAGTTGCACCTGAACGATGTCAAGAAGGTTGAGGAGGTAATGATGGCCGCTGCCGAACTCTCTAGTGCCACGATTATAAAGCCCTTCTTCCACAAGTTTTCACCCTATGGAATCAGCGGAGTAATCGTAATCGCTGAGTCCCATTTCACCATTCACACATGGCCCGAGTACGGATATGCGGCGGTCGACGTGTTTACCTGCGGCGATCTCGAATACCAGAAAGCGCTCGACTACATCAAGACCGAGCTGGAGTCGGAGCGGTGCTCCATCTTTCAGTTCCAGCGGGGCATTATCGCCGACACCGATCGGGTGAAAGGGGTTTCGGCATTCAGGGAGGTTGAAAATGCAGGCTACGTTGAATAGCAGGAAAATACTCGAGACGATTCCCACGATCGAGAACTTCGAGGAAATGGGGGCCTGGGGCCTCTACTCGAGCGTGGATATACATAACTGCGATCCGGACATCATCCGCGACGCGGAGATGATCCGCCAGTACGTGATTCAGCTCTGCGACGTTATCGGGATGAAACGCTTCGGCGAGACGCAGGTGGTGAATTTCGGGGAGGACGAAAGGGTCGCCGGTTACTCGATGACCCAGCTCATCGAGACGTCGCTCATCTCGGGGCATTTCGCCAACCTCACCAACACGTCGTACATCGACGTCTTCAGCTGTAAGTATTATGACCCCGAGGTTGTCGCTCATTTTTCGCTGAGCTACTTCAAGGGCAGCGACTACACCCTCAATATCGCCCTGCGCAAGTAGGGCCCGACGATCGAAAACGGCGGCGGAGGCATGCGCCTCCGCCGTTCATTTCCGTTGCACCAATACCGAAGCGGGGAGGACCACATGTCGGTTGAATCGCAGTTATGGTTTGAGGAAATTCTGGAAATAGAAAACGGACGGGCATTCAGGATAAAGATCAACGACCTGATCGAGAAATACGACTCCCGGTTCCAGAGGATAGAGATATACGACACGAAGCCGTTCGGAAAGATGCTCGTGCTCGACGGCGTTATCATGTGCACGGAGTGGGACGAGCATTCCTATCACGAGATGATCGCTCACGTGCCCATGTTCACGCATCCGAATCCGGAGAACGTGCTCGTCATCGGCGGCGGTGACGGCGGCACCATCCGCGAGGCGTTGCGCCATCCGGAGGCGAAGCGCGTCGACATCTGTGAGATCGACGGCGACGTGGTGCGGCTGTGCAGAAAGCACCTTCCCACCATGTCATCATCCTTCGACGATCCCCGCGTGACGCTCTACACCGAGGACGGCGCGAAATTCATGAAGGACCGCCCGGGCACCTACGACGTCATCCTGGTCGACTCGTCGGACCCCATCGGCCCCGCGGCCGTGCTCTTCTCGGAGGAGTTCTACATCGACATGAAAAACGCGCTGAAGGACGACGGCCTCATCGCCACCCAGTGCGAGTCCTTCTTCTATCACGGCGACATCATCGAACGCATAACCGGTTACGCGAAAAAGCACTTCGCCGTTCCCGGCTATTACTACACGGTGGTGCCGACCTATCCCAGCGGGATCATCGGGTACTGCTTCGCGTCGAAAAAGTACCATCCCGTGAAGGATTTCAGGGCGGATCGCGTGGCCGCGATGCAGGGACGGCTGAAATACTACAACGCGGATCTCCACCGCGCGGCCTTTATGCTGCCGAGCTTCATTCGTGACCGCATCAAACTGCAGAACCTAATTAATCCTTGAATTAAAATCCCGCATCGGGCGATAGTTGACGGGCGTCGGCCTCGCGCCGGCGCCATCCCGTTGCGGCAGGTCATGCATGAAGCGCCTATTCCGAACCAAGAGCATAGAACGATTAATCGCCGAATCGGAGAACCCGGACCACAAACTGCGGCGGAGCCTGGGTCCCTGGTCGCTCGCGGCGCTCGGGATCGGCGCCATCATCGGCACCGGCGTTTTCATCCTCACCGGCACCGCCGCGGCGGGCGAGGTGCTGCAGTTCGAATCCATACTCAAGGCACCGCTTCTCGACGTGCTCATGCACGGAAGGAACGCGGTCAGCATGACGGGGCGCCCGGGCGCGGGGCCCGGTATCGCGCTTTCGTTCTTCCTGGTGGCCGTCGTGTGCGCGCTGGCCGGACTCTGCTACGCCGAGCTCGCCTCGATGATCCCGGTCGCCGGAAGCGCCTACACCTACGCCTACGCCACCATCGGCGAGTTCGTCGCATGGATAATCGGCTGGGACCTCATCCTGGAATACGCGGTGAGCAATATGGCCTCCGCGGTTGGCTTTTCGGCCTACGTGCACTCGCTTTTGCTCAGCCTGGGGATACATCTGCCCGAGACGCTCATGCAGCCGGTGTTCGCGAACGGCACGCTCACCGGGGCCTACTTCAACCTGCCCGGGTTCATCATCATCATGATCATGACGATCATCCTCGTCATCGGCATACGGGAGAGCGCGGGGGCCAACAACCTGATGGTCGCGGTGAAGATTACGGCCATACTCGTCTTCGTCGTCGCCGCTAGCCGCTACATAGAGGTCGAGAACTGGAGCCCCTTCATGCCGAACGGCTGGCAGGGCGTGCTCACCGGCGGCGCGATCGTGTTCTTCACCTATATCGGATTCGACTCGGTGTCCACCGCCTCGGAGGAGGCGCGCAACCCGCAGCGCGACATTCCCTTCGCCATCATCGCCTCGCTCATCGTCTGCGCCACGCTCTACGTCATGGTGGCGCTGGTGCTCACGGGCATTCAGCACTGGCCGACGCTCCGCAACGCCGCTCCGGTCGCCAACGCCCTCAACGCCCTGGGCCTCGAGTCCGTTCAGCGATGGGTGACCATCGGCGCGCTCACCGGTATGATAAGCTCCATGCTGGTTTACCAGTTCGGCCAGGCGCGCATCTGGTTCAGCATGTCGCGCGACGGCCTCCTGCCGGGCGCCTTTTCGCGCGTGCACCCGCGCTTCCGCACGCCCCACATAAGCACCTGGACGGCGGGGCTTTTCGTCGCGATTCCGGCCGGTATCTTCGACATCGGCACGCTCGCGGACCTCTCCAACATCGGCACGCTCTTCGCCTTCACGCTGGTGTCGGTCGGCGTGCTCGTATTCCGGCGCACCAGGCCGGAGTACCGCCGCGTGTTCCGCACTCCATGGGTTCCCTTCGTGCCGATCGCTTCCATAGTCTGCTGTTTCATCCTGATGGCGAGCCTTCCCATCGAAACATGGCTTCGCTTTTTCGTGTGGCTTTCGGTGGGGCTGGTTATTTACTTCGTGTACAGCAGGCGCCACAGTGCCTTCGAGAAGGAGGCGGTGGGGCAGGACGTGTCGGGGATTCGATAGCGCGGTTGTGCGGGCGGTTTACAGCTTCGTCTCGAACTGAATGAGCATCGTGCTGTCCTCCTCCTCGGGTTTCACGCGGTAGAGCACGCCCTCCGGGGAGGCCACGAGGCTTCGCGCCTGCAGGAAATTCTTGTACTCCGACTTCACGCCGCACACCTTGACGATGAGCGCGCCGGCAATCTTCGCTCCACGCACGAAAATCTCCTCGTCGCGCCGGTACTTGTCCTCCACGCTCTCCTCGCGTTTGAGCGAGAAGGTCGGGATGAAGATGATCCGCGCGCCAAGTCGTTTCATCTCGAGGAAGCTTTCGTCCTTGAAAACATCGGCGCAGATGAGCACACCGAATGTGATGCCTCCCGCGGTGAAGACGCTGAACCGGTCCCCCGGCGTGATCTTTCCTTCCTCGGCGAAGAAGAGGTTCCGCTTGCGGTAGAAGCCGAGGCGCTCCCCCCGCGAATAGACGAAGCTGGTGTTGTGAAGCAGGTCCCCGGCGAGCTCGGGCATGGTGCCGCCGATTACCGTGGTGTCGAAGGCGCGCGACATGATGCGCATGCGCGCGAGCTGGCGCTCCTGGTTGTGCGTGGTCTGAACGTGGTTCCCGAGCCGTTTGTTGACGAAGAAGTACTCGGGAAAGCACATGAAGTGCGGCCTGAAGGCGCGGATCGGCGCCGCCTCCCGGCGTGTGAGGCGCTCACCGAGCGGCATCTGGCACAGGACGATTCTGACGGTTTCCATGACGAGGAAAGCTGTATCAGGTGCGGGGAGGGTGTCAAACAGAAAAGCGCGTCGCCGGGGTGATGAAGATCCATGCCCGTGAGGTGGATGATACAACGGCCCGTACGTCCGCTGCACAGCTGGAACAAGAGGTTGCAATCCCTTGTTCTGATGGACGGAGTCTCGCCGGGAGGGATGTTCTTTCAAAATAAATACTTGCTCTGACCCCGCAATTGGGCTTTACTGATCGAACGCGGCCGATAACGCCGCAATCCGGGTGCCGCGTCATCGCGGAGCGGCGCCGCGCATACGAGGTCTTGATGAGCAGAATCCAGAAATTCAGGGTCATACCCTATCTTCCCGAAAAGCTTAAACCGCTTGAAAAGATCGCCCGCAACATGTGGTGGGTTTGGAATTACGAGGCGATAGAGCTCTTCCGCAGGCTCGACGTCGAGCTGTGGCGCGAATACGATCATAACCCGGTTGCATTGCTCGGCGCGATATCCCAGAAGGACCTGGACGCCGCGGCCGAATCCGAGAGCTTCCTGGCCCATATGCGACGGGTCGAGGAGGAGCTGGACTGGCACCTCACGAAGAAGTCCTGGTTCGAGGAGAACTACCCCGATTTCGAGGGCGGGGAGATCGCGTATTTCTCGGCCGAGTTCGGCATCCATGAGTGCCTGCCCATATACTC
>CAZVEG010000160.1:0-6601 GCA_964625625.1 uncultured Leptospirales bacterium | reverse complement strand
ATTTTCTGACGGGGGGCGGCCGGATCGTGCCGCTTTTGTACCGGCCGTCGTTTCAGCATTTCCGGGCCGCTGCCATGCTGGGGAGTGAGGACGAAATGAAACGCCTTGCCGGATATTACGCTCTGCTCGAGGGGGACTCCATCGACGTCGATTTCCTCGTCGAGCGATACAGGATGGAGCGCTCCGTGGCGAACAGGCGCACGATCGTCTGGGTGATCGGCTTTTCGCGCGACGTGCCCGTTGCGGCCAGGGCGTGCGCCGGCCTGTACGAAAGCGCGCCGCGCGAGATCAGGGATGAGATACTGAGAAGCCTCATGAGACTGGATGAGGGAATATATCGTGAATTCGTCAGCAGCCGGGACGGCGGCGGCCCGGAGCCACGCCGGCGTTGATTCGGGGGCGATCAAATATACTTGACTTTTGGGTCGAGAACGAAGCCAGATATCAGCAACGAAACGGGTGAAGTGACCATGGAGATGGATCAGAATCAATATCTGGAGCGACTGTGCGGTGCCGCGAAGGAGGCGTCGCGTCCCGTCGCGCGCCTTTCAATAAACGAAAGAAACGCGGCCCTGCGCTCGATGGCGAGACGCCTTCGGGCCGAGGAGAAATTCATCCTCGCGGAAAACGCCCGCGACATCGGCGAGGCCGAACGTTCGGGACAGACGAAGGCGTTCATCGACCGGCTGGTCCTGAACCATGACCGGATCGAGGCGATCGCGCGATCGATTGAGGAAATCGCGCTGCTCGAGGACCCCATCGGAAAGATCGAGAACATGCGCACAATGCCTTCCGGCATTCGGGTCGGCCAGATGCGCGTTCCGCTGGGCGTTGTCTGCGTCATCTTTGAATCGCGCCCGAATGTCACCACCGACATCGCGGCCCTGTGCGTCAAATCGGGCAACGCGTGCGTACTGCGGGGCGGGAAGGAATCGATACACTCCAACATGGCCCTTCACCGCGTAATCACCGAAGCGCTGGACGAGATCGGCCTCCCTGGCGCCGCCGTAACGCTCATAGACAGGACCGATCGCGAGCTGGTGCCGGTTTTGTTGAAAATGAACCGCCATATCGACATCGTCATACCGCGCGGCGGCGAGTCGCTCATTCAGGCCGTCGTAAGGGACTCCACCATACCGGTCATAAAACACGACAAGGGGGTATGCCACACCTACGTCGATAAAAGCGCGGATGCGAAGATGGCGGTGGATATCTGTATCAACGCCAAGGTCCAGCGCCCGGGCGTCTGCAACGCCATGGAGACGCTCCTTGTCCACAGGGAATATCCCCATACCCGGAAACTGCTCGAGGCGCTCGTGGAGAAGGGCGTGGAGCTTCGTGGCTGCCCCGAAAGCGCGGCCGTCCTGCCCGGAAAGGTGAAAGCCGCGACGGAGGACGACTGGTTCGCCGAGTACCTCGATCTCGTGCTGGCGGTGAGAATCGTCGGCGGGATGGACGAGGCGATCGTCCATATAGAGCGGTACGGCTCGGGCCATTCCGAGGCGATCGTAACGAACGACTATGTCGCGGCCGAGAGCTTCCTCTCGCGGGTTGATTCGGCCGCCGTGTTCGTCAACGCTTCGACCCGCTTTCACGACGGTGGAGAATTCGGACTCGGCGCGGAGGTGGGGATCTCGACACAGAAACTCCATGCGCGTGGAACGATGGGAATAGGCGGCCTGACCTGCCTGAAGTACGTCGTATACGGAAACGGCCAGGTCCGGTCTTGAAGCTCGGCGTCCTCGGCGGAACGTTCAATCCCGTGCATGTCGGGCACCTGATCAACGCCGACGTCGCACGGGACAGGCTGGGACTCGACCTTGTCCTCTTCATTCCGGCCCGCATACCGGTCCACAAAGGGCTCGATGCGGCCGTTTCGCCGGACGACCGGTACGAGATGCTCCGCCGCGCCACCGAGCATGACGACCGCTTCGGGGTATCGCGCATCGAAGTAGACCGAGAGGAGCCGTCGTACAGCATCATCACGGCGCGGGAACTCGTACGCGGGTATCCGGGAAGCGACCTGTTCCTGATCATCGGCGCCGATTCCTTTAACGAACTGCACTCATGGAAGGACTATCGCGATCTGCTCGCGCTCGCGACGCTCGGCGTGATGTCGAGGCCCGGTTTCATTCCGGATAACCCGGCGCTCGACGCCGCGGGGGCACGATATGTCATGGTGGAAAACCCGCTCATCGATCTCAGTTCGACGGAGATACGGGCGCGGGTGAGGGCGGGACGCTCCATACGATACATGGTCCCCGAAGGAGTCGGGGAATACATCACCGAGAAGGGGTTGTACAGGGATTGAATAAACAGCTGATCAAATACGGGATATGGGCGGGAGCGGTGGCGCTGCTGCTCCTGGGAATCATCTATCTTTACCGCATTTCAACGCGCAACGCCGTCGAGGCGCTCGCGCAGAATAAAAAGATGATCAACATACTCATCGCGGGCAGCAATGCCTACAGGGATAACAAACACAGGTTTTTCGCGATACTGAGCATCAACCCGGATAACAGCAGGATAGGGATCACGTTCTTACCCCCCAACCTGAAGATCTTTTTCGATTCCGGGAGGAAACGCTCCGCACGGATCGAGGATATCGACATCGACAGCTTCAGCAGGATAAGCCAGTCGCTCGCCCGGGACCTCAAGATGCACATACCTTTCTACGTGGTGTTGTACGCTCAGGATGTTCAGAGGAGCGTAGACCTGATCGAGGGTGTTGACCTGTTCATTCTCGACCAGTGGAAAGACCAGGGCGACGCGCGGATCGGCGTCAATTACATGGACGGCGGGAAGATCATCGATTATATAAACTCGGTGGACGGCAATTCAATATTTAAAAAATACGACCGGATACAGGACATACTGCTCACCCTGCACTCGAACAGGCGGAAGTACAGGCGTTTTTACAGCAGGGCTTTCGCCGGCGAGGCGATCAAGAACGTGCGTACCAATCTTCTCGACCAGGAGATCATGTCGCTGCTGAAATACTTCTTTGACGACTCGGGGATGATCAGTACGCTGGTCCCCGGCGGCCTCGATGAAAAGGGCGATTACGTGATCGACGACATTTCGTACAAGCTCTACGAAAACGAGTTTCTCAAGGCGATGGTTCTGGAGGAGAAAAGCGACCAGTCCATAAAGGTAAAGATTCTCAACGGTACCAGCGTACCGGGGCTCGCGAAAAAGATGAGGAACATACTCATGAGGGAGGGGCTTACCGTTGTCGAGTTCGGAACTTCGCCGTACCCCTTCTTCGACCATACCATCATCATCAACCAGAGGGGCGATACCGGGTACGCCATGCGGGTCGCCGAGATACTCGGAGTGGAGCGGGTACACCACATCATAGACAGTTCGCAGCTCAACAGCGCGCTCATCATCATCGGAAAGGATTACGTAAAGTGAAGGCACGGAAAAAAGTCACCGAAGAGGATATCGTAGAAATAGCCAGGGGGATCTCGCGTCTGCTCGATGAAAAAAAGGCCGATGACGTGCTGCTCATCGACCTTTCAGGGATAAACAGCTACCTCGATTACTTCGTCATCGCCACGGCCAACTCGCTCATTCACGGCCGGGCGCTCGCGCGCGAGGCGCAGCGCTATTTCAAGGCTGAAGGCTTTTCCGAGCGCTCGCGCGCGGACCTCGATTCGCCATGGATAGCCCTCGACTATCATGAGATAGTGGTGCATATATTCACACGCGAAATGCGGGAATACTACCAGCTTGAAAGGCTCTGGGCCGACGCCGCATCGATAGATTTCCGGTGAAAGCCGTGAAAGCCGACGACAGCGTAACAATCATCGAGACCCTCATCCGCAACCTGAGCCACGAGCTCAAGAATCCTCTTACGACCATAAAGGGATACGCGCAGCTCCTGGAGCTCAAGGCTGACGACCCCGAATCGATCGAGAAATCTCACCGCATGATCCGGGAGCAGGCCGACCGCATCGACCGGATGCTCCATGAGCTCTATGCCGCCTTCCTGCCGCGTAAAACCCAGGCGTCCGCTTTCGACGTGGCGCTTCTCGTGCGCGAAATCCTGGAGGCTCTTCCGGCCGAAGCAAGCGTCATTCCCGGTGAAATCCCGGCATCCCTGCCCGTTGAGGGGGACAGGAGCGCGCTTGCCGACGTCATCACGCTGATCCTGAAAGGCTATGACTGGAAGGGGCTGTCGGGTTCGCGATGCTCGCTGGCGGTGAACGAACGTGAGGGTGGTGCCGTAATCGATGTCCGTTTTGACGGCGTGGAAATGACCGAGATCGTGGAGTCGGTATTTTATTTGCCGTTTTCACTGAAAAAGTATTACCTGAAGGGAACGGAACTGTACGAGGCTTATTTCCTCGCTCATTTTTCCGGGTGGGAGATACTGCCGCTGCCTCCGGGAGACGGCGGGGGAACGGGATTCAGGATCGTGATCTGATGGAGAGCAATTACAAAATACTCGTCGCCGACGACGAGCAGGGAATCCGCGATCTCCTCGCCGACCTGTTGAGGGATTATTTCGAGGTCGACACGGTCGAGAGGGGGGACACCATCCTCGATCGCCTCAAGAAAGGCGGTCACGAGATTCTCATTCTCGACCTTCGGCTTCCCGGCATGAGCGGGCACGACGTCCTGAAGAGAATACACGAGGACAAGATCAGGGTCGTGGTGGTGGTGATAACGGCCTCCAGCGATATCGAGACCGCCATAACCTCGATGAAGCTCGGCGCATACGATTACCTGGTAAAGCCGTTCGATACCGACAAACTGATGGTGGTGCTGAAGAACATCGTCGAGAAGCTGGAACTGGAAAGCGAGGTGAGCCAGCTCCGGGAACAGCTGGGGGAGGGGTTCAGGTTCAAGAACATCATCGGCAAGTCCCCGGGGATGCAGAAGATATTCAGCACGCTCGAGAAGGTAATAGACACCGACAGCACCGTGCTGATAACCGGGGAAAGCGGGACCGGCAAGGAGATCATCGCCAAGGCCGTCCATTACAACAGCAACCGGAAGCAGTATCCCTTCCGCTCCATCGACTGTTCCACCATTCCACAGGACCTCATCGGTAGCGAGCTCTTCGGGCACGAGAAGGGTGCGTTTACGGGCGCGATATCTCGCAAGATAGGGAAGTTCGAGATCGCCAGCCGCGGGACCCTCTTTCTCGACGAGATCAGCAACCTTTCGATCGATATGCAGGCAAAGCTGCTCCGGGTGCTGCAGGAAAAGGAGTTCGAACGCATCGGGGGAAACCAGCTCATCAAGGTGAATACGCGGATCGTGACGGCAAGCAACCGCGACCTTCGCGAGATGGTCCGGGAAAACAGGTTTCGCGAGGACCTGTATTACCGGCTCAACGTGCTTCCCGTGTATCTCCCGCCGCTCAAGGACCGCAGGGAGGACATTCCGCTTTTCATCGACCACTTCCTGAACAAATATAACAGCGAGTTCGGGCGGGAGATCAACATCGACCTGAAGGCCCGGTTGTATCTGACCAATTACTCCTGGCCCGGGAACGTCCGCCAGCTCGAGAACGTGATCAAGCGCCTGATACTGCTTTCCACGCAGAAGATGGTTTCGCTCGACGATGTTACGAGCGTTCTTGAATTCGAGGAAGTCGGGATGGCCATAAAGAAAAAACCTTCCGGCGACATCCCGCCGCCGAAGCCGGAGCGGCCCCTGGAAAACGTCAGGACGATCGAGGAGATGGAGAGGGAGCACCTTGAAAAGATGCTGCGGCATTTTAATTACAACATTTCCACGACCGCCCGCGCGCTCGACATCTCGCGCAAGACCATGCACAACAAGCTTAAGAAATACAATATTGTAATCAGAAGGACGGCCTCGGTCGATGAGAACGCGGGTACGCCGGGGGAAGAGGCGGAACACCAACCGGGCAACTGAGCGGAGCGGATGCTTACTACGATCGAACTGCCACTCATATGCCCGGCTGATGGCGCCGCGGGGCCGGGTGAAACAGCGGCGCCCTAAAGGCTTTTTTCGAGTTCCTTGATGCCTTCAACCAGAAGTTTGTACTCGCGGGAATCCTTTTTAAAATTTCCGAGATACCCCTTGAAGTAGTTGAGCTGTTCCTGTTTCCAGTTGCGCAGATCTCCATCGCTTTGAATCATATGCCCTCCTTCCTGTAATGGTCACAATCGGTTATTGTCCCTGTTATGTCAGTCGGCAGGGCATCGGCAAAATGTTAGAGTTTTTCCGGGTACGGCCGGGAAGGCGTTCGGGGGAAGGGAATAAAAAAAGCCGCCCGAAGGCGGCTTTTTAAGTCATTTCTGGCGAATCTTACATCTTCTCGATGATCATCGCGGCACCCATGCCGCCGCCGATACACATCGACTCGATGCCGAACTTCTTGTTGTAGCGCTGCATGTTGGCAACCAGGGTCGCCATCAGCTTCGCTCCGGTGCATCCCAGCGGATGGCCGAGCGCGCACGCGCCGCCATGGACGTTGATGATGTCCATGCGCTCGGTGAGACCGAGCTCGCGGATGCAGTGCAGCGACTGAGAGGCGAAGGCCTCGTTGAGCTCGATCAGATCCATCTGGTCGAGCTTCATGCCGGTCTGCTTGAGCACCTTTGGTATGGCATATTTG
>CAZVEG010000159.1:3233-6636 GCA_964625625.1 uncultured Leptospirales bacterium | reverse complement strand
TCTCGTCGGCGACAAGCGTTCCCGTGTCGGCCCCGATTTCCGAAACGATCTCCAGTCCTTTTTTCTCCGCGATCGAACGAATGGTTGAGATCGAACGGTGAAGCATGCCGGCGACCTCGAACGGTTTCTTTTCAATGTCGATCTTCCCTGACTCGATTTTCGCCAGGTCCAGGATATCGTTGACCATTTCGAGGAGATGCTTCCCGCTCTGCTGGATGTACCCGATGTACTCCGGCAGCTTCTCCCGGCGTTCCTCTTCCTTTTGCCTCTCGAGGAGCTGGCTGAAGCCGATGATGGCGTTGAGCGGCGTGCGAAGTTCGTGGCTCATGTTGGCCAGGAATTCGCTCTTGGCCCTGCTCGCCTGCTCCGCCTCGTACTTCGCCCGCTCGAGCATTTCATGGGTCCGCCTGCGCTCGGTGATGTCGCGCACCACCGCGATCAGCAGCCATCCCCCGCCGGAATGGAACGCGCCCATGTATACCTCCACCGGAACCAGCGTGCCATCCTTGCGAATATGCTGGCTTTCTATAACACGTTTTTCAGGGAATCCCGCGATTACCTCGTTGAAGGTATCCTGTATTTCCGCATACGAATAGTCCGGGTCGAGATCGTGGGGCCCCATGGACAGCAGCTCGTCACGGGTGAAGCCCAGCATGGCCGAGGCCGTATCGTTGACATCGATAAACCGCATCTCGTCGCAGTCTATTATGTAAATGGAGTCCGCCGTACTGTCGATGGCGGCGCGGAAACGCTGAAGGGCGAGCTCCATGTTCTTGCGCTCGGTCAGGTTGATCATGAGTCCCTGCATGAAGAGGGGGGCCCCCCGTTCGTCCCGAACCACCTGCGCCTCGTCACGCAGCCAGACGATTTCACCCGAACCGGCCGTCATGCGATACTCGGCCACGAAGGTCTCGCCGGTTTCGTGCGCCCTCCGGATCGCCTCGATCACCCGCGGCCGGTCATCCTCCATCATCATCGCGAAAAAGAGCTCCGGATTTTTCATGAAGGTTTCCGGCTCGACCCCGAGGACCGTCCGCACCTGCGGGCTCACATAGATCGTCGTGCTCGCTTCGTCGAGGGCCGACACATAGGTTATCGCCGGGACATGCTCGACCAGGGTGCGGTATTTCGCCTGGGCCTCGTGCAGCAGCCGGTCCTTCCTGGTGCGCTCGGTGATATCGATCTGGTACTCGATCATCTGCGCCACCGCCCCGGAGGCGTCGGTTATCGGAAAGGCGTGAACCTCGACGATCTTTTCACTACCGTCGGAGCGGGAATGGACATGCTCGGTGACGAACGGCCGGCCCGTTTTCAGCACCTCCACCATCGGGCATGTAAATCCCTCGTCGGCACAGGGTGTGCCTTTCTTATGCATGAGGCAGTAGCACTTATCGCTTATATCGATGCCCATGTTCCTGGTGGCCGAATTCGCTATCTTCACCGAATAATCGTTAACATCGATGACGAAGAAGGGATAGGGGATCGATTCGAGCACCATCATCATGAAGGCGTTCTGCGCCGCGATACGGTCCTGGGCGTCCCTCTCGATCGTGATGTCCTGTGCCGCGGCGACTATCCGTACGACACGGCCAGCCTCATCGTCGTAAACCGGCTTTCCATATACCCGGACCCACCGAACCTGGCCGGTTTTCGTCAGGATGCGGTATTCGCTGACGTCGGACCGGCCGGACAGGAGTCTTTCAAACCGTCGTTTCAGCGACGGCCGGTCTTCCTTGTGGATCATTATATCGAAAAAAGATTCCTCGTTGATGAGGCTGATATCGTAGCCGGTTATCCTCGTGAAAGCCTCGGTAATCCATTCGACATGGATGCTTCCATCCTCGTCGACGCGCGCCGAGTAGGCGTAATCCGAGGTGATCTCCGAGAGCATTCGGTAGCGTTCCTCGGAGCTTTGCAGTGCCTTCTGTGTGACGACGAGCTCGGTCACGTCGTCCTTCACACCCACGTAATGGGTGATATCGCCGAGCGAGTTCTTGACCGGTGAGATCACCGCGTGCTCCCAGTAGATGTCGCCGGTTTTCTTCCTGTTGATGAACTCGCCCTTCCAGTTGCTCCCGCCCGAAATGGTCCGCCAGAGCTCCTCGTAGACCGACTGGTTCATGAGCCCCGATTTCAGAATGCGCGGGTTCTTTCCGATCACCTCTTCGGGCGTATAGCCCGTCACCTTCGTGAACGCGGGATTGACGTATTCGAGATCGCCCCTCTCGTCGGTGATTACGATCGAGACGGGGCTCTGCTCCACCGCCCGGGAAAGGGTCCGAAGTCGTTCCTCCGCGCTTTTACGGTTCTCGATATCGCGGACCACGGCGATGATGCGCTCCTTTCCGCCGATTTCGGTACGGTTGAGCGTCACCTCGACCCAGAAGGCCTTTCCACCGCGATCGCGTGCGCGCCATTCGAAGGTGACGCTCCCCTTCCTCACGGCTTTCTTTATCCAGCCGGTCGCGGCTTCGAGGGTATACCCCTCATCCGCGGCGCTGAAGTCATCGATGGTCGTGTTTTTAAGGTCGTTGCGATCTATTCCATACATCCGCTCTCCGGCGCGGTTGATGTCGAGTATCCGGCCGGTCCCGGCGTCGTGTATGATGATGGCATCCCTTGTCGAGTTGAATATCTCGCGATAATTGCGCTCGCTTTCCCGGAGTTCGGCCTCGGCGCGCCTGCGATCGGTGAGGTTTCGGGCAATCGACACGATGGAGGGCCTGCCTTCGATCTCGACGAGATGCGCGCTGACCTCAACGGGGATGCGCGCGCCCGATTTCGCCCGATGGTTTCCCTCGAATATCGCGCGCCCATCCCTGAGGATCGTCTCGCGCAGACGGCCGAGGACCTCTTCCGGCTGGTCGGGATCGAGATCGAGGGGGGTCATCTTTAGAAGCTCTTTGCGGGAATGGCCGAGCACGCGACAGGCGACATCGTTCACCTCGGTAAACCGACCGGGTTCGCCGTCCGGGCCGAAACCGTGTACGAATACCGCGTCGTTGCCGCTGTTGAAGAGCAAACGGTATTTCTCCTCGCTCTCCCTGATCCTGCCCTCGTCGCATATGCGCCGGCGCTGGTCGCGGAAGATGCCCAGCGCAAGCCTGCGATTACCCAGTTTCAATATCGTACCTGAGATCTCCACCGGGATACGCTCGCCGTTCGCGCTCAACAGGCTGACATCGGAAATCGTCATCGACTCACGCTTTTTAAGCCCGTTGAAGGCCGTCTGGATTCTTTTCGCCTCATCGACGGGATGTATCCGCGATATGCTCATTCCGAGGAGCGCGCGGCGCGGGATGGAGAGGAGCTCCTCGGCCCGGAGGTTGGCGTCGACGAGAACGCCCTTCATGTCCGCGATCAGGATCGCGTCGGCGACGCTTTCCATGAGCGCACGATACAT
>CAZVEG010000159.1:0-3133 GCA_964625625.1 uncultured Leptospirales bacterium | reverse complement strand
CCGAGTATGGTCGCCCCCGAATAAATGATGACGTCGTCCTCGACGACGGGGTGGCGCGGAATGCCCTTGATCGGGCGGCCCGCCTCGTCAAGCGGGAAGCTCTTGGCGCCGAGCGTCACGCCCTGGTATATGCGCACGTTGGTTCCGATTATGCAGGTCTCACCGATCACCACGCCGGTGCCGTGGTCTATGAAAAATCGCTCGCCGATACGCGCGCCGGGATGGATGTCTATCCCCGTGGTCGAATGGGCCATTTCGGTGATGATGCGCGGGATGAGCGGTACGTCGAGCCTGTACAGCTCGTGTGCGATGCGGTAATTGGTGAGCGCGGTGATGCTGGGATAGCAGAAGATCGCCTCCCCGGGGCTCTTCGCGGCCGGGTCGCCCTCGTAAGCCGCGCGGACGTCGCCGGCCAGCATCCTGCGGATCTCCGGAAGGCTCTCGATGAAACGAAGCGTCGTCTCGCGCGCCTTCGTTTCGCAGATAACGCAGTCAACCGCCTCCTCCTCGTCGCACGAAAAGCAGAGCCCCCTGTTGATCTGTTCGGCCAGCAGGAGAAATATCCGGTCGATGGCGGACCCGAGGTAGTAGCGCATGGTACCCGGCTTGAGCTCGGGATGGCCGTAGAAACCGGGGAAAAGAACGGTGCGCAGAAGGTCCACCGTTTCGGTCAGCGAATCGATCGAGGGCATGGCGACCTCGTGGTGCGCTCCGTGGAAAACCGGTTCGTACGATTCGGGCCGGCAGAGTTCGCCGACGACGCCGTTGAGCAGCTTATCGTAAGCGCCGTTGCGCCCGTTGTTTTCCTCGTACGCACGTTTCGATGCGCTCTTCCGGCATGCTTTTTCCATATTCCCACCGCCCGCAAAATCGATCAATCCAGCCGTATGATGAAATGTCCGTGGAGGTACCGGGCACCGGCCATCGAGAAAAGCCCTGTGATCCGACACCGGACAAGGTTGCCGATACACAACCGCACAAGCTCTCCCGCCGTGGCGGGCGGAGGCCGTGCGGATTCAGATACCGCACTTTCGATATAGCGCGGTAATGTGAATAATTCAATTACTATTTTATGGAAAAGGCTTCAGTCGTACTGATGGTATGACGCCTTCCCCGTGCCGAACTCCTTTTCGTCGGGCGACCATGAAGACGCGATCGCGGCGAGACCCTTTCCGGACTCGATCATAACGCGTATTTCCTCGTTTCCCGCCAGGAGATCGAACGCGGGATGGGTCGAATTGAACTCGTAGACCGCGTGCGGGAAGGCGCACGGCCCGCCATACAGCTTCCGGGCCGCCCATACAACGGCGACCCCCGCCAGGAACGGGAGGAATGCTTTCGGATCGGTCACATGCAGGTAGACGCCACCCGTATTCCGGCCGGCAAACTTGTTGAATGTCGGCTTGAAATGCGTCGGCCGGAAATATACGCCCGGTACTTCCTGTTCATTGAGCAGGCGGGCGTATTCCTCGGGCCGGATGAAGGGAGCTCCGCACAGCTGGAACGGCGTGGTGCTTCCCCGGCCCTCTGAAAGGGTGGTACCCTCGAGCAGGCACATCCCCGGGTACACGAGGGCCGTGTCCGGCGTGGGCATATTCGGTGACGGAGGCACCCATGGCAGCCCGGTTTCCGGAAAGAGCATCGAACGGCGCCATCCCATCATCCGCATTACCGTCAGATTCACATCGAGCCGATGGCGGTCACGGTACCACAACGCCAGCTCGCCCGCGGTCAATCCGTGACGAACGGGAAGATGGAACACCCCGACAAATGATTCGAAACCGGGCTTGAGCCCGGGGCCTTCGACCGCGAGGCCGCCGAGCGGGTTGGGTCTGTCGAGGACGATGAATTCGATGTCGCGCCCGGCGAGCCTTTCCATGAACATCGCCATGGTGTTGACGTAGGTGTAATATCGCGAACCGACGTCCTGGATATCGAACACCACCGTGTCGATCCCTTCGAGCATGGCGTCGAGAGGCCTGAGCGTATGTGCCGAGTCGCCGTAGAGGCTCAGCGTTTCGGGGCCCATCGATGGCTGGTCCCTTACCGGCACCTGGTCCTGTTCGGTCCCGAAGAGACCGTGCTCGGGCGAGAAGATTCGCTTCAGGCAAAGCCCGGAGCGGATGAACGCGTGCCACGAGTATTCGAGCGATGAGCTCACCGACGTCTGGTTGGCGATAAGCGCGATCGAGCGTTTCGCGTACCGTCGCGCGTTCGGAAGAAAGACGTCGAGCCCGGTCTGCACTTTCATGCCTTCAGTACCTCCCCGCCGAGGACCACGGCCCCGGATATCCGTGCGCCGTCTTCCACGCGCGAGCCCGGAAGCAGCACCGATTCCACGATCTCCGAACCGGCTCCCACGGAACAACCGGCACCGACCACGGAATCCCTCACGACGGCCCTCCCGCCGATGTGCGCGTCGGCGGCTATCGCCGCCGCCTCGAGCCCGAATACCGCTGCCGCTCTCCGCGCCACACCGGCCTTGACGGCGCGCAGTGAAGCCGTACGGAGCGAGGCCACCGTACCGATATCGAGCCAGAGCCCGTCGTGCTTAAAATAGTCCAGCCTCTCGTTCGTGATGAGCCCCGTGTAGCCGGTGTACACGATGCTCGAAAAGCCCTCCTCCAGGTAGGAGAAAACGGCCGGAGAGAGCACCGCCGCTCCCGTATAGATGAGCCCCGAGGCCACGCCCGTACCAAGGAAGTTTTTAAAATCAACAACCCGCCCATCGCGTATGCCCGCCTGGCCGATCGACGCGGCGTCGTCGGCTCCGTACAGCACCACGGTGCCCGGCGAGGAGCATTCCCGGTGGCGTCGCACGAGTCCGGCCATATCCAGGTTCATGATGACGTCGCTGTTGAGCAGGACGAAGTCGTCGTCGCCGATCATCCTCCTGCATTTCATGACGCCGCCGCCCGTGCCGAGGATCTCGGGTTCGTACGAGAACGTGACGTCGAGCCCGAAATCGCGGTTTTCGCGGAAATATTCACGTATCGCGTCCGGCCGGTAATGCAGGTTGACGATCACGCTCGTGATGCCGGCCCCGGCAAGAAGAGAAAGCGCATAACATATTGACGGGAGATTCGCCACGGGAACCAGGGGCTTGGGGAAGAGATCGGTGACGGGCCGCAGG
>CAZVEG010000158.1:0-6672 GCA_964625625.1 uncultured Leptospirales bacterium | reverse complement strand
GCGGAACGAGGTGTCCGGACTGCAATGTGAACATCGGCGGCTTTCATCATCCGGGCTGCAGCCAGGAGATATGTCCGCGCTGCGGGGGAAGGCTTTCCACCTGCGGCTGCCTGGGGCGTGACGGCGCCTGAAGATCGGCACGGCGTACGGCGTCGACGGAGCCGTGCGGATGATCCACGAGAAATCAAACGGAGGATTCGGCCATGACGGCACTGATGTTCTGGATGATGATCGCCGCCGCGGGGCTGGCGTCCATCATCCATGTCCTTTTTTTCCTGATGGAAAGCGTGTTCTGGAGCAGGCCGGCGGTGATGCGGATCTTTCGTCAGAAAGAGTCTGATATCGTATCGACGCGCATGCTGGCGTTCAACCAGGGGTTTTACAACCTGTTTCTCGCCGCGGGCGTGCTCGTCGGCTTCGCTTTGATCGCCGGCGGCCGCACGGAGGCGGGCCTTGCGGTGGTGGCGGCCAACTGCGCCGTCATGTTCTGCGCCTCGATCGTTCTCCTGGTATCGTCGCCGCGGATGCTGCGGGGCGCGCTGATCCAGGGGCTGGCGCCGCTGGCCTTCCTGGCGCTTCTCCTGTTCTGACGGCCGGGCGCCTCCCCGGTCGAACGCGGGGGGGCATTCCCGCGCCGAAACGCGCCCACGATCAAGCGTTTACGCCCGTTTCGTACGATGGTCGCATGCCGCTCCCATTACCTCACGAATAAAATGGTTTCTCTCGATCGCCGGCCCGTGTATACTCCGGACGGTGGTGGTCCGTGTGCTTCATGGCGCGTCGTTCCGGGGAACGAGGGCTTGCCCGCGGGGATCTCGCGTATCGGACAGGGGTGGTGGCGGCAATGGGGAAAAAACCGAGCTACGAAGAACTGGAGCGGCGGTTTCTCGAGCTGAAAAACGCGAAATCCGATCACCGGAAGCTGGAGGAACAGCTCGAGGACGAAATCGCGTGGCGGCGCATGCTCGTCGAGCAGTCGCGGGACGGCATCGTGGTTCTCGATCGCGACTGCAAGGTGTTCGAAGCGAACAGGCGGTACGCCGACATGCTGGGATACACCATGGACGAAGTGCGGAATCTGTACGTGTGGGACTGGGATTTCCTCTTTCCGAAGGAGAAGCTCATCGAGATGATACGCTCGGTCGACGCCGCGGGTGATCATTTCGAAACGCGCCACCACCGCAAGGACGGCACGGTCATCGACGTGGAGATCAGCACCAACGGTGCCGTGTACAAGGGCCAGAAGCTGGTGTTCTGCGTCTGCAGGGACATCACCGAGCGCAAACGATCCGAAGAAGAGCGCGAAAGGCTTATCCGGGAAATCAAGGAGATGTACCTGCAACTTCAAAAGTTTTCCATAACGGATTCCCTCACCGGCCTGTTCAACCGCCGTCTGTTCGATATGCGCTATGTCGAGGAGATAAGCCGCGCGCGGAGAAACGGCACGGAGATCTCCATGCTCATGATCGATATCGACGACTTCAAGAAGATCAACGATACCCACGGCCACCTCTGCGGCGACCGCTGCCTGTTCAGGCTGGCCACGGAGTTAAGAAAGGCCCTCAGGCGCGCGTCCGATTTTATCGCGCGTTACGGCGGGGAGGAATTCGTCGCGATTCTGCCCGAAACCGGCCTGTCCGCGGCAAAAACACTCGCCGAGCGGATTCGCATGGCGGTGGAGAAGCTCGAGATTCGGTTCGAGGAGAACATCGTCCGCCTCACGGTGAGTATCGGCGTGGCCAGTTGTGTATTCGAAGATTTCAAAGTGAAGGACCGCCTGCTCTCCCGCGCCGACGACGCGCTCTATCAGGCGAAGGCGCGGGGGAAGAATCGCGTGATGGTCGCGGACCGGGAATGACATCCGCCATCCCGGTTCCTTTCCGGCGAACGCGCGGAAGTCATGGCGGCTTCGCGGTAACGACCCATCGATGCGGGGGGTGCTCCCCGTCTTTACGCCGGTGTCACCTCAATACGCCACGGCGTTCCAGCTGAAGGCGAAGATGAGGCAGTGGTTGTGGCTCACGCGGGGCTGGTTGTGCACGCGAGCCCGGCGCTCGTCGTTCTCATACTCGTGCCGGTAGCCGAAAGAGAATATTTTATTGACGTGGAACCTCGCCTGGGCCTCGTTCGTAATGATGAAATCGGAGTTGTCCTCTTCCCTTCCTTCGATATGGTCGTAGGCGTGCGTCTGCTTCACGGTGAATATGTTTTCCAGGCTTATGTGGTCTTTAAAAAGGAATATCTTCAGGTCGAATATCCCCACGTGGCGCAGCGAGCGCTCGATCTTCCTTTCCGTAGAGGCGTTATTGTCCTCGTCGATGTAGTAGTATTCATGCAGGTTGTACTGGGGCAGGTAACTGAACGCGACGGTCCTGAACACCGGCGAGCTCCAGGCGCGAAGGGTCACCCCGACGGGGCTCAGCTCCACATCGTCCTTCCTCGTCTCGTCCATCGTCTCCCGCTCGTAATGGAACCGGTAGTGCGAGGCGAAATCCACGTGTTTGTGGAAGAGGCTCGTAAGGCTGAACCTCAGCCGCGAGGCGAACTCCTCGGTGAGCACCCGCTCCCGGGTGTACGAGTCGATCTCCTCGTCGAACCGGTAATCGAGCAGCAGATTGACGCCGTACACCTCGCGGTTGAGGTTCGAAAGCTCCAGCCGGGCGCCGACCTTCACCTCCCTGTTCAGCGTGGTGTACGAAATGTCGCTGAATTCCAGGCGCGCCGAAAGTTTGTCGTGCCAGCGTTTGGGTTTTTCTTCCCCTTCCGCCGCTTCTTCCGCGCCGGCGGGCAGATAAAGCATCGCGAACAGGATGAGGGCACACAGTGTTTTCGGCGGTCGGCCGACCCTTCGGCCCTGGCGAAAGAGATCAGGCATGGCATAATTCCGGTATGATGTAGTGGTGCGATCGTTCAATGGATGGTCCGGGTATGGCGAACGCCGCGGTGCGTGCAAGCCGCCGCCCGGCGCGGTCCTTATCGCGCCCGGTCTTCCAGGTTGCGGAGCTCGGCCTCTTTCTGTTCCAGCTGCCGCTTCTTCGCCTCGATCCTGTCCGCCATCTCAGCCGTTCGCGCGTCGAGCGCGGCCATTTTTTCGCCCCATTCCGGCAGGGCACGCGCGTATCGCTCCTTCTGGGCCCTGTCGGCACCTTCTTTCGGCGGCACCGGCCTGTTCGCGGCGAGCTCCTGCCGCCGCGTTTTAAGCTCCCGCTCCTCGAGCTCGAGCTGCTTGAGGTCGGCTTTCAGGCCGGCGATCTGCTCCCTGCAGGCTTTGATCTGGGTCATTTCTTTTGTGCCGCCGTCGATCGTGCCTCCGGTTATCCGAGTCTGGGCCTCGGCGACGGGGAGCATCGCGCCGAAGACAAGCGTCGTCAGGCACAGGAAGAGGAGAGATGAACGCAGTACGTTTAAGGACTGGCTCGAGTGCGGGCGATGCATGCGGGTACCTCGCGGTGATAATTTCGGGAACGCGCGGCGCGACAGGCGCGATTCCGCGGTAATCTGACCGATGCGGTTTCGCGTGTCAAACGATAAACGGGGCGTACCGGGAGTTTCCATTGTGAGGAGGCCGATGGAGCAGGCGGCCCCGTCACTCCCCGCTGGAGAAGCTTCTCGCTTCCGGAACGTTCTTCCACGCCTTTTCAAGGAACTGGTCTCGGCCGCAGCGGTAGCGATAGTACCTGTAGCGCACCGGGTTCTTTTTGTGATAACCCTGATGGTATCCCTCGGCCGGGTAGAACTTCGAGGCGGGGATGATTTCGGTCGTTACGGGCTTTTTGAATATTCCCGACCGCTCCAGCGCCCGCTTCGAGCGTTCCGCGATTCTCCTCTGCCCGTCGGTTTCGTAAAAAATCGCGGCCCTGTACTCGAGTCCGCGGTCGCAGAACTGCCCCCGGGAATCGGTGGGATCGATCTGGCGCCAGTACACGTCGAGAATGCGCTCGAAGCTTACGACCGCGGGATCGAACGTTATCCGCACCGCCTCGATGTGCCCGGTGCGGCCGTAGTTTTCGTAGGTTGGATTGATGCCGGTCCCGCCCGTATAGCCCGATACGACCTTTATGACCCCTCTGAGCGTATCGAAGGGGGCGACCATGCACCAGAAGCACCCGCCGGCCAGCGTGGCCGTTTCAACGGCGGGCCGCGCCGAAAGACCCGTCGACACGACGAGAACGATCAGGGCCGACGGCACTACTGTGCGTATTCTTTTAAGCATGTGTTTCACCTCTCCGGGAGGGCGTGCCTGTTTACAGTGCGTATAAAAAAATAGTGAGTGATCCGGGAAGAGTCAACTTTTAGCCGGTTCATCATGATGCCGGAATATGGCATCATGACACCGGGCGCGGGCGTACCGGTTGCCGAACCAGCCCCCGCTCCGCCTTACGCCCCCCGGGTGACCGGAAATAAATCCTGTGTTTTTTCACCCCGCCGTGTCACACTCCGCGTTTACGGGAGTATAAAGAGTATGGGACGGGAAAGACCGGCATTGTACAATCCATTCGGCGGCGACGCGGGCCACGCCGACGACGTCGCGCTCGTCGGGGAATCGCTCGCCGGCGACGCCGCCGCGCTCGAGCGGCTCGTCCGCCGCCACCAGCCGTGGATATACAACATCGCCTGCCGCATGGTCTTCGACCCGGACGAGGCCCAGGACGTCACGCAGGAGATCCTCATAAAGCTCGTCACGCGCCTCTCCACGTACGATCCCGAAAGGGGCGCGTTCCGCACCTGGCTCTACCGCATCGTCGCGAACCACGTGCTCACCATGAAAAAGGCGCGCCGCGAGGAACCGTTCTCCTCACTCGCCGCGGACGGGGACTACTTCGCGGCACTCGAGCGCATCGTGGATCGAAGAGAATCGTCCATGCCCGAAAACCGCGTCCTCGCGGAGGAGTCCAGGATGGCGTGCATCACGGGAATGCTCCTCTGCCTGGACCGCCGCTCGCGGCTGGTGTTCATCCTCGGCGAGATATTCGATGTGAGCGACGCCGTGGGAAGCGGAATCGTGGACACAAGCCGCGCCAATTTCCGCACCATCCTCTCGCGCTCGCGCGAAAAGGTGTACCACTTCTTCAGCCGCAAGTGCGGCCTTATAAGCGAGGAGAACCCGTGCCGCTGCGCGCGTGCGGCCGACGCGCAGGTGCGCCTGGGCCTCATCGATCCGGCGAGGCCCATGAGCGAGCGCACGGCCGTCCGCGTGTCCGAGGCGCTGGGTGCACGCGTGAAAAGCCTCGAGAAAAAGTATTCCGCGAAGCTCAGGGACCTGTATCGCGAGGGGCCCTTCCTGGAATCGCCGGACATCACCGGGTGGATACGCTCGGTCCTGGAGAGCGGCGAGTTCAGGGATATATTCGACCGAAACTGAAAGGGAGGATTTTTATGGACGGGATGACAGCGTACTGCGGCCTCGACTGCGCCGCGTGCCCGGTGTACCGGGCCACCCGAAGCGACGACGACGCCGAGCGCGCCAGGGTCGCGAAGATGTGGACGAAGCTCTTCAAATTCGAGTTCAAACCCGAGCACATCAACTGCGACGGATGCCGCGCCGAGGGCGGGAGGCTCTTCGGGCACTGCAAAACGTGCGCGGTGCGCCTCTGCGGCATGGAGAAGGGACTTGAGAACTGCGCGCACTGCGCCGAGTACTCGTGCGCGAAGCTCGACGGCCTGCTCGCCATGATCCCCAATCCCGCGGCGCGGGAAAACCTCACCGCCATCCGGCGCGAGCTGGGGAAGGAGGCGTAACGCGTTCGGCGTACCACTTCGCCGGCACTATCGTACCGTACGCCCGGGGGTACGCGCGTCCTCCCCGGGCAAACGTACACCCGCCGTGTTATTCGCATCCCGCACTGAAAACGGCGAAAATGAGTTTGACAGGCGCACTCGCCCTCATGCTAGAATGCCCGGCGTTGTAGTGAAAAGCATACGCGCAACCGGAGGGTCCATGAAACGGTGGCTGGCGTTTTCGCTGTCGGTCGTATGTATCTCTGGCGTGCTCGCCGCGTGCGCGACCATCGCCAGGGGCCCCAGGGAAAAGATCACCATAACATCCGCGCCGGTCACGGCGGCACGGGTCACCATCGTCGATACGCGTAAAAACGACGAAACGGTCGCCGTGGGCATAACCCCGTTCAGGACGTCGCTGCCGACGGGCTCCTCGTATTTCAGATCGGCCAAATACAAAATCATCGTGGAGGCCCCCGGCTACGCGAAAAGGGAGATTTTCCTGCCCACCTCCGTCAGGACCGGGTGGTACGGGTTCGGGAACACCTGCATCGGCGTTATCGGCGCGCCGATCGGCTGGTTGATCGTCGATCCCCTGACCGGGGCCATGTACACCTTCGACGTCGAGGACCAGACCGTCCTCGCCGAGCTGTCGAAGTCACAGGTGTATTACGATCCCGCGTCCGGAGATCTCACCATCGTGCTGCTCGAAGCGCTGCCCGAAGCCCTCAGGGCGGAGATGGTCGAGATCAGGTAGGTGGATGCCGGATGCTTCGCCCGCTGTCACGGGTGTCGGGAAGAGTGGCATATGCTATCGTTTTCCGCGTTATGGGGGTCCCTTTTGGGGCCCTTTTTCGTGCCGGCGGTTGCCGGCTGGGGCTTAACGTCAATAAAGGGGCGTATGCGCCTTTTCTGGCATGGTTATTCGCATGGTTCCCCATGCGGGGGTGGGGC
>CAZVEG010000157.1:0-6767 GCA_964625625.1 uncultured Leptospirales bacterium | reverse complement strand
CCGTCCCGAACGTCTCCACCATCACGGAAACCGGTTCGGCGACACCGATCGCGTAGGCAATCTGCACCTCGCAACGGTGCGCGAGACCCGCGGCCACGACGTTTTTCGCTATATAGCGGCCCATATACGCCGCCGACCGGTCCACCTTCGAGGGGTCCTTCCCGGAGAAGGCACCGCCGCCATGGCGGCCCATGCCGCCGTAGGTGTCCACGATGATCTTGCGACCGGTCAACCCGGTATCGCCGTGTGGACCGCCCACGACAAAGCGTCCGGTAGGATTGACGTATATCTTGGTGTCCTTGTCGATAAGCTTGTCGGGGATGACCTTCTTGATGACGGCGTCGATCATGGCCTGACGAATCGTCTCATAATCGGCTTCGGGGGAATGCTGGGTCGAGATGACAACGGCGTCCACCATGACGGGTTTCCCGTCGACGTAGCGTACCGTAACCTGGGATTTCGAGTCCGGCCGTACGAACGGGATCTCGCCGCTCTTGCGACATTCGGCAAGCTTCTTCACCAGGCGGTTCGCGTACCATATCGGCATGGGCATGAGGTCCTCGGTTTCGGCGACCGCATAGCCGAACATCATCCCCTGGTCGCCGGCACCCTGCTCCTTGAAAAGTCCCTGCCCCTCGGTTACGCCCTGCGATATGTCCGGTGACTGCGAGTGCACGTATACGTCCACCTTGCAGTTGGCGGTGTCGAAACCTATTTCCGGGTCGGTATAACCGATCTCCTCGATAACGTTAAGCGCGACCTTCTTGTAATCGACCGCAACCTTCGAGGTAATCTCCCCCGATACGACAACCCTGTTGGTGGTAACGAGCGTTTCGCAGGCGACCCGCGAAAACCTGTCTCCCTTCAGGTGTTCGTCGAGCACCGCGTCCGATATCTGGTCCGAACATTTATCCGGGTGCCCCTCTGAAACTGACTCGGAGGTGAAAAGGTAGTTCTTCTCCGCCATGGTAATCCCCTTTAAATAGATTATAACAAACGGAAGGAACCCGCGATACGCCGCAGGCTCCATAGTATAGACAGGTTGCTCAGATCCCGGTTGAAGGGCCCGGGCCCCGGTACGTTATTTCTTCCAGTGAATGCATTCTGCGGGACAGCTGTCGATGACCTCTTGGATCTTGTCCTCGGGCGCGCCCGTGGAATTATGCACGATACTCACTCCGTCCGGTGACATCTCGAAAACCTCCGGTAGCGTGTCCACGCAGAGCTCGCATCCGGTGCACTCACTTTCATCGACGTACACTTCTCTGGCCATGCCGACCTCCTTAGACTGATTTCGTTTTAACGCAATATAGCACTTCAGGCGCCCGGCGCGCCTTTTTATTTCTTTTCAGGGTCCCCGGCCGGCGCGGCGGGCGTGGAGGCTTTTTCTTCGATTACACCCGACGTCTTCGCTCCTTCGTCGAGGAGGTCCTTTTCGACGGCCTTGTTACGGTACGACTCGAGGATCGCCAGTCCCAGCGAGCCCGTCATGAACAGCGCCACCATTACGGCCGTCGCCTTGGTGATTACGTCCGCGGTCGACGAGCCGAAGGCCGACTGGCTGGAGCCGCCGAGAATTCCCATCCCGGCGCTCTTGTCGGACTGAAGAAGGATTATAATGATAAGAAGTACGCACAGCACGGCAAAAAGTACCGTTCCGATGGTCATCAAGACGCCCATAAAAGTTCACCTCAGGTTTAATGCGGCCGTGTCTCCGGCGTTCACCCTTTACGACAGGGCCCCATCTATGTAAAGGATTTTTTTCCGCGTCCCCGTGGTTTATTTAACACCGGCCGCGCATAGAGCTATTCCCGTAACAGTGCCCCCGATCGCGGGAAAACCCCGGAAGGACGATCCAACCACTCCCGTTCGATCACTCGACCCTCGCGATTTCGAGAAACGAGGTCGCCTTGAGCGACGCCCCGCCGACCAGCGCACCGTCGATGTCCCGCATGGAAAACAGGCCGGCGATGTTATCAGGCTTCACCGACCCCCCGTACAGGAGCGGCATGGCGGACGCGACCTCCCCGCCGAAACGCTTCTCGACCACGTCGCGGATATACCGGTGCATGGACTGGGCCGTGTCGGGCGTGGCGACCTTTCCGGTTCCGATCGCCCATACCGGTTCGTAGGCGATGACGACCGAGGCGGCCTCTTCCTTCGACAGGCCCTCGAAGGCCTTTTCGATCTGTATGCGTACCACGTCTTCAGAGCGGCCCGCTTCGCGCTCCTCCAGGAGCTCCCCGACGCAGACCATTGGGAACAGTCCTTCGGCGAGCGCCGCGCGCAGCTTTTTTCGCACATCCTCGTCCGTCTCGTGAAAAACGTGACGCCGCTCGGAATGCCCGATGAGTATCCAGCGCGCCCCCGCGTCTTTCACCATGGACGGCGAAATCTCCCCGGTGAAGGCCCCCTCTTTTTCGAAATGCATATTCTGGGCCCCGACGGCGACCGGACTCCCCGCGCAGAGCGCGGACACCTCGCGCAGGTGCACCGCCGGCGTGAACACGACCACCTCCCGGCCGGACGGGCCGCCGAGCCCGTCGACTATACCGCGCGCGAGCGCGAGCGCTTCCTCTCGAACCGTGTACATCTTCCAGTTTCCGGCAAAAATCGCTCTTCGTGTCATACCGTACCGGGCCCCGCGCCTATTTCATCACGTACTTGACGAGATCGACCACCCTCTTCGAATAGCCCCACTCGTTATCGTACCACGAGAGCACCTTCACGAGCGTGCCGTCGACCGTGAAGACCGACTGGCCGTCCACGATCGATGAATGCGGATTACCCAGGAAATCGACCGATACCAGCGGTTCCATGCAGACGTCGAGGTAGCCTTTCAGCTTGCCGTTCGCCGCCGCCTTGAGCGCGGCGAGCACGTCATCCTTCGAGGTAGACTTTTTTACCGTGCAGACGAAGTCGACGACCGACACGTTGGGAGTGGGGACACGGACGGCAAGACCGTCGAGCTTGCCCTTGAGCTCGGGGATGACGAGCGTTACCGCCTTGGCCGCGCCGGTGGTGGTGGGGATCATTGAAAGCGCGGCCGCGCGCGCCCGGCGAAGATCTTTATGAGGAAAGTCGAGAATGCGCTGGTCGTTGGTGTAGGAGTGTATGGTGGTCATGAGGCCTTTTTCGACGCCGAACGAGTCGTGGAGCACCTTCACGACGGGGGCGAGGCAGTTGGTGGTACATGAGGCGTTTGATATAACGTGATGTTCACCCGCCTTGTACTTGTCCTCGTTGACCCCGAGCACTATGGTTATGTCCTCGCCCTTCGCCGGCGCGCTGATGATCACTTTTTTGGCCCCGGCCTCCATGTGCGCCACCGCCTTCGCCTTCTCGGTGAACTTGCCGGTGGATTCGATCACCACTTCAACGCCGTCCGCCTTCCACGGCAGGAGCTTGGGCTCTTTCTCGGAATGGATGCGTATTTTTTTCCCGTCCACGATGATCTCGTTTTCGGTATGGGAAACTTCTCCTTTAAAGATGCCGAAAACCGAATCATACTTGAAAAGGTGCGCGAGCGTGGCCGCGTCGGTCAGGTCGTTGATGCCCATCACCTCGATATCGCCGTAAAGCCCTTTCTCCTGCATGATGATGCGCAGGATATTTCTACCGATTCTTCCAAAACCGTTTATGCCTATTTTTATGCTCATCACTACACCTCTCTGGTTAGTTTGTTATTGCCTCGGGACACGGGCCAAACGCCTTTTTACCATACATGCGGACCGCCCGCTAACGCGGACGCCGTGGAGCGAACTTTGAAAGAATAACACCAGACCGGCGGCATGTCAAGCATTAAGGCCCCTGATAAAATCGGAAATCCGTTCGTTGACCTCTTCATGCCGCTCGAAATAGGGCATATGCCCCTCGCCTTCACACACCTCGAGCCGGGCGCCCGGCATCCCCGCCGCGAGCGTCCTGGACACGTCGTGGGGCACCATTTTATCGCCGGTACAGGCGAGCACGATCGACGGAACGCCGACCCCCTTCAGCATATCGGTATAATCAAACGAGGCGCAGATGCGGAAATCGTTCTTCACCCGGACGGGTTCGAGCGACTGGGCCTCCTTGAGCACCATCTGGCGCACCTCCTCGGGAAGCGCCCTGCTGTATGAAAGCTTCACCAGGAACTCGCAGAAAACATTGTAATCCTTTTCGAGGAAATCGAAGACCAGATCGGACACGGGAAGCTTCGCCCCCGTGCTGAGGAAAACCAGGCCCGCTATCTTTTCCGGCAGGGAACGATACGCTTCCAGTATAACGCCCCCGCCCATCGAATGACCGGCAAGAACGCACCGCTCGATTTTTTCGGTCTCGATTACGGCGGCGACGGCGTTTGCGTAATCCTTCATCCCCGGAAGCCCGTCAACCACCGATCTGCCGTGACCGGGCAGGTCGACGGCGATAACCGTCCTCTTGTCCTTGAAATACTCGAGCTGATAATGGAACTGGCGCGAATCGCCGGCCGCCCCATGGATGAAGATGACGGGAAGGTCTTTCTCGGCGTCCGCGATCCTGTATTTCAACTCACCGGCGGGCAGCGTACAACTTCCGATTCTTATTGACATGGTTTCCCCCTGAAGCCTGCGTTTTTTCGGCACGGGTACGCGGGTTTTCCGCACATGATGTCGCTCGACCGGCGGACAGGGGATGGGATCGGTCCACTGAAACGCCGCAGCGCTCCGGCGACTCCCGGACGACTTTTTTTTCGCTCATCGCATGACGGAAAACAAGCACTTTTTATGTGACCGGGTCGGTTGTTTTCCGCGTGCACCGAGCCGTTCATCGGTGCCTCTCCCTGAAAGAATTTTCGGATTGCACCCGGATAAAGGAGCCCCATACTGTGACAACGACATGGACTTCGGCATGAATGGCGGCACGCGCAGCGAAGTCCGCGGTACTGGTGACGGCATGAAGCGAACGATCAACATCTGTCAGCCGGGTCATGGCGCCTCCTGCGCCCTCTGCTGCGGCAGCCACAATATGACCGGCGGGCGCGAGGCTCTGCTCGCCGAGTTCACCCGCCGCTCGCTCCACCGGCACGACCGCGCTTCAGGCGAAGCCGTAATTACCGCGGGAGAATCCGGAACCGGTACACGAGCATACGCGGGGAGTGAACATCTTTTAAAGGCGCATACCGACGGAATCCGGTGCCCCCATGTCGGTTTCATCGATGCGGACAGACGGCTCATCGGATGTCTTATCTATTCTGACTGCCCGGGAAGGGCCGGTACACGCGGCTTCTTTGAATACACCTGCCGCAATTTCTCGTGTGCGGCACGCGAGATCCTCGATGATGACGAGATACTCTTCGCCGCGCTGATCACGCGCGACTGGTATTATTACGGACCGCTGGTCAACTCGATAGACCTGCTCAAAAGGCTGTACCGCGACTATCGCGCTCCGGGGAACGTACCGGAGGGGACGCTCGAAGCGGTAAAGCGCAGGCTGGAAACCGCGCTCTACGGCGAGAAGCCGGATGACGACAACGACTTTTGAGGCCGGGGATATTCACGTGTAACCGAATGGAGATTCCCTGTATGTCGGGCGATGGTCATGTCCGTCACCCGGCATTCATCCCATTGACATTTTCAGGAAGCGGTGTATAATGGCTCCGGGCGGTATTCTTTCTCTCCGGCGTGCAATTTCCGTATCCCGCGACGACCATCACGGTCGTCACATCGAACCCGCCCGCACAAACCGTACAGGAGACCGAAATGCAGATATCCTCCAGTTCATTTGCGGACGGCGGGATAATTCCCCCGAAATGCGCCATGAAGGCCGTGCCGGGGGGCGCCAACATCTCGCCGCAGATAAAGATCAGCGGCATACCGCCGGCGGCACAGTCGCTGGCGATCGCTTTCGTCGACCGTCATCCCATGGCGCGTCGCTGGGTACACTGGCTTGCGGTAAATCTCATCCCCGGGGAGATCGAAATCCCGGAGGGAGCCTCCCCTTCCCGCATGCCGGCCGGCTGCCTCGAACTCATCAACACCTTCGGCTTCAGGGGCTACGGCGGACCGCAACCGCCCCGGGGAAGCGGCGTACATCGCTACGAACTGGCCGTTTACGCCCTTTCGGAGGCGCTCAAAATCGGGGAGAGGGGGATATCCGAAGCGGACTTTCTCGAGCTCGTCAGGAATAAAGTTCTTGCAAAATCGATAATTACGGGCGGTTTTGAGAACAGGTAGTGGCTTGAACCATGACGTCTTCGCGCTCTTTCGTCCCGGTGAAGACGGTCATCGCTCACACCGCGTCCGTCCGGCGGTTGTAAAATTTTACGGCGAAAAAACGCGACGTCCGCGTCGGGACTTCCGGCAATGAACAAGAAAGAACGCGGCGAACTGATCGTTGAATGCGCGAAACGGCTCTTCGTGCGGAAGGGCTTTCACGGCGTGACGGTGAGCGACATCATCGACGAGGCGCGCATCGCCCGCAGCACCTTCTACGCGCATTTCCCCGGAAGGATGGAGATATTCCAGCTTCTTGTCGACCGCTACGCGGCCATTCTCCTCGACGCGATCATGGGCATCAACATCTCACGCGCCGGCGACGACGCCCCGCTCTCCGCGCAGATCCGCGAAATGAGCGTGGGACTGGTCGACGCGATCGACCGGAACCGCGACCTCACGCTGCTGCTCATCACGGCGCCCCTCGGCCACGACGACCAGTTCGACCGCAGCGTCTCGGATTTCTTTTCGAAGATCCTCTCCGCCATCAGGCAGCTCCTGGTGGAGGGGATGGAGGGGCGCACCATACGG
>CAZVEG010000156.1:0-6775 GCA_964625625.1 uncultured Leptospirales bacterium | reverse complement strand
GCGCACGCTGCTTCGTGACCGCAAGACCTTATCGGTGACGAAGAAGTCGATGGTGCTGCTCGGCTTCGCGGAGAAGGATCTGGATCACTACTGCGGCGAGGCGGCGAGGAAACTGGTAAACCCGGCGTACACGGTGCAGAAGCCGCCGAAGGGCGCGTTTGAAGAGAAGATATCCCTTTCGGCGGTGAAGGTGGACCAGGTAAAGGGGCTGGACATCGGGGTGATGCGCTTTACGGCCGACGACGAGGCCATACAGAATATGCTGGGGTACCTCAAGGGCCTGGTGCAGGAGGGCGACGACGCCTTCGGGAAGAAGAAGTACGATGACGCGCTCGGAAAATATACGACGGTACTGGATAAGGTAAAGACCAAGCTCACGGCGGAGAAGCAGGAGAAGATGGTGAGCTTCAGGGGCGGTGTGGTGAAGCGCTGCGACGCGGCCTATGCCATGAAGTACAAGGTAATAATCGAGGCGCTGGACGCGGAGCTTTCGAAGGGCGGGAACGTGGACGAGAAGGCGCTCATGGCGCTGCGGGGGCGCTACGGCAAGGTGGAGGAAGATGAGACGTCGACACCGGCCGAGCTGAAGGGTCCGGGGATGGCGGAGATCGGCGCGACGCTGTTGAAGCGGTACGACAGTATTACGGCGGCGCTCGCGGCGCTGCGCGAGAAGAAGGGCGACGCGCTCTACGGCGAGTACGCCTTCGCCTCCGCGCTGGTCGAATACGATGCCGCGAACAACTATGCCGGTGGCATACGCGACGCCGCCATGAGAAACGGGCTCGCCGCGCGCTATGCGGACAAGCGGAAGGCGGCAGGGGAAACCGGGCGGAACTATCTCCTCTCGCGGGTGCGCGCGCTGGCGGATCGCGCCGAGTTTTTCAATCTTCAGGATAAAAACGCCGAGGCAAAGGCGGCGCTGGATGAAGCCCGAAAGATCGCCAACGGCGATCTGAGCATTTTCGCCACGTCCGCCCTCGTGGAAAGATACAACTCCGTGGCGGATTTGCTGGGGGTGGGGGCGCTTTCTGAAAAAAACGACGCACGGGTCTTTGCCCCCATCAGGGAACAGGAGCTGATTGCGAAAGAAGCAAGAATGAAGGAAGCGGCGAAGAAGCGCGAGGAAATGGCAAAAAAGAGGGAAGAGGAAAGAAGGCAGGAAGAAGAACGGATGCGAGCGGAAACGCAGCGAATGGCCGCCGAAGCCCAGAGGAATTTTAAAATCAAAGGCGGCGGCAGGGAGGTTACGGTCGGCGGCATTGCCTTTGTGTATATCCCCGGCGGGACTTTCATGATGGGTTCGCCTGACGACCAGGGGATGTTTTACGAGCACCCGCGGCACAAGGTAACGCTGAACGGCTTCTGGATGAGCAAATACGAAGTGACCCAGGCCCAGTACACGGCGATCATGGGGAACAACCCGAGCAGGGACAATGGTGACGACAAGCCGGTCGAATGCGTGAGCTGGAACAATGCCGCGGCGTTTTGCGAAAGGCTGAGCTCACGCACCGGGTCGATGATACGCCTTCCCACCGAGGCGGAGTGGGAGTTCGCCTGCCGGGCCGGGACGTCGACGAAGTATTCATGGGGAGACGAGATAGACGGCGACTATTGCTGGTATAGCGGAAACTCCGGCTATGTGATTCATCAGGTGGGCGCGAAAAAGCCGAACGCCTGGGGACTCTACGACATGAGCGGGAACGTGTCGGAATGGTGTGACGACTGGTATGATGTCTATTACTATCAAAACAGTTCCGAGAACAACCCGCGGGGGGCGAAGGGCGGCACGGGCAAGTCGGATCGTGGCGGGAGCTATTACGACGGCGCGGACTCAGTTCGGTCCGCGAAGCGTGATGCACAAGGGCCCGATTTTGAGAATCAGACCATTGGCTTTCGCATTGTGAAGACGAATTGAGCTCATGTTGTTATTTTAAAATCTAATTATCGCGAGGAGGGGATTCCGTCGCGAACATGCCGTTATCTCCATCAGGCATAAAGGCGTCCGGAGGATTTGCCGGACGCTTTCAACAGTGCAACATACCTGAAGCCCGGGGGTTTCAATCTTTATTCTCGAAGGATAAAGCGTAATCCTCGCCGAGAATCCGGATGCGTCGGCCTGTCGTCCCGGAGTAATGCGCACTGGCAGGGGGAGCGTTTGCGATCGCCTGGAGCAATGAACACTTCGCCCCTCCGCTTCTCTCCGGAGAAAACGTCGTTTTGCGGTGATCGAAATAACTGGACAGTCGTGCATGCAAATGGTACAACTACCCGGCCATGGAACCGGAACCCCACACCCTCCGCACCTTCCCCGCAAGCCGGCAGTTCACCATCGACATCGGTCGTCTCGCCGCGCGTAAACACTATGTGCAGGCCCTGCTCGAGATCGATGTAACGAAAGCGCGAAAGAGGATACGGGGGAAAAAGCGCACCCCTGGCACGAAGCTCTCCTTTACCTCGTGGACCATCGCCTGCGTCGGCCGGGCGCTCGCCGAGCACAAACAGGTGCACGCGCTCCGCAGGGGAAGGGCGGGGCTGGTGCTCTTCGACGAGGTCGACCTCTCCATCCTTGTCGAAAAGGAGGTTAGCGGCGTACCCGTCCCCCTGCCGCTGGTCATCCGCGCGACCGATAAAAAGAGTGTCGCTGATATTTACGACGAGATAGAGCGCGCGAAAAAGGCGACCGTCGAAGGCGAGGGCGCACTCGTCATCGGACAGCGGCGGGAAAGCGGCCCCCTGCGCCTGTACGCGCTGCTGCCCGGCTTCGTGCGCCTGCTTGTGTGGAGGCTCCTGCTGCGCAATCCCTTCCGGATTAAGCGCATGATGGGCACCGCCGTCCTCACCTCGGTCGGCATGATGGGGGCCATGGACGGCTGGATCGTGCCCACCACCATCCACCCGGTCTGCTTCGCCCTTGGCTCAATAACCCGGAAGAACGCCGCGGGGAAGGCCGGGCCGGCAATCCGCGAATACCTCAAAATGACGATCCTCTTCGACCACGACGTCGTCGACGGCGCCCCCGCGGCGCGCTTCACCGCGCGGCTGGTGGAGCTGCTCGAGGACGGGTACGGGGTGTGATCATCCCGGGCGGCTGACCGTTAAACGGAGACCGCCGAAAAAGTGGTGGAGATTAATTGCTGGAGACATACTATGCCGGAAAGAACCGGGACAGGGGACGGTATCAAGGCGCGGGCCGCCGGGGACATCCGCCTCGATTATTTGCGCATCGATGATAACTCATGAATGATATTCTGAATCTGCTGCTTATCGGCAGCGCTTGTTCGGTCATTACACTCGCTTCAGGCTATTTCACCGAAAAAAGAAACAGAACGGAAACCGTTGTTGTTTTTACGGTCTCCTTTTTATGGGCGGTTAACGCGCTTTTCTGGATGTTCGAGGAATACGGTTATTACACGCGCTATCCGCACCTCCTGTACGCCCACCAGCCGTTCGAGCTGTTCCTGGGTCCCCTGCTGTACTGCCGTTTCATGGTGATGCTTGAAGGCAGGCTGAAATTCGACCGCCTTATGGCGCTGCTGTTCGCGCCCGGGGTTCTCGCCGTGTTATATTTCATCCCGTTTTATCTGCAGGGTCCGGAGCTGAAACTCGCGTCGGTGGGGTTTGCCGGTATCCGGAATGAATATATACGGAGCATATATCTTTTGATACTCTACGGGGCCGCGCCGTGGGCCATTTTCAGCATCGTCCTTTCAATCGTACGGGGAAGCCGAATACTGTCCCGGAAAGGGATGCGCCTGATCATGCAGAAAAAGGTGTTCGTGGCGTACAACCTCATATTGACGGCGGCGTTTGTCGCGATGTACGCGGCGAATCTCATGAGGTGGAAGAGCATGCTTATGGCGATGCTGGTTCTGATCAACTGCATCATCATCCTCTTCTTCTATTTTGAAAGGAGTCATGCGGAATTTTTCCTGGAGATATGGAAGGAGTCCCGGGAGACCCGGTATAAACGGTCCATGCTCCGAGGCATAGAAACGGAGGCCGTACTCGAGCGCATAAAAGAGCTCATGGAGCTTGAAACCCTTTACCTGGACGAAGCACTGTCGTTGCGGACGTTGAGCGAAGCCCTGTCCATCACCCCGCACCAGCTCTCGGAGATATTGAATACCCGCCTTCATACCGGTTTCCGTGCGCTCATCAATACGTACCGTATAAACGCGGCGAAAAAGATGATCATGGAAGATGAACCCGTGCGCATGATCAACGTCGCTTATCGATGCGGCTTCAATTCGAAGAACGCCTTCAACCTCGCCTTCCAGAAACAGGAAGGAATGAGCCCGACCGAATTCAAAGAGCGACATAAAAAGCGGTCAAAATTTATAAACATGGGCGACAACGATGGAATAACATGAGTATATTCAAAATGAAGTGATCCTGAAAGCCCCTTTTAAGGGGCTTTTTCCATGCGTCGCGGAAACAATGGGAATAAAAAGGTTCACTGTCCATGCCGCGTTTCAGCGGAATGATTTCAGATATGGAGTTCCCTGGAAAATGAAAATGAAGAAGATGGTAGTGCTGGTCGGGCTGATCGCGATAACCGGACTTATGGCCTGCGGCGGAGGAGGCGGAGGGGGCGGCGGGGCGAGCACGGTGCCGGATGATCCGGACGTACCCGCGATAACGCTTGCCGCCGGGCAACTGACGGTGACATGGTCGGCGGTGGCGGGCGCGAACAGTTACCAGGTATGGTACAATACCTCCGACGACCCGGACACGGCCACCCGGTTCGGCGGCGATTTCAGTTCGGCCGCCTGCCTGCTTACCGGCCTGACAAACGGCATGAGCTATTACGTATGGGTGAAGGCTGAAAACAGCGCCGGCGAAAGCGGATTCAGTCCATCAGGAAACGGGACGCCCGCCCTGACGGCCCTGTCCCCGGACGATGTCGTTTTCGCATACGGGAGCTCCGGTGCCGATACGGCTATCCTGAGAATGAACGACACTGCGCCCATCACTACCACTGAATTTGTCCCGGCAGATACCACCGGCGATACAATATTGCTGGCACTGCCTTCCGCTTCGCTGGACCGTACCAGGCTTGCTTACCTTCTTTTTGACAATTCCGGCGATGAATATATTGAATTTAATAATTCAGGCGGCACTGTCGATATTACACCCTCGAATTTATCTTTTTCCGGCGACTTCTCAATGGCCCTCTCTCCGGACGGTTCAAAACTTGCGTATATCGATTACGATTTTGATTCCAGTTACAATCCCAATCATCATATCTGGGTAATTTCAACGGGTGCGACAAATCCTACGCCCGTGAAGATTACCAATTGCGCCAGTGGAATGGACAAGTATCCCACCTGGTCTCCCGACGGCACACGGATCGCCTTTGTCCACTTTGATGCGGACTGTAACGCGAAGATCTATGCGGTCAAAGCCGACGGCAGCAGCGCAAACCCCTATGGCACCGAATTGTTCAGCTGGGACACGACAACCGCCGCCAATGAATCGCTCATACACCTGGCGTGGTCACCGACAAATCCGTACCAGATGGCCTGCAGCTCGAGGATAAGCGCTGCCAATCCGAGATTCTCCGTTTACACCCTGAACCTGACGACGAAGGAAAGAACCAAGCTTACCGGTAATACCACGCAACACGAGTTTTATCCCCAGTGGTCAGAGGATGGAAATTATATTTTTTATGAGATCAACACTAACATCTATTATAATTCCATCAATAATCCCGGGAGCACCGGCACTCAAATGACCACGGACGGCAAATCATCCTTTTATGGGTGGACTCCTTCGTAGTCCTGTGCCGACAGGCGAAAACAACACCGCGTACATCAAAACAGTATACATCTGAAACCAACAGCCCATCCACTCGCACTCCCCCTCTCCTTTCATCCAATCTTAATGGGAGAGGGGGCCGGGGTCGATACGCCTACTCCTCTGACCCCAGACTGAAATTGTATACAGCGGAGAAGGTCAGGCCTGTAAACGTAAATCTGTTATTACTGCCTTCGGTATTCCTGTCGTTGGACTCGAAATACTGGTGGCGCCATCCGAGGCTGAGGGTGGTCGCCAGGGAGTCGATATAATACGCGAGGGATGCGGCGACATTGTAGCCCGTTTCGACACAGCGGGTATTCGGGGCGCCATCGCTCGAAGTCTGGCCTGATAGGCGCATCACCGAAACATTGGCGAGGGCAAATAGGGATTCCAGGAGGGGCACCGTAAGCCCAAGACCGAGCCCCGGGCCGTAGGTGTAATGTTTTAAATTGGAGGACCCTAGCGGGGGGATGACGGCCCCGCTGTCCCTGAGATCGTACCGCATGTATTTAACTCCGCCGAAAACCTTGAGCCATTTGAACAGGGAGTAATTAAGAGTGGTATCCGAATCGTATCTCCGGTAATTAATATCCATTCCATAGTAATCGTCCTTAAAATTGTAATTTCCGGTTAGGAACACGCTCGCGAGCGACCAGTTACCGGCGAAGTCGATTCCGATCGATGGCCCGTACAGAAGCGACCATTCGCTTTCCAGTGCATTAATATCAGGCGTTTTCAAATTCCATTGCGAGTACCACGTGCTCGCCCCGACGCTCATCCCGGCGGCCTCCGCCTTCGCCGGCATTAAGGTCGCCGCGACCACCGCCGCGCAGAGTATCGCTGTAGCTATTCCGTGTTTCATTGTGCTCTCCTGAAAATGTATTTGCCCTGTTATGATTTATTGATTCGCACTGCACCCCCGGCCGTTTCCATAGGGGTCGCATATATGCGACCCCTATGGAAACGGCCTATGCGA
>CAZVEG010000155.1:3199-6777 GCA_964625625.1 uncultured Leptospirales bacterium | reverse complement strand
TTTCAAGCTGACCGAGACGGGCCTCAAGATCAAGGTGATCCGCGAGAAGGGGCTTAAGACGGCGCTCGAGTTGAAGAAAAGAAAAGGCTGATCGTACGGACGCCCTCGTCGAAACGAGGGCGTCTTTTCGTTTTACTGCGCTCGTACGTGCCGGCATCGCTCTCGACGGATCGGCAACCGGCCGAGGGCCTTCCCGTCCGGGAAAGCGATGCCGGATTTCGTCTAATGAATCATGCGAAGTACCTCGGAACCAGGTAAATGACCTGCCGGAGGAGATTCCACGCGAACGATCTCCTGCTCTTCTTCCTGAGCGCGAAAAGCAGCAGCAGAACGACGACGCCCGTTACGATCAACGTTGTATTCATCTCGGTTCCCTCCTATTTCTCGTACTTTTCGATCAGGTCGGCCGCTATCATGGCGGACGCGGTTACGGTCGGGACCCCGCCGCCGGGATGCGTCGACGCTCCGGCCAGGTAGAGGCCTTTGACGTGCCGCGACCTGGCCGAGGGACGGAACATCATCGAATGCGGAAGGTCCTGCCTCAGCGCGTAGATCGCGCCCTCGGGCGAGCGCAGGCGCTTCTCGAAGTCGACCGGAGTGGAAAGCTCGGCCAGCACCACATGCTCCTTGAGGCCGGGGAGATAGGTTTCGGCGAGGTAATCGATAATGCTTTCCTTCAACCTCTCCCTGCTCGCCTCCCATCCCGCGCCGTCCAGGCGGTAGACCCCCGGGGCAAGCGTAACCGCGATGATGTGGTGGCCCTTCGGCGCGAGCGAGGGATCGGACTTCGTGGTCCAGCTCAGTATGCCGAACTGCTCTCGCGGGAAAGACCCCTTCAGGTAGTGATCGTTCCAGTACGCGTTTACCCTGTCCATCGGCAGCGTCATCAGGGTGTGATGGTCCTCGAGCGGCGGCCGGTAGTCGAGGCAGAGATAGAGCATGGGCGTCGCCATGGAATAGGTGTAGCTCTTCAGGCCGACCTTCGCCAGCCACGGCAGATGCTCTTCGCCCACCATCTCGAGGTACATCTTCTTCGCGTTGATGTTCGAGACGACGATGCCCGCGGTTATTTCGGTGCCGTCCTCGAGCAGGACCCCTTTCACCCTTTTGTTCTCGATCAGGATCTTCCTGACCGGGGCGTTGAGTCGCACCTTCATCCCGGACCGTTCCCCGCATTTCTGGAAACCCTTCGGGATGCCGATCATGCCGCCCTTAGCGTAATAGATGCCGCCGTGTTCGGCGTAGGGAATCATGGCGAAATGCCCGGGGAGGAGCGCCGGGGGCAGGCCCGCGTAAAAGCTGTGGAAGGAAAGTGATTCGACGACCTTCTCATCCTTGAAATATTTTCTGATGATGCCTTCGTAACTGCCGAAGAACATGCTGTTGTATTTCAGAAGGGCAGGCGTCCGGGCGAAAAGCCTGACGACGTCCGCCAGGTTAGTCGCGGGGCTGACGAAGAATCCCTTGAGCGCCGCGTCGAGAAAGCCCTGCATTTTCTTCGAGTACCGCTCCCAGCCCTTCACGTCCCCGGGCGCTATTCTCCCGATCTCCTTCGCCGTGCCCTCCAGGGAGATGGGATAGCTGACCCTGGTGCCGTCGTGCAGGATGGCGGAAAAAACCGGGTCGACGGCCACCAGGTCCACCTCCTTCGCGAACGTCGTTCCCATCCTCTGGAAACACCAGTCGATCACCTGCGGGAATTCTATGATCGAGGCGCCCAGGTCGATTTTGTATCCCTGCTTCTCGAAGGTCGAACAGCATCCGCCGACACGCTCGCTCTGCTCCACGACAAGGACCCTGCGTCCCTGGTGTGCCAGCAGGGCTCCCGCGCCCAGCCCTCCGCAGCCCGCACCGATAACGATGACATCATAATCATTCATGGCCCGCTCCTTGCAGCGTAATGTATTTCCTTAACGGCGGTCCCGTTTCGGATCGAGTGGACCCCGGCCGTTATGTTCCGATTATAGCGGGCGCGCCACGGGTTGTAATTAACCCGGGTTAATAGGGTGGGTTTTTAATATAAAATTTTGAGGCTCAGGAATCCCTCATTTTCTTCCGCATGCGCGAGAGGGCGACGTCGGTCACGCCGAGATAGGAGGCTATGTGGTACTGGGGGATCCTGTCGATGAGGTCCGGGTGTTCCCTGATCAGCCGGGAGTAACGGACCTCGAGCGGATCGAGAAGAAACTCCTTTTCCCTGAGCTCCATGTGGCAGATGAACGACATGGCGCTCAGGCGTCCCACCCGTTCCCAGCAGATGTGCCTGGAATACATCTCTTCCATCGAGGACTTCGTTATGGCCAGAACCTCCGTCTCCTCCAGGGCCTGGATGAAGAATCCGCAGGGCATGTCGAGAAAGAGCGAGCTGAACGATCCGAAGAAGCGGTTGTCGGTGACGAAGTACTTGTTGAACTCCCTGCCGGATTCGGTGATGTAAAAATATCGTACGAGTCCTTTCGCAAGTGAGAACACCTTGTTGGATTTCTCGCCCGCCTTTACCAGGTATGAGTGTTTCGGATAGGTCTCGGTGTGGAAGTGCGTTTTCGCGTATTCCCATTCGGCGTCGGGGATTGGCACGGACTCCTGGAGTCTGCTCCGAAGCCTCCGCAGGCATAATTCCTTGTCGCTGGCCATTCGTATACCCCGGTCCGTTCAGCCTCGAGTACAAGTATAGTACACGCCGGGAGATTAAACCATCATTTTTCCCGATGTATGTACCCTGGGTTTGTTCCGGCGATCGATCAGGGCTGAAGCTCCTTATCGTCGCGACCCCCTTCCGGGATCGCGTCATCCGACTTCTGCTCGTCTTTGAGCGCAATACCCGAAAGCCCGAGGTGAAGCGATCCGCGGATGAGGTACATGAGCTTCGAGACGGCCGCGCCGTACGACATGCCCTCGGGGCGCACGTTCGAGATGCAGTTGCGCCGTTCGTCCGTGGTTCCCGGCCGGGGATTGAAGGTGAGGTATATCCCCATGCTGTCGGGGGAGCTGAGGCCCGGCCGCTCTCCGATAAAGATGACCGCGATGCGGGCCCCGAGGAGGGAGCCGACCTGGTCGGCGACCGCAACGCGCCCCTGGCTCACCAGGCAGGCCGGCGCCGTCGAGAGGCCCGCGCGGCGGAGCTCGGGATACAAGAGCTCCAGGAGGGGCGTGATGTTCCGCTCGATCGCGAAGGCGGAGAGCCCTTCGCTGATCACGGGGGCGATGTCGCACGAGGCGCCGGGCGCGCGGGAAGCGAGCAGAGCGGCCGATTCTTCCGAAAGACTCCTCCCCAGGTCGGGGCGCTTGAGATACTCGGCGCGGTCCGCGGCCCTGCTTTCGAGAAGGAGCGCGTCCGTACCCGTAATGCGTTCGACGTCGGTCCCGAGCCGCTCGTAGTCGAGCGCCGCGTACACGGCGTCTTTCGCGCGCGCGTGCGCGAGGCGGAAGCGGAGGAGCTCTTCCGTGGGCAGTGACGAGCCGCAGCGCCCCAGGGCTATGCGCGCGCCGGTAAAGCGTCTCAGTGAATCCCAGGGATTGGTGATGATGGTTTGAGTTTTATTATTCTTCTCGTCCATGGACATGGTTTTAACCGGATC
>CAZVEG010000155.1:0-3099 GCA_964625625.1 uncultured Leptospirales bacterium | reverse complement strand
CGCTCGTCGAAAAGCCCAATACGCTTGATCCAGTCCTCGAACTCGGGAGCGGGGCGCAGGCCCAGCGTGGCGCGGACGTACAGAGCGTCGTGGAACGAGGTGCTCTGGTAGTTAAGCATGATGTCGTCGGCCCCGGGCACGCCCATGATGAAATTGCAGCCGGCAACGCCGAGGAGCGTGAGCAGCGTGTCCATGTCGTCCTGGTCGGCCTCGGCGTGGTTGGTGTAGCAGATGTCGGTGCCCATGGGAAGGCCGAGAAGCTTGCCGCAGAAATGGTCCTCCAGGCCCGCCCTAATTATCTGTTTGCCGTCGTAGAGATATTCGGGGCCGATGAAGCCGACGACGGTATTGACCAGCAGGGGCTTGAAGGCGCGCGCGAGGCCGTAGGCGCGGGCCTCGAGCGTCTGCTGGTCGGCGTTGTGGTGCGCGCCGGCGGAGAGCGCGCTTCCCTGGCCCGTCTCGAAATACATGAAATTGGAGCCGACGCTCCCGCGCCCGAGCGACGCCCCCGCGTCGAACCCCTCGCGGAGCGCGGCCACGTTTACGCCGAAGCTCTCGTTCACCTTCTGTGTTCCTCCGATGGACTGAAAGACCAGGTCCACCGGCACGCCCTTCTCGATGGCTTTTATCGTCGTGGTGATGTGGGTGAGCACGCAGCCCTGCGCCGGTATGGAGAAGCGCGAGATGACGCCGTCGAGGAGGCGCAGGAGCTCCGTAACCGAGCCGTAATTGTCCGTGGCGGGATTGATACCGATGACCGCGTCGCCGCAGCCGTAGAAGAGGCCGTCCATGATCTGCGCGGCGATCGACCTGGGGTCGTCGACCGGGTCGTTCGGCTGAAGGCGCACCGAGAGCCTCCCCGGAAGGCCGATGGTGTTCCGGAACGCGGTGACGTTCCGAATCTTCGCGGCGGCGCGGATGAGGTCCTGGTTTCGCATGAGCTTGGAGACGGCCGCGGCCATCTCGGGCAGGATGCCGGGGGAGACCCGTTTGAGCGTGTCGCCCGTGGTCTCGTCGAGGAGGAGCCAGTTGCGGAACTCGCCCACGGTGAGCGCGGAGATTTCGGCGAAGGCGTCCCCGTCGTGCGCGTCGAGGATGAGGCGCGTGACCTCGTCCTCGTCGTACGGGACGATCTCCTCGCGCAGGAAGTCCGAGAGGTACGCGTCGGCGAGCGCCATCTGCGCGGCCGCGCGCTCCCCGGCGCTTTCCGCGGCGATACCGGCGAGCAGATCTCCCGAACGTCCGGGCGAGGCCTTCGCCAGCAGGTCCTTCAGCGAGGTGAACGCGTATGTCCGCGCGCCTATGGTTTTCTTGTATGACATTCCGTGTCCGTTCGTGCCTTCGTTTCCCTCGGACGAAACGGGATGTATTCACGCATTCCCGCACGCGTCGAAGGTCATCATCACGAGTATCCGTTAAAAAACGCGCCGACGCAATAAAAAATCCCCGCGCCCGTCGCGTGACGGCATTAATTAACATGGACACAACATTGAAACGGGTCCCGGCGCAATCGGGTGATTGACATCCGCGGCGCGGGGTGTATGATGATCGTTAATGGTATCGCGCTGCGGGATGCCGGGGGAGGTGTCTGATGAAGGTATACGAAGGGAACATCGTAAGCTGCGACGCCGGGAACGGCGTTCATCGCTTCTGCGTCGAGGACGGCGGGCGGATCACCTTCGTCGGGAAGGACCTTCCCGAACGCTACGCGGGCGCCGAGCGTGTATCCCTGGGGGAACGGGCGCTCCTTCCGGCCTTCGCCGACACGCACGTGCACTTCGCCTCCTTCGCCATATTCAACGCGGGCCTCGACATCCGCGGCGCAGCGTCGATCGACGAGATGCGGCAGTCGATCGCCGAATTCGCCGCGGAGAACGACGATTCCCTCGTGATGGGATTCGGCGCCTCGACGCACAGTGTTAAGGAAAAGCGCCTCCTCTCGCGCGCCGAGATCGATTCGGTGTGCGCCGACCGGCCCGTCTTCCTGGTGAAGTACGACGGCCACGCCTGCATCCTCAACTCGAAGCTCATCGACATGCTTCCCGCGAGGATTCGCGCGCTGCGCGGCTTCCACGCCGACAGCGGCGAGATGAACCAGGAGGCGTTTTTCGCCTGCACGGACTTTGTCACCAAGAAGGTCTCGCTCATCAGGAATATCGGCGGGATGATCGACGCCGCGGACTTCATGGCCGCGCGCGGGATCGGCATGTTCCACACGGTCTCGGGTGTCGGCTTTCCCCTGGACATGGACGTCGACCTGGAGCGCACCTTCGCGCGCGGCGTTGCCGGCCCGCTCCAGGTCCGGGTGTACTTCCAGACCATGGACGTGAAAAAGGCCACGCGGCGCGGGCTTCCCCGCATAGGGGGCTGCTTCGCGACGGCCCTCGACGGATGCTTCGGCTCGGTCGACGCCGCGATGAACCTTCCGTATGCGAACGATCCCGGCAATCGCGGAGTGCTCTTCTACCCGGACGACGCCGTCATCGCCTTCACCAAAAAGGCCAACCGCGCCGGTCTGCAGATCGAGATGCACGCGATCGGCGACGCCGCATTCGACCAGGCCGTGCGCGCCCTCACGGCCTCGCTGAAAGACTTCCCGCGCGACGATCACCGCCACACGATCATCCACGCCTGCCTTCCCACCGGAGACGGCCTGAAAAAATGCGCTGACCTGGGGATCGCGCTGGCCATGCAGCCGGCCTTCATCCACTGGAACCTGGAGCCCCTGGAATACATCGAGGAGATCATGGGCGAGCGCGCCTACCGGCTTTCGCCGCTGCGGAAAATCGCCGACATGGGTATCGTGATGAGCGGCGGCTCCGACGCGCCCTGCACGCTGCCCGACCCGGTCTTCGGCATCTGGGCCGCGTGCAACCATTACGTCCCCGAACAGTCGCTCTCCGTGCAGGAGGCGCTCAAGCTCTTCACGATCAACGCGGCCTGGACGAGCTTCGATGAAAATGAGCGGGGGAGCATCGAGACGGGCAAGATGGCCGACATGGTGGTCCTCAACAAAAACCCGCTCGCGATGAAGCCGAAGGATCTCTTGAAGCTCAGGGTCGAGTCGCTGATTCTTGAGGGGACGCCCTACGAGGGCGG
>CAZVEG010000154.1:0-6837 GCA_964625625.1 uncultured Leptospirales bacterium | reverse complement strand
CTCCTCCCCCGAATCTCGATGATACCGCCGTCAGGCGTTCTTCCACGGAAACGGAACATGAATATACAATCGAAACTCCCCGCGGTGGGCGTGACCATCTTCACGCGGATGACGCGCCTGGCGAACGAGCACGGGGCCGTCAACCTCTCGCAGGGCTTTCCCGACTTCGATGTGGACCCGGCGCTCATCGCCCTCGTCGAGAAGCACATGCGCCGGGGCGCGAACCAGTACGCCCCCATGCAGGGAGTGCCGCTTCTGCGCGAGCGCATCGCCGACAAGACATTCGAGCTCTACGGCCGCCGCTACGATCCCGAGACCGAGATCACCGTGACCTCCGGCGCTACGGAGGCGCTCTTCGCCGCCATCGCGGCCGCGGTGGGCCCGGGCGACGAGGCGATCGTGATGGAGCCCGCGTACGACTCGTACGTCCCGGCCATTACGCTCTGCGGCGGCGTACCCGTGTACTGCCGCATGCGCCATCCCGACTACTCGATCGACTGGGACATGGTGAAGGACTCCATCACCCCCCGCACGCGCTGTATCATCCTCAACTCGCCGCACAATCCGACGGGCGCGGTGCTTTCGGACGATGATCTCCACTCCCTCGCCGAAATCGTCCGCGATACCGACATCCTCATCGTGAGCGACGAGGTCTACGAGCACATCGTCTTCGACGGTCTCGCGCACTGGAGCATGGCGCGCGAGGAGGAGCTCGCGCGGCGAAGCTTCGTCATCAGCTCGTTCGGCAAGACCTGGCACACCACGGGCTGGAAGGTCGGCTACTGCGTGGCGCCCGCGCCGCTCTCGGAGGAGTTCAGGAAGATCCACCAGTACCTCACCTTCGCCACCATGACGCCCGTTCAGCACGCCTACGCCGAGTTTCTCGAGAACAAAGACTCCTACCTGGCGCTTCCCGAATTTTACGAGAAGAAGCGTGACCGGTTCCTCGCGCTCGTCGCGCCCTCGCGCTTCGCGGCGATCCCCAGCCGCGGCACCTATTTCCAGATGCTCGACTACTCCGCGATCACCGACGAGCGCGACGTCGATTTCGCGCGGCGCATGACGATGGAGCACGGCGTGGCGGCCATACCGCCCTCGGTGTTTTACCACGACGCGGCCGATCACCGCGTTCTGCGTTTCTGTTTCGCCAAAAAGGACGAGACGCTCGAACGGGCGGCGGAGCGCTTATGCAGAATCTGAGGGTGGCCCTGGTTCAGGCCGACCTGGCCTGGCACGACGTTCGGGGGAACATCGCGCGCTTCGACGCGCTCCTTTCGCCGCTTGCCGGGAAGGCCGATCTGGTCGCGCTTCCGGAGATGTTTACGACCGGTTTCACCATGAAGCCGTCGGAGGTTTCGGAGGGGATGGATGGGCAGGCCGCCGCGGCCCTTCGCCGCTGGGCCCGCGAGCTTGACGCCTGCGTGGCCGGGAGCGCCGTTATCCTTGAGGACGGCCGGCACTACAACCGCCTGCTGTGGGCGCGCCCGGACGGAACGGTCTCGCACTACGACAAGCGACATCTCTTCCGCATGGCCGGAGAAGACGCCGTCTACGCGCCGGGAACGCTCGCGCCGGTGATGGATATCGAAGGCTGGAAGATACGCCCCTTCATCTGCTACGACCTGCGCTTTCCCGTGTGGTCGCGCAACGTCGGCAACGCCTGCGACCTCGCGCTGTACGTGGCCAACTGGCCGGCGAAGCGCGCGCGGCACTGGAGGGCGCTGCTCGCGGCGCGCGCCATCGAGAACCAGTGCTATGTTGTCGGCGTGAACCGTGTGGGGTCCGACGGAAACGGCGTGGCCTATTCGGGCGACTCCATGGCTCTCGATTATTCGGGCGAGGTGCTTGTGGACGCGGGCGACGGTGAGGGTACGCGCGTGGTCGAGCTTTCGCATGAAACGCTCGCGGCCTACCGGAGCTCCTTCCCCGCGTGGAAGGACGCCGATCCGTTTACGCTCGGCTGAACGGCCCGGGCCTTCAGCCCTCCCAGTCCCAGAAGAAGTCCTTGTTGGTGAGCTCCTTCTCCTCCTCCTTCGGCGTGTCGCCCCTCATGCCCTGTGGAAGGTCGTCGGTGTTTCCGTAGAAAAAGCGAAGCTGCTCCTCGAGGTCGCGCGTCTCGTTCTCCCAGTACTCCACCGTGCCGAAATGCGGAAAGGCCGCCGGGAAGGCCGGGTCGTCCCAGCGCATGGCGATCCATGCCGCGTAGCGGATAAAGCGAAGCGCCCGGAGCGGCTCGACCAGGCGAAGCCACGCGTCGTCGAAGTCGCGAAAGGTCCGGTAGGCGTCCAGGAACACCCGGCGCGCCCTGAGGCCCTCGGTATCGCGCGCGGGGACCAGCATCCAGACGTCCTGCACGGCCGGGCCGCTCAGAAAATCGTCGAAGTCCAGGAAGAAGTAGCCCTCGCTTCCGCGCAGGAGGTTTCCGAGGTGGCAGTCGCCGTGAATGCGGTGAAAGGGCACGCCGGCGCGGAGCGACTCGTAGATGTCCACCACCTCGCGGACGGCCTTCTCGTAGCGCCCGCGGCAGTGCTCGGGGAGGAAGTTCCGTTCGAGTAGAAAGGCGAGCGGCTGAAGCCCGTAGCTCTCGCCGGTGAGCTCTATACGGTGCGGGGCCTTTCCCGCCGCCCCGTTGTTGTGGATGCGCGCGCAGAGCCGCCCCAGCATGGCCAGCTCCTCGTCGGAGAGCTCGTCGGGCACGCGGCCGCCGGTGCGCGGCCACACGGCGTAGAGGATGCCTTCGGTTTCGCGGAGGGTCCCTCCGCCCGAGAGCTCGAGCGGGGCGCACACCGGGATCTCGTCGGCGCGCAGGTCGGCCAGGAAGCGGTGCTCCTCCAGTATCTGTTCGCGCGTCCAGCGTCCCGGGCGGTAGAACTTGGCCACCACGTGCGAGTTGTCCTCCAGCCTGAGGTCGTAGACCCGGTTCTCGTAGCTGTTGAGCGCCATGCAGTGCCCGGACGGCGCGAAGCCGGCCTCCTCCAGCGCGCGGAGTATGATGTCCGGCGTGAGGTTGAAGAAGAAGCGGTTTTCGGGAAGCCCCGGTTGTTCGTGTGCCATATGCCCCTTTCGCACGTAGTCGGGTACGAGCATCCAGAGAGTATCATGGAACCCGTACGGCAAGGACTTTTTTTCCCGCACTGCTGTTGACAAATCGCGCCGCACTATACTAGAGTTGTTACATTACGAAGCGTCATTGCGAGCCCCGGACGTATCGGGGTGTGGCAATCTCACAGAGCATTGGGTTTTCCAATGAAAACGCGTTGCCTTTTGAGATCGCCACGTCGGCCTGCGGCCTCCTCGCGATGACATTTTTGTCGTTACGCAACAATTCGGAAGATACGATTCATATTTTCGCCGCACATCACAACGATACAAGGAGCACCCATGAGCACGCTCACCGCAACCATAAAGACGAACAGGGGCGACATCAGGCTTTCGCTCTTCGCCGACGCCGCGCCGGTCACCGTCGCGAATTTCGCGAACCTAGCGCAGAAGGGTTTTTACAACGGCCTGAAGTTCCACCGCGTCATCGCGAACTTCATGATCCAAGGCGGCTGCCCGCTGGGAACCGGTACGGGCGGTCCCGGCTACTCCTTCGAGGACGAGTGTTCGCCATCGCTCAAGCACGACAAACCCGGCATACTCAGCATGGCGAACGCCGGCCCCAACACCAACGGAAGCCAGTTCTTCATCACCCACGTTCCCACGCCCTGGCTCAACGGCAAGCACACGGTGTTCGGCGCGGTCCTCGACGCCTCCGACCAGGAGATCGTCAACGCCATAGCCCAGGGCGACAAAATCGAATCCATTACGATAGAAGGCGACACGAAGGAGCTCTTCGCGAAGCTCGCGGACCGCATCGAGCAGTGGAACTCCCGCGTCAAAAAGTAGGCCAGCGGGGCGCTCCCCGCGCGTACGGGGCGGCGGCCCGGGCGTGATTGAAGCACCATGAAAGATAAAACGGTATACTCGACCGAAAAGGGCGACCTGCGCGAGCGCGCTTCACGCAAAGACGGCCCGTCCACGCCTTCCGGCATTAAAAACGACGGCGTGGTGCGCGTCCGCCGCGAAACGAAGGGCCGCGGCGGGAAGCCCGTTACGGTCGTGTTCGGCCTTCCCCTTGCGGACGCGGCCCTGTCGGAGCTCGCCTCGCGGCTCAAGCGCGGCCTCGGCGCTGGCGGCACGGCAAAAGACGGGACGATCGTCCTGCAGTGCGATGACCCGGAACGCGTCATCGCCGCGCTGGCGCGCGAGGGGTACGAGGCCAAGCGCGCGGGAGGCTGAAATTTCCCGGTTTTCGCCGATACCGCCCGGACCGGGCGTCGCAATAAAAATCAAATAAATTTAATTTTTTGCGTATATTCATTGACAAACCGGGCGCCTCATATACGGTGCCCTTAACGGATAAAGCACTCTAAACTCCTCGCGTAACTCTCCCTCGTTAATTCCAGGCGGATTCCAAAGGGCGGTTTTAAGGGCTGATTCGAACGGGTTTTCCCGTATATTACAACCAGGAGTATGCTTAATGGCACAGGGTACAGTAAAGTGGTTTAACGACCAGAAGGGTTTTGGTTTCATCACCGCCAGTGACGGACGCGAGGTGTTCGTGCATCACACGGCCATCATCGCCGAAGGTTTCAAAACGCTTCCGGAAGGCGCAGAGGTACAGTTTGAGATAGAGAAAGGCGAGAAGGGCCCCAGGGCCGCTCGGGTTTCCGTTATATAACGTATTTCATACACCTGAAACCGAGAACCGGTGGCGAAAGCCGCCGGTTTTTTTATTTGTGCTGCGGCCGTTCCCGTGGTAACAATCCGGCAGTCGCCCGTTCACATCCATAAACGACCGAATGACGGTATCCCGTTTCATCATTTCATGCCTGTTGAGGAAGGAATTCCATGGTTCCCGAACGAGAAAAGTCCCTGACCCGAAAATGCCTGCTTCAAACCGCCGGCGCGGCAACGATGTGCTCCATCGCCGGGGAATTGCCCGTCTTTGCCGGGAAGCGGCCGCCGATGAAAACCATGAGTGTCAGGAAAGCCGCGGTTGTCTGGTACAGCCAGGCCGGCAATACCCGCCGGTACGGGGAATGCGTCGCGCGCGTACTGTCAGAAAAAGGAATCGCGGTCACCGCCTCCGATTACCGCGATTTCGGCGCAGCCGGCATAGACGCGTTTGATCTTATCGTGGCGGGCTCGCCGGTGTTTTATTACGACGTGCCCGGCAATTTCAAGAAGTGGATTTCTTCGCTCAGGCCGATCGACGGCACGCCGGTCGCCGCTTTCGTGAGCTTCGGCGGCGAGGGCGGAAACCAGCACAACACCGCCTGTACCCTTCTCGACCTCATGGTGGGAAAAGGCGGCGTGCCCGTGGGCGCGGGACTCTTCGGCAATATGTCCACCTACCCGCCCACCTGGTCAATGGGCATGGAGGAGCGCATTTTGAAGTACCGTCACCTGCCGGACGAAAAGACCTTCGAGAGGGTACGGGAATTCGCGCTGTCCTCGCTCGGGAACGTCGAAGGGAACAAACCGGTCGACTACGGGAAGAAATTCGACTTCAGGGAGGCGATAAAGGGCGGCTTCTCGATCTTCTGGGGGGCCCGGCTTATGACCGGCACGCACCGCATCGACCGGAAGGCCTGCATACAGTGCGGCACCTGCACCGAGAAATGCCCCACCGGCGCGATACGGTATAAAGACTATGCCGTGGATTCGGGAAAGTGCGTCTACTGTTACGGCTGCGTGAACAACTGCCCGGCCGGCGCGATCGACATGACCTATATGGGGAAAAAGCTCTCCGGCTTCAACGACTTCACGAAGAAGCACGGGATCGTGCTGAAAGACCCCGCCTGAGCCGGGTCACTTCGCCACGCGAGCGGCCTTCCAGCGCGCGAACGCGGCGATGGCGTCGCTCGGCACCCGGGTCGCCCACCCGTTCGTGAGGCGGTGGAAGAAGTAGAGGAGCCTGGCCATCACCCCGGGAATGATGAGGAACTTTCCGCGGCGGACCCCCTTCACCGTTGCGCGGGCGACGATCTCCGGCGTGAGAAGCCCGGCGAACGATTTGACCATGCGCGTTTCGGGGGGGATGGTCGCCGTCTCCCACTCCAGGAAGGGGGTTTTGACCTCCGGCGGGCACACCACCGAAACGGCTATGCGGTAGCGCTTCAGCTCGGCTCGCAGGCATTCGGCCAGTCCCACCACCGCGTACTTCGAGGCCGCGTAGGCCGTGTACCCGTACATGCCGATGAGCCCCGCCTCCGACGATACCAGCACCATGTGCCCGCCCCGTGCCTTCATGTGTGGCAGCGCCGCCGCGACCGTCTCGCGCACGCCGTACACGTTGGTCTTCATGAGCGCGTCGAAGGTTTTCGCGGAGATGTTCTCGAAGGTGTCGGCGGCACCGATTCCCGCGCTCGCCATGAGCACATCGGGGGCCCCGAAGGATTTCACCGCGCGATCGATCGTACGCGCGACATCGCGGGGGTTCGAGACGTCCATTTTCATCATGCCGATCGTCTGTGTTCCGTCGCGGCGATTCTTTTCCAGTTGTTTTACCGCGCGTTTCATCTTCTTCTCGTCGCGCGCGAAGATGACGATGTTAGCCCCCAGGCCGGAGAGCATCTCCGCCGTCGAGAGCCCGATGCCGCTGGAGCCCCCGGTGATGAATACCATACGGCCGGTGAAATCCTTCATGACGTCCTCCCTCTTTACGCCGCGCCTTCCGGTTCGCGGTCCCATCGATGTGTGCGCTTTAGCTGAAAGCACTGAAAATGCGCACGGACTCCGCCATCCAGCGCCCGAAGCCCCTGGCGTTCCATTCCCGTGGATAGCGGAGAT
>CAZVEG010000153.1:0-6856 GCA_964625625.1 uncultured Leptospirales bacterium | reverse complement strand
CTGGTGGCCGCACAGAACCTCTCCCAGGCCGTGGACCAGATATCCGGCGGCAACCAGAACCTCTCGCAGCGCACGAGCGAACAGGCCTCGTCGCTCGAGGAGATCGCCTCCACCATCGAGGAGGCCACCGCCGCGATACGCCAGAACGCCGACAATTCCGACCAGGCGAACAGGCTCTCCGGCGAGACCATGAAGATGGCCGAGGAAGGGAACCGCGTGGTGATGGAAGCGGTCGCGTCGATCAACGAAATCAACAAGTCGAGCAAGAAGATCGAGGAGATAATCTCGGTCATAAACGAAATAGCGTTCCAGACGAACCTCCTGGCGCTCAATGCCGCGGTCGAGGCCGCGCGCGCCGGCGAGCAGGGGCGCGGGTTCGCGGTCGTGGCCGGCGAGGTGCGGAACCTCGCCCAGCGATCGGGCAATGCCGCCAAGGAGATCGGCGCGCTCATAAAGGACTCGACGGACAAGATCGAGACCGGAACCGACCTCGCCAACCGCAGCGGCGACGCGCTCCGCGAGATAGTGGGCGCCATGAAGAACGTGGCGCGCCTCGTTTCTGAAATCGCGGCCGCCAGCCAGGAGCAGAAGCAGGGGCTCGACCAGATCAATATAGCCGTATCGGAGATGGACAGCATGACGCAGCAGAACGCCGCCCTGGTCGAAGAAACGGCCTCGGCGAGCGAAGAGATGGCCGGCCAGGCGCGCGAGATGCAGTCGATGGTCGAACGCTTCAAGATAAGCGAAGGGACGCGAGGCAACGTGTACCAGACCAAGCACAAGGAGGTGCATCTCAAGGCCGCGGCGGCCGCCGTCAGGAAGCCGAAGGGGCCGGAAACGGCGCCGAAAAGGGATGCCGATGCCGCAACGACGGAAAGACGCAAACCCGTGGAGGATAAAAAGCCCATCGCGGGTCGCGACATCAAGGAAGTCCTGAAGGAAGAGGGTTTCGAGGAGTTCTGACGGCGGTGCGCGGCGGGTGGCCGCGCCGTAACGCGAATGCGTCAATACTGAAACGCGGGGATACGGGACATGGATGATACCGAGGTTTTGCGCGACGTGTTTATCCGCGAGGCGGCCGATATTCTGTCCAGCCTCGAATCGGACCTGGTGCGCCTGGAAGACGAGAGGGACCCGGAACTCATTAACGGTATTTTCCGTTATGTACATACCTTAAAGGGAAGCTCGGGGATCGCCGGCTTCAGGAGCGTGTACACGTTCACCCACAGGCTCGAAAACCTGCTCGATATGGTCAGGGCCGGCTCGCTTTCAGTCGGGAGGGAGATCATCGACCTGATGCTCGCAAGCCTGGACTGGATACGGTCCTCCATCGAGGCGGGTGGCGAGAGCCCCCATCTCGATGCCGGAAGGGACGAGCTCCTGAAAAAGGTCGAGGCGATAATAGGGACGGTAACCGCCGCGGGTGCCGCACGCGGTCCGGAAGCGGAGGAGGAGAAAAGGTCCGAGGAAGAGGAAATGGACCTGGGGTACCGCTACTTCAGGATCAGCGCGTCCTTTCGGGAGAACATCTTCGAGACGGGTACCGATCCGCTCATGATAATGGAAGACCTCTTCTCGCTCGGCATTGTGGTCGAGCGGCGGATCGACCGGCAGCGGCTGCCCGACATCCATATAATGAACCCCGAGAAATGCTACCTGGGATGGAACCTGGTGCTCAAGACGAAAAATCCCCGTCAGAAGATCGACGAGGTGTTCATGTTCGTGCAGGGAGATAACCCCATAAGCGTCGAGGACATAACAGACCAGTACGTAAGCATGCCGGAAGGGGAGGCGGAGGCCAGGGAGAAGCGCATAGGCGAGATTCTGGTGGCGAAGGGAATACTCACCGATGTTGAGCTGAACGATGTGCTGAAAACTCAGGATGACGAGAACACCCGGATCGGCGACCTCGTCGTTTCCAAGGGCTACGCCACCGAGAAAGAGGTGCAGTTCGCCCTTACCGAACAGGAGAAGATCAAAAAGAAGATCGAGACCAGCACGGTCCGTGTCGATACCGGCAAGCTCGACCGGCTGCTCAACCTGCTTGGAGAGATCGTGATCGGTCAGTCGGCGATCGCCGGGATCGCCGACGAGCTTGACGAGGAACACAGCTTTTTGCTGAAAAACGCGCTGTACGGTCTCGACCGGACCACCAGGGAGTTCCAGGAACAGATAATGTCGATCCGCATGATTCCGATCGGCCCCAGCTTCGAACAGTTCCGGCGCTTCGTTCGCGATACCGCGCATACCCTCGGAAAGGAGATCAGGCTCGAGATAGAGGGCGGAGAGACCGAGCTGGACAAAACCGTCATCGAGAGAATGGACGATCCGCTCAAGCACATGATACGAAACGCGATAGACCACGGCATCGAACCCGCGGACGAGCGCGAGGCCGCCGGAAAGGCGCGCGCCGGAACGATCACCCTGCGGGCGTATCACCAGGAGGGGAACGTATTCATAGAAGTGGTCGACGACGGAAGGGGCATAGACAGGGGACGGCTCCGCTCCAAGGCGGAGGAGATGGGCCTGCTCAGGCCGGGAGAGGAAGCCAATGAGGCGAGGCTTCTTTCGTTCCTCTTCCTCCCGGGATTTTCCACCGCCCAGAAGGTGGGTGATCTTTCGGGGCGCGGAGTCGGTATGGATGTGGTCAAGACCAACATCGAATCGCTGCGCGGTAATGTCGAGATCGAGACGAAACCCGGGAAGGGCTCGATCCTCCGTATCAAGCTGCCGCTCACCCTGGCCATCATAGAGGGCATGATGGTGCGGGTGGGATCGAATATCTACATCGTTCCGCTGCTTTCGATCGTGGAGTCCCTACAGCCGCGGAAGGAAGACATTCGTACGGTGAAGGAAAAGGGGGAAGTGGTGCAGGTGCGCAGCGAGTACGTTTCGCTGGTGCGGCTTTACCGGCTCTTCGGTATCCGGCCTGAATTCGAGAATCCGTGGGAGTCGCTGGTGGTGATCGTGGAGGCGGGTGGTTCCCGTGTGGGAATGATGATCGATGAGCTCATGGGCCAGCAGCAGATCGTTATAAAGAGCCTCGAGAATTATATAACCAGAACGCGCGCGGTGTCAGGCGCGGCGATTCTCGGTGACGGGCGTGTGGCGCTCATAATAGACATCCACGGCCTGATCGAGGAGATTTCCAGATAAGGAGTGTCGTTTATGACGGTGATCAAATTAAAGGAGGACCCGGGCGTAAAAAGCGTCAGGTCGTTTCACCAGGCGCTGGTGGCCGCGTTCCGGGGCGATTCCGATATAGTCATAGATTTTTCCGAAGCGCGGCGGGTGGACCTGTCGATAGCGCAGGTTCTGATCGCGGCGGGGAAGGAGGCGCGCGCCAGGTCGAAGTCGCTGCGCATGCGCGGCGTTTCGGAGACGGTGCGCCGGCAGCTCGCCATCTGCGGACTGTCGCGCTGAGATTCGGGCATAAGGAGGAAGGCATGAAACATATAATGGTCGTTGACGATTCGCCGACCATCCGGGTGAGCGTGGAGTATACCATTAAGAATATGGGCTACCAGATTCGGCAGGCGGAAAACGGACAGGATGCGCTGGACAAGATCGCGGAGATACGGAAGGCGGGTGACGACATCGCGCTCTGCATATGCGACATCAATATGCCTGTTATGGATGGCATCACCTTCATAAGGGAGTTCCGAAAGATCGACAAGTTCACCCCGGTCCTGGTGCTCACCACCGAGTCCGAGAACGAAAAGGTGAACGCGGGCAGGGAGGCGGGCGCTTCCGGATGGATAATCAAACCCTTCCAGCCAGCCGAGCTCCTCAAGATCGTCGAGAAATTCATTCGATAGGAGAATGCGATGAGCGACAGTAAAGATAAAAAGCCCGAAGAGGGGAGGCCGGCCAGTGACATCAGGGGCCTGCGAATCGACAGAAAGGGCGAGAGGGCCGAGGAGGAGAACCAGTACGTCACCTTCGTGATCGGAGAGGAGACCTACGGCGTGGAGGTGCTCAAGGTCCAGGAGATCATCGGCATGACGCAGATCACGCACGTGCCGAACGCCATGAGCTTCATGAAAGGGGTGATCAACCTGCGCGGTTCGGTGGTCCCGGTGGTGGACATGCGGATCAAATTCACGATGAGCGAGCGGGAGTACGACGCGTTCACCGTTATCATCATCGTCGAGGTGCGCGGCCGTATGATCGGCATGATCGTCGATTCGGTCTCGGACGTCGTGAGCATCCCGGTGAAGGGTATCCAGGACACTCCCCACTTCAGCGCGAAGATCGAGACCGATTTCATAATGGGCATCGGGCAGATCGAGGAAAAGCTTGTCATCATCCTGGATGTTGACCGCATCATGTCGAGCGAAGAGATGACCGAACTCGAAAGGGAGCGGACGGCCTGATCCCCCGCGATGATTCGGAGCACCGAAAACAGGTTCGGGAAGGCGCTGTATACGCTCTTCCCGGGTGATTATTTCGCCACCAGCGAGGATTGCATCCTCGGAACCGTGACCGGTGCGTGCGCGTGCGTGTGCCTGTATGATGCCGTACGCCGCATCGGAGGCATGGGGCATTTCATCGTCCCGGGTATGATCGGCACCGAGGGCATTTTCGCCGATGACATAGCCCGGCAGGGAATAACATCGATGGAATACCTCATAGGGGAGATAGTGAAGCTTGGCGGCGACCGTAAATATCTGAAGGCGAAGCTTTTTGGCGTGGGTCGTCTCAACTCGCGAATGCCGAATATGGACGCGGTTATCCAGAGCAATATCCGGTTTTTAAAGGAGTATTTCAGCCTCGAGCGGATACTGGTCGAGACGGAGGATATCGGCGGCGTCTTCCGCAGGCAGGTGCTCTTTTATCCGATTGCGGGAACCGCCATGAGGAGATTCCAGCGGCGCAACGACGACGCTTCCGAATTCGCCAGGCTGGAACAGGAATACATAGACACCATGTTCCGCGACAGGCCGCGATACGGCAAGGTATATCTTTTCGAATAGGTCCGGGTGGGGAGATGCCGCAGCTAACTGAACTCGACGAAACCAGCTTCAAACGTTTCAGGGACATCATTTACGAAGAGAGCGGGATAAAGCTCAACGAGTCCAAGCGGGCCCTGATGCAGTCACGGCTCATGAAGCGCCTGCGTGAACTCGGAATAGAAGGTTACCGTGACTACTACGATTACCTGATGGACAACTACCGGGACGAGATCGTCAACCTCATCAACGCGATCACCACCAACAAGACTGACTTCTTCCGCGAATCGAAGCACTTCGACTACATGACCGGGGAGTTCCTCCCCGAATTCATGAAATCCGGAAAAAGCGAACTTAAGATCTGGAGCGCGGGTTGTTCCACGGGTGAGGAGCCGTACAGCATCGCCATCACGACGCACCGTTTTTTCGAAAACAGGAAAGCACCCGAAATACGTATTCTCGCCACCGATATCGACACACAGGTCCTGAACAGGGGGAAGGCCGGTATATACAAGGCTGAAGACATCCTCGAAGTGGTCGACATGACGACCGCCAAACGCTATTTCCAGAAGGGCACGGCCGAAAACGAGGGTTTTCTGAGAGTGAAGGATTTCATACGGCGAATGGTCTTTTTCCGCCGGCTCAATCTGCTCGACGCGAGTTTTCCGATGAAGGGCAAGTTCGACATCATCTTCTGCCGCAACGTCATAATTTATTTCGACCGGGAATCGCAGAAGAGGCTGTTCGCGAATTTTCACAGGCACCTGGCCGACGACGGGTATCTCTTTGTCGGTCATTCCGAGACGCTTACCGGAATCACCGACAGGTTCGTCTTTATACGGAACACCATCTATAAGAAGGTATTGTAGCATGCGCCGGAAGTACCGTGGTTTTCGGGTGATTATAATCATCGTATAACATATAGAGCCGGCCTCCGGAGAGGCACGGCCGCGGAAGGGAACATGTATATCAGGAACAGTCACAAATACGGGAAGCCGATAAAGATCATCCATCCGGGCGAGTACTACATATCGGACGGGGACGAGATCATCGGGACGCTGCTCGGGTCGTGCATAGCCGTGTGCCTGCACGACCCGGTTCGATGCGTTTCCGGCATGAACCACTTCATGCTTCCGGGACGCATCTCCGGGACCGATATAACGAAGGACCGTACTGCCAAGTATGGAATCACCGCCATAAACAAGCTCATCCAGTCCCTCGAAAAGGCCGGGGCGGACCGGGAGCGGCTGGTCGCCAAGATTTTCGGCGGTGGAGAGGTGCTGGACGGCGTCATTGCAAGCACCACCATCCCGGCCGATAACATACGCCTGGCCCGGGTAATGATGGAGATGGAGGACATACAGATCGAGGAGATGGACGTGGGCGGGATATATACCCGGAAAATACTCATGGATGTCAAAACCGGCGGCGTGTATCTGAAAAAGTCGACCAGGAAGGACGTGATGCGGGAGGTCGGAATGATGGAAGTCAATTACGCGCGGGAGATATCCGGGAAAGTATGAAAAAAATAAAGGTACTGATCGTTGACGATTCGGCGGTGACGAGAAAGCTTCTCTCCGACGCGCTCTCCCGCTCGCGCGAGATCGAGGTCGTCGGGACCGCGCTCGATCCGTTTATCGCCGTCGACAAGATCAAGAAGCTGCAGCCGGACGTGCTGACGCTCGATATCGAGATGCCCCGCATGGACGGCATCACCTTCGTTTCAAAGCTCATGATCGCCCAGCCGATGCCGGTAATAATGGTAAGCGCATTCACCGATGCGGGGGCGAGCGCCACGGTGAAGGCCCTCGAGGCCGGCGCCGTCGATTTCATCCTCAAGCCGCAGATTGACGATACCGCGGCATGGGATAGCTTCGCCGAAGAGCTCATCGAAAAAGTCGTTT
>CAZVEG010000152.1:0-7038 GCA_964625625.1 uncultured Leptospirales bacterium | reverse complement strand
CGCCCTCTATCGCCCTGTTCCTGCGCGCGCGGTCGAGGTAGCGGGCCTCCATGTACGAAAAGTAAAACCACGGCTGCAGCGATTCGCTGAGATACAGGTGCGCGCGCACGGCCTGGCGAAGCCTCTCCGCCGGCGGCGCGGCCGCGTCGATATGCTCGGAGAGCACGCGCGCGACGATGCGCGCGCCCTGTTCCTGGATCATGTCGAGCAGGCCCTCTTTGCCGGAGAAATACGAGTACAGCGCTCCCATCGAGAGGCCCGTCTCGCGGCCCAGGTCGCGCAGGCTCATGGCGTGGAAGCCGCGCGCGTTGGCCAGCGCGAGCGTCGCGTCGAAGATGGTAACCAGGTTCCTCACCGCGACCGCCTGCTTCTTGATCTTTATGGAGCCGCGGTTCTCGGCGAATATCTCGGCGCAGATGACCTCGCGCGAAAGGCCCACGCGCTTTCTGAAATCGGCGTATCTCATGCCGCTCTGCGTCCCCGCTTCAGCGCACCGTCCGCTTTTCGTAGGTGCGGAGCAGCCTTCCCGCGAACGAGGACTTGTGTACCTCGTCGGCGCCGTCGTAGATGCGCGCCGCGCGCTCGTGCCGGAAGAAGAAGGCGAGTATGGTGTCGTCGGTCATGCCCAGGCCGCCGTGCACCTGGAGCGCGCGGTCGATCACGCGCTGCATGGTGTTGGCCACCACGAACTTGATGAGCCCTATGTCGTCGCGCGCCTCCTTCGCGCCGAAGCGCTCGATCTTCCAGGCGGCGTGGAGCGTCATGAGCCGCGCGGCCTGGATCTCCGCCGCGCTCTCGGCAACCCACTGCTGGATGATCTGGCGCGAGGCCAGGGTCTTGCCGTCGGGCGAGATGACGCGCTTCGCCGCGCGCGAGCACATGAGGTCGAAGGAGCGGTTGCAGATGCCGATCCAGCGCATGCAGTGGTGTATGCGCCCCGGACCCAGGCGCTCCTGCGCGATCACGAAGCCGTGCCCCTCCGGCCCCAGAAGGTTTTTCTGGGGCACGCGGCAGTTCTGGTACAGGATCTCGCCGTGGCTGAAGTAATCGCTTCCGGAGTGTCCCATCACGGGGATGTTCCGCACCAGGTTGAAACCCTTTGTGTCGCAGGGCACGATGATCATGCTGGCGCGCATATAGGGCGCGGCCTCGGGATTGGTGATCGCCATGACGATCGCGAACTCGGCGCCGTCGGCCGCCGTGCTGTACCACTTCTGGCCGTTGATTACGTAATCGTTTCCGTCCTTCACCGCGGTCGTGTCCATCATGACCGGGTTTGAGCCCGGCATCTCGACCTCGGTCATCGAGAAGCAGCTTCGGATCTTCCCCTCCACGAGCGGACGCAGGTAGCGCTCCTTCTGCTCCTCCGTTCCGTATTTATGCAGGATTTCAACGTTCCCGGCGTCCGGAGCGTGGCATCCGAAGACGAAATGCCCCAGCGGGCTTCGTCCCAGCTCCTCCGAAACCAGCGCGTGCTCCATGAGGTCGAGCCCCATTCCGCCGAACTCCTTCGGATGGTTGGGCGCCCACAGCTCCATCTTCTTGACCATGCGCTTCTTTTCCTCGAGTACCGGGAGCATCTCCCTGAAGTCCTTCGAGGTGAACTCGGGTTCGAGCGGGATTAGCTCCTTATCAACGAACTCGCGGATCATGCCGCGTATGGCCTGCATTTTTTCGGTGATTTCAAAATCCATTTTCTTCCTCCGGGCTTTATATTTCGCTCCAGGCCGGCGGCGGCCTGACGTCTATCGGTACGTTATGATTTCCTTTTCACCCCTCTCCTCGAGATGCGGAACCGCGTTCAGCGAAGAGAGCGTGAGACGGTCGCCGTCGTACATGAACTTCGTGATCGAGGTGTTGACGATCTGCCAGCAGATGTGCATGGTCGTGATGTCGGGCGTGTCGACGGCGTACTGCACCGAGGCCGATATGGTTCCGCCCGAGGCCACCACCAGCACCGTTTTGTTGCGCCCGTTCTCGGCCATGACGGCCGCAAGCCCATTCGCCACGCGGGCCTTCACGCTCTTCCAGTTCTCCACTCCCGGTTTGTCGAACCTGCCGGTGACCCAGCGGACCATCACCTTTTCGAAGATGCGCTGGAAGGATTTTCTGTCGGTGTAGATGTTTTCGAGTTCCCGCGCGAGCGACGAGTCCTCCTCGAGGAGCTCCACCAGCTGGGACTTGATGATGGCCTTCGAATCGTACTCGTTGAACTCCGGCATGACCCTGAGGTCCGGCATCTGCGCGCCGCGCTCGCGGTAAAGCCCTATGATCTCGAGCGCGGTGCGCTTCTGCCGCTCGATCGCGCCGGAATACACCGCGTCGAAACGCAGGCCCAGTTTAAGAAAATACTCCGCGAGAATCACCGCCTGCTCCACGCCCCGTTTCGAGAGCCTGTCGTAGTTCTCCTTTCCGAACGAGGCCTGGCCGTGCCGCACCATGTACAGTCTGCTCATCAACTCACCCCTCCGCGCAGCTTCCGTCATATTCGGAAAAATGTCAAGCAAAAAAATAGAACGATCGTTCGGTTTTTTGGTTGCGATTAATACCGGATTGATGAATAAGGGGATATTGGGCGCCACCGCGCCGGGAAAAAACAATCGGAGCGCTACGATGACCACCAACCCCCTGCACAAACTCATGAATCCCGCCTCGATCGCCACCATCGGCGCGGGCAATAATTATTTGAAGATGGGCACCATGCACGCCCTCAGTATCATCAAGGACGGCTATACGGGGAAATTCTATCCCGTCCACCCGAAGGACGAAACGGTGCTCGGACACAGGGCCTACCGCGCGGTCGAGGACCTCCCGGAGGCGCCGGACCTCGCGCTCATCGTCATCCCCTCCGAGCACGTCATACCGACGATCGATTCGCTCGGAAAGCTCGGCACCCGGTACGCGATCATCATCACCGCCGGCTTCAAGGAGACCGGCGAGAAGGGAAAGAGCATGGAACGGGAGCTCGTGGAAACTGCGAGAAAATACGGCATGCGCTTCGTCGGCCCCAATTGCATGGGGATCGTCAATACCGCCATCGCGCTCAACACCACCGTGGTGGAGCTTCGCGACAGGCCCGGGCATCTCGGCTTCGCCTCGCAGAGCGGCACGTACATCACCCAGTCGCTCAAATATCTCGGTAAGCGCGGCATACGCTTCAGCAAGGCGCTCAGCGTCGGCAACGAGGCCGACATCAACATCGTCGACGCGCTCGAATACCTCGGCGAGGACGAGCAGACCAGGGCCATCTCACTCTACATCGAGGGCATACGCGACGTGCCGCGCTTCATCGAGGCGGCACGGCGCATAACGCCGCACAAGCCCGTGGTCGCGCAGTACGTCGGCGGATCGAAGGCGGGCGCGCGCTCGGGAAAGAGCCACACCGGCGCCATGGCGGGCCCGGACCATATCTACGACGGCATCTTCCGCCAGGCGGGCATCATCCGCGTCGACTCGATAGAGGACCTCTACGGCCACGGCTGGGCGCTCGCCACGCAGCCGCTCCTGAGGGGAAACCGCGTCGGCGTCATCACCAACTCGGGGGGGCCCGGAACCGCCATGTCGCACGTCTGCGAGGGCGGCGGGATGGAGATACCGGTGTTCTCGAAGAGTCTCCAGGATGCGATCCGCCCGATGATGCCGCCGCACGCTCCCTGCGGGAACCCGGTCGACATCACCTTCTCGCTCGACACCAATGCACTCACCACCGAGATCCCGCGCCTTGCCATGGAGAGCGGCGAAATCGACGGCGTCGTGCTGCACGGCGCGATGAGCTCGGGCTTCGTAAAGGCAATGTACCCGCATATCGCCGACTTCCTGCAGGGACTGACGATCGACGACGTCGCGAAGAACATGAGCACCGACCTCGCGCCTTCGGCCGCGCTCCCGCGCACGTACGGCATCCCGATGCTTCTTTCATCCTTCTTCGACCGCGACGACAGCTTCACCGAGTTCTACGAGGACAACGACATCCCCGTATACGATTCGCCCGAAAAGACCGCGCGCGCGATGGTGACGCTCAACCGCTACCGGCTGGTGCGCGGACGCGAGGCGCACCTCCCGGCCACGCCCCTCCCCCGCTCCGACACCGCCGCTGAAATAATCGCGAAAGCGCGGGATGCCGGCCGCACGGCGCTCGACGAGCACGAGGCCAAGCTCGTCCTTGCCGGGTACGGGGCGCCGGTTACCGACGAGCGCCTGGTATACAGCGCGGAGGAGGCCGCCAAAGCGGCGAAGGAGCTCGGATTCCCGGCAGTGATCAAGGCCTGCTCCGCCGAGATCCTCCACAAGACCGAGAAAGGCCTTGTGCGCCTGAACCTTTCGTCCGGGGCGGAGGCCGCGGCCGCCTTTACCGACATCCAGAAGGCCGCGGGGGCGAAGGTCCCGGCGATCGTGTACCGCATGGTGAAGGGAAGCCGCGAGCTGGTGGCGGGGATGACGCGCCACGAGGGCATAGGCCCCTGCGTGATGTTCGGTCTGGGCGGCGTATACACGGAGCTTTTACGCGACATCGTCTTTCGCGTCGCGCCGATCACGACGGTCGACGCGCGCGAGATGATGCGCGAGATACGCTCGAGCCGGATACTCGGCGAATTCCGCGGCATGCCCGCGGCCGACACCGACACGCTGGCGAGGCTCTTGCTTGCGGTGAGCTCGGTCGCGACGAACCATCCGGAGGTGCGCGAGATCGACATCAACCCCATACTCATAAGCGGCTCGCAACCCGTCGCGGTCGACGCGCTGATAATGCTGGAAATATAACCGGGCCCGGGAACCGCGCGGGAATGGATTCCGCGCGGTTCCCGGGCTCCGTGCATCCCGGATCTCCCACATGCCCTATTCCATCCGATGTATTTTCCTTGCACCGGCCTCACCACGGTGATAGCATCCTCACACCGGCGGATGAAAGCACCATGAAAGCACGCATAATGATCGCGGAAGACGAGAGCATCATCGCCCTCGATCTTTCGGGTATACTGGGAAGTCTCGGGTTCGAGACCTGCGGAATCGTATCGACCGGGGCGCGGGCGGTCGAAACCGCTCTTTCCGATACTCCCGACCTCATCCTGATGGACATCATCCTCATGGGCGACATGGACGGCATCGAGGCGGCGCGCAGGATACGGAGCGTCCGTGATATCCCGGTCATCTACCTGACGGCCAACGCGGACCCGGCCACCGTACAGCGCGCCCGCGATACCGAACCCTATGCGTATCTCAACAAACCGGTGGACGCGCGCGATCTCTATTCCAACATCGACTCGGCGCTCTACAAGCACGCCACGGAACGGCGGCTAAGGGAGAGTGAGGCGAGCCTCAGGGAGTCGGAAGAAAAATATCGCTCGCTCGTGGAGAACATCAGCGACGTCATCTTCACGCTGGATGACGAGGGACGCTTTACCTACGTCAGCCCCGTTATCGAGCGCATAAGCGGTTACGGACCTGAAGACTTTCTCGGCACGCCCTTCCACGAATTCATTCATCCGGACGACCTGCCCGCTCTCCTGTCGAACCGGCGGAAGGTACTCGAGGGTTATTCGGCCCCCGCTGAATACCGCGTGATCAATAAAGACGGGTCGGTCCACCATATCCGCACCTCGAGCCGCCTCACCATTCGCGACGGTGCAAAGTCCGGGCTGACCGGCATCCTCTCGGACATCACCGAGCGAAGGCGCATGGAGGAATCGCTCCGGGAGAGCGAGGCGCGGTTCCGCCGCATCGTCGAGACGGCGACGGAAGGGATATGGGAGATGGACGCCGACCGGCGCACCGTCTACGTAAACGGGTTGATGGCGCGGATGCTGGGCACCTCGCCGGAGCGCATGATCGGGCTTCGCGTAACGGATTTCATGTTTCACGAGGATCTCCCGGCGCACGAACAGCGCATGGAGCGACGCCGGATGGGAGAAGGCGGGCGATACGAGCAGCGATTCCGTCGCGCCGACGGCTCGGAAATATGGTGTATCGTTTCGGCAACGGCGCTCCTCGACTCATCGGGGACCTTCAAGGGCTCTTTTGCGATGCTCACCGATATCTCCGAACACCGCGCGCTCGAGGCGGCGCTCCGGGAGAGCGAAGGTCGGCTGCGCGGCCTGTTCGACCAGGCCGCCGACGCCATTTTCGTGCACGATCTCGATGGACGGTTTATCGACGTCAACCGGGTGGCGTGCGAATCGCTCGGATACGGGCGCGAGGAACTGCTCGGGATGACCGTCGGCGACGTGGATCCGGACACGGATTCGCAACCGTTCCCTTCGACCCGCTGGAAAGACCTGCCCGCCACCTTCAGCGCCCGGCACCGCCGGAAGGACGGCAGCGTATTCCCGGTCGAGATCCGCCTGGGCTACATGCAGTGGGAAGGCGAGCGCATGGTGCTGGCGATCGCCCGGAATACATCGGGACGGTCCGGGCCCTGATTCGAGTGCGACGTGCCGCTCCGCCCGCCGCCCTGTCCATTCCCGCCCGTGCCATGAACAGGCCTGGAACCGGGTGCTGGCTCCAGGCCGCTGGACGGTGGTGCAAATTTCATCATTGCTTTATTTAATCTGAGGGCATAGAATTCACCCGTACATCACCTTATGATGGCGTAACCGCCGGGGGGAAGACCATAGCAGCGTCACCCCGAGGCCGTTGCGCTGAATGAACACCGAAGGCCCCAATGATTGAACAGACCCACAAGAGCATCCTCCTGGTTGAGGACGAGATTCTCATCGCCATGGATGAACAGGCGATGCTCCAGGAAAATGGCTATCGTGTCATCGTTGCCCACAGCGGGGAGAAGGCGATCGAGATGCTTGCCGCCGACCCATCGATCGACCTGGTCCTGATGGACATCGATCTCGGCAGCAGCATGGACGGCACCGAAACCGCGAGGGCCATCCTCGGGGCCAGGGAAATTCCCATCGTCTTCCTTACCTCGCACTCCGAACGGGAGATGGTCGAAAAGGTGCGCAACATAACCCGCTTCGGCTACGTCATCAAGAACTCCGGCGATTTCGTCCTTCTTTCCTCGATCGAAATGGCCTTCGAGCTGTTCGA
>CAZVEG010000151.1:0-7192 GCA_964625625.1 uncultured Leptospirales bacterium | reverse complement strand
GGGGGGCCGTCGGCGGACGAGCTCAAGCGCTTCGACGCCGAGGCGACGGAGGCCTCCACCGCCTGGGTCAGGCTGGTCGATGCCGGAGACTACGCGAAGAGCCACTCGACGGCCGCCGGGTTTTTCCGCACGGCGGTAAAACGTGACGACTGGGTGGAGATGATGAACGCGCGCAGGAGGCCGCTCGGGGCGGCGGTCAAACGGACCTTCATCGAATACGCTCACGAAACTTCGCTGCCGGGCTGCCCGGACGGCGAATACATCATACTCAACTACACAACCACCTTCGATAAAAAGAAGAACGCCGCCGAGATGGTGACGGTGATGCGTGACGCCGATTCCGCCTGGAGGGTGGCCGGATATTTCATAAAATAGGCACGGTTATGGACACCGAACGACACGACAGGGAAAAAAAATTCTGGGACAAATACGCGCCGAAATACGATCCGCTCATCATCCGCCTCAAGCGCACGTACGACGCCCTCCTGGGGCGTATCGGCCGGTATCTCGACCCGTCTGTAAGCGTGCTCGAGATCGCCACGGGCACCGGGGTCGTCGCGCTCGCCATAGCGCCGAAGGTGCGCCTGGTCCGCGCCTGCGACATATCGGGCGAGATGATCCGCATCGCGCGCGACAAGCTCCGCGCCTCGGGGCTCGATAACGTCGAGTTTGACGTGCAGGACGCCTACCACCTGAACTACGAGAGCGAATCCTTCGACCTGGCCATCGCCTCCAACGTGCTGCACGTCATGTTCGATCCGCGCCAGGCGCTGTCGTCGGTTCGCGGGATGCTGAAGCCGGGCGGCCTGCTCATCGCGCCCACCTACTGCCACGGCGACAGCCTCAAGGCCCGCATGGTCTCGTCGCTGATGTCGCTGTCGGGATTCAAGGCCCATCAGAAGTGGTCGGTCGTATCGTATCGCTCGTTCATGGAGTCGAACGGCTTCGAGCTCGTCGAATACACGGTGGTGCCGGACATCATCCCCCTGGCTTTTGCCGTTGTGCGTAAAACCGGCTGAGCGGCGGAGACTCCGGTCACGCCGCATGACACCGCCATGAAACGAGGTGATATATGACCAACCCGTTTTTCGGACTGGTCGCGACGGTTTCGCTGTTTATCAGGGGAAAGGTGAAATTCGACCGGGCCGCGGTAGGCAGGGTGATCACGATGCCCGACGGCGCGCGCTTCACCGTTTTCCGGCGCGTGAGCATCGCGGTACCCGACGGCGCGCCGGAACCGGGGGCCTTTTTCTGGGTGCGCTTCAAACCGAAAGGCATGGGCATCCGGGCGAACATCCGCTTCTCGCGCCTGCCCATGATGGTCTTCATGGGCTTTACCGGTTTCAGGTCCAAGTACTGGGCGGTCGATTACGAAACGGGCCTCTGCCAGGGCCTCTACGAATGGCGGAGGGTGGAGGACGCGCGCAGCTATTCGCGCTCGATCGCCATGCGCTTCATGACGCGTCGGTCGTACCCGGAGTCGGTGTCTTTCGGGGTGGTCGACAGGAAAAAAGAAAGCTTGAAGTTCACGATCAAATGAACACCGGAATGGACGACGCATAACGTCATTCTGCCGGGAGGCGATAACGGAATGATAAAAATCCCCTTCGGGCGTCTGCCCTTCATGTTCGCGCTGGTTTCCGCCGCCCTGTTCGGGCTTGCCACACCGGTAAGCAAACATCTGCTGAACGGCATAAATCCTTTTCTGCTGGCGGGCCTCCTGTATCTCGGTGCTTCGCTGGTGCTTCTTCCGGTCATTCTGAAGCGAAAGGAATTGCCTCCCCTGTTCGACATGGACCGTAACGATCTCGGGCGTCTTTCGGGTGCGGTCGTGCTCGGAGGCGTGCTCGGTCCCATCCTTATGCTGTTCGCCCTGAGATACGCGCCGGCTTCATCGGTCGCGATGTGGCTCAACCTTGAGCTCGTGGCGACAGCCGCGCTGGGGTATCTGTTTTTCAGGGACCACCTGGGCGGTCGGGGCTGGTTGGGAGTCGTCGCGGCGCTGGCGTCGGGACTGGTGCTCACGATAAACGAAGGGGGATCCGGGATGCTTTCTGGGGTCCTGGTCGCTTCCGCGTGTGTATGCTGGGGGCTCGATAATCACCTGACGGCGCTTATCGACGGGATATCCGCGATACAGAGCACGTTCGTAAAAGGATTGTTCGCGGGAACGATAAACACGATAATCGGGGTTCTCCCGTCCGGCCAGTCCGTACCGGCCGGTTTCATCGTTTGCTCCCTCATGCTTGGCGGCGTTTCCTATGGCGCGAGCATCGTGCTGTATATCGTCTCGTCCCAGAAAATCGGGGCGACCAGAAGCCAGATAATATTTTCGTCGGCGCCGTTCTTCGGGGTGTTTTTTTCCGTCATACTCCTGTCGGAATCGGTTTCGCTGTTGCAGGCGGTTTCGTTTTTGCTGCTGGTGATGTCAATCGCTCTGTTCGCCTCCGAAAGGCACGAGCATTATCACGATCATCAGGCCCGAGAACACACCCATCTGCACGGGCACGACGACCTGCATCACGCGCATGCGCACGATAAGGAGATAGCCCTGCACGAGCATTCGCACGGTCACGGCGCTTACGGGCATTCGCATCCCCACTGGCCGGACATTCATCACCGGCACGAGCATGGATGAGGCGGAGGCGTATGCAATCCGGAGAAACGGCGGACGGTAGCGTTTCCGGCCGTCCGTGGTCAAGTGTTGATGGCCTCGCGTGACCGAAGTCGAATCACTTGAATTTTTTCCGCATGCGTTCCCCATCCATCGCTTTGAACCAGTCGGTCGATTCGCGCGCGAAAATCAGCGACAATGCGGTTATATCGGCGACCGTCTGTACGAGGATGACAAGTCTCGGGAACGACCCGGTGGATGGCGTGAGGAGCGCATCGAGCGTGTGGTACAGTCCCGCGACGAAGAGCACCAGGTACACCCAGCGCGCCGCACCATGGCCATGCCAGAGTCTGTATATGAGGTATGCGATCACCAGAAATACGACAGCCAGCGTTACCGGCAGCACGGCGTCGTAGAGATACATGGCCGAGATTTTACGCCGCAACAGCCCGTAGCCGGCCACGGCGTTCACCGCGCCGAGCGCGAGCGTCCCGATCATGATATAAAGGGCTTTTACGACCTTTCCGGGTTTCTGAACGGTCATCGGTGGGTGCCTCCCCGTGAAATGATAGTGGTATCCCCCCGCCGTTTACCCCGCGAATGAAGCACGGGCGGCGGAGGGTGGGTGCGATGACGCCGGTACTGCCGACACGCGTGCGGCGGCGTATCTACAGCCTCCTGGCGCCGTACCGCCTGAAGAGCTCGTCCCTCTTCTCCGGGGTCTGCGAGAGCAGGTATGATTTCCATCCCGGGCAGAAACGCGTGTGCCATTTCCAGAACCTGCCCATCAGCGATTCCGGTGCCCTGTCGTACTTCGCGCGCATGGCGCAGTTTTCACAGTTGGAGCCTGCCATGAATATCTCCCGTGAGTATGGTGTATGGTGATGCGTACGATATCCGGGTATCTCAAAATGTCAAGTCGTCATCGGGTGTTCGCAAAACATTATTTACCGTCCCCGCCCCGCCCCGTAGGGGCCAGGCATGCCTGGCCCCTACGGGGCGGGGCGGGGACGGTAAATAATGTTTTGCGAACACCCGATGACGACTTGACATTTTGAGATACCCGGATATCGTACGCATCACCATACACCATACTCACGGGAGATATTCATGGCAGGCTCCAACTGTGAAAACTGCGCCATGCGCGCGAAGTACGACAGGGCACCGGAATCGCTGATGGGCAGGTTCTGGAAATGGCACACGCGTTTCTGCCCGGGATGGAAATCATACCTGCTCTCGCAGACCCCGGAGAAGAGGGACGAGCTCTTCAGGCGGTACGGCGCCAGGAGGCTGTAGATACGCCGCCGCACGCGTGTCGGCAGTACCGGCGTCATCGCACCCACCCTCCGCCGCCCGTGCTTCATTCGCGGGGTAAACGGCGGGGGGATACCACTATCATTTCACGGGGAGGCACCCACCGATGACCGTTCAGAAACCCGGAAAGGTCGTAAAAGCCCTTTATATCATGATCGGGACGCTCGCGCTCGGCGCGGTGAACGCCGTGGCCGGCTACGGGCTGTTGCGGCGTAAAATCTCGGCCATGTATCTCTACGACGCCGTGCTGCCGGTAACGCTGGCTGTCGTATTTCTGGTGATCGCATACCTCATATACAGACTCTGGCATGGCCATGGTGCGGCGCGCTGGGTGTACCTGGTGCTCTTCGTCGCGGGACTGTACCACACGCTCGATGCGCTCCTCACGCCATCCACCGGGTCGTTCCCGAGACTTGTCATCCTCGTACAGACGGTCGCCGATATAACCGCATTGTCGCTGATTTTCGCGCGCGAATCGACCGACTGGTTCAAAGCGATGGATGGGGAACGCATGCGGAAAAAATTCAAGTGATTCGACTTCGGTCACGCGAGGCCATCAACACTTGACCACGGACGGCCGGAAACGCTACCGTCCGCCGTTTCTCCGGATTGCATACGCCTCCGCCTCATCCATGCTCGTGCCGGTGATGAATGTCCGGCCAGTGGGGATGCGAATGCCCGTAAGCGCCGTGACCGTGCGAATGCTCGTGCAGGGCTATCTCCTTATCGTGCGCATGCGCGTGATGCAGGTCGTCGTGCCCGTGCAGATGGGTGTGTTCTCGGGCCTGATGATCGTGATAATGCTCGTGCCTTTCGGAGGCGAACAGAGCGATTGACATCACCAGCAGCAAAAACGAAACCGCCTGCAACAGCGAAACCGATTCCGACAGGAGTATGACGGAAAAAAACACCCCGAAGAACGGCGCCGACGAAAATATTATCTGGCTTCTGGTCGCCCCGATTTTCTGGGACGAGACGATATACAGCACGATGCTCGCGCCATAGGAAACGCCGCCAAGCATGAGGGAGCAAACGATGAAACCGGCCGGTACGGACTGGCCGGACGGGAGAACCCCGATTATCGTGTTTATCGTTCCCGCGAACAATCCTTTTACGAACGTGCTCTGTATCGCGGATATCCCGTCGATAAGCGCCGTCAGGTGATTATCGAGCCCCCAGCATACACACGCGGAAGCGACCAGGACCCCAGAAAGCATCCCGGATCCCCCTTCGTTTATCGTGAGCACCAGTCCCGACGCCAGCGCCGCGACGACTCCCAACCAGCCCCGACCGCCCAGGTGGTCCCTGAAAAACAGATACCCCAGCGCGGCTGTCGCCACGAGCTCAAGGTTGAGCCACATCGCGACCGATGAAGCCGGCGCGTATCTCAGGGCGAACAGCATAAGGATGGGACCGAGCACGCCTCCGAGCACGACCGCACCCGAAAGACGCCCGAGATCGTTACGGTCCATGTCGAACAGGGGAGGCAATTCCTTTCGCTTCAGAATGACCGGAAGAAGCACCAGCGAAGCACCGAGATACAGGAGGCCCGCCAGCAGAAAAGGATTTATGCCGTTCAGCAGATGTTTGCTTACCGGTGTGGCAAGCCCGAACAGGGCGGCGGAAACCAGCGCGAACATGAAGGGCAGACGCCCGAAGGGGATTTTTATCATTCCGTTATCGCCTCCCGGCAGAATGACGTTATGCGTCGTCCATTCCGGTGTTCATTTGATCGTGAACTTCAAGCTTTCTTTTTTCCTGTCGACCACCCCGAAAGACACCGACTCCGGGTACGACCGACGCGTCATGAAGCGCATGGCGATCGAGCGCGAATAGCTGCGCGCGTCCTCCACCCTCCGCCATTCGTAGAGGCCCTGGCAGAGGCCCGTTTCGTAATCGACCGCCCAGTACTTGGACCTGAAACCGGTAAAGCCCATGAAGACCATCATGGGCAGGCGCGAGAAGCGGATGTTCGCCCGGATGCCCATGCCTTTCGGTTTGAAGCGCACCCAGAAAAAGGCCCCCGGTTCCGGCGCGCCGTCGGGTACCGCGATGCTCACGCGCCGGAAAACGGTGAAGCGCGCGCCGTCGGGCATCGTGATCACCCTGCCTACCGCGGCCCGGTCGAATTTCACCTTTCCCCTGATAAACAGCGAAACCGTCGCGACCAGTCCGAAAAACGGGTTGGTCATATATCACCTCGTTTCATGGCGGTGTCATGCGGCGTGACCGGAGTCTCCGCCGCTCAGCCGGTTTTACGCACAACGGCAAAAGCCAGGGGGATGATGTCCGGCACCACCGTGTATTCGACGAGCTCGAAGCCGTTCGACTCCATGAACGAGCGATACGATACGACCGACCACTTCTGATGGGCCTTGAATCCCGACAGCGACATCAGCGACGAGACCATGCGGGCCTTGAGGCTGTCGCCGTGGCAGTAGGTGGGCGCGATGAGCAGGCCGCCCGGCTTCAGCATCCCGCGAACCGACGACAGCGCCTGGCGCGGATCGAACATGACGTGCAGCACGTTGGAGGCGATGGCCAGGTCGAAGGATTCGCTCTCGTAGTTCAGGTGGTAGGCGTCCTGCACGTCAAACTCGACGTTATCGAGCCCCGAGGCGCGGAGCTTGTCGCGCGCGATGCGGATCATCTCGCCCGATATGTCGCAGGCGCGGACCAGGCGCACCTTCGGCGCTATGGCGAGCGCGACGACCCCGGTGCCCGTGGCGATCTCGAGCACGCTTACAGACGGGTCGAGATACCGGCCGATACGCCCCAGGAGGGCGTCGTACGTGCGCTTGAGGCGGATGATGAGCGGATCGTATTTCGGCGCGTATTTGTCCCAGAATTTTTTTTCCCTGTCGTGTCGTTCGGTGTCCATAACCGTGCCTATTTTATGAAATATCCGGCCACCCTCCAGGCGGAATCGGCGTCACGCATCACCGTCACCATCTCGGCGGCGTTCTTCTTTTTATCGAAGGTGGTTGTGTAGTTGAGTATGATGTATTCGCCGTCCGGGCAGCCCGGCAGCGAAGTTTCGTGAGCGTATTCGATGAAGGTCCGTTTGACCGCCGCCCCGAGCGGCCTCCTGCGCGCGTTCATCATCTCCACCCAGTCGTCACGTTTTACCGCCGTGCGGAAAAACCCGGCGGCCGTCGAGTGGCTCTTCGCGTAGTCTCCGGCATCGACCAGCCTGACCCAGGCGGTGGAGGCCTCCGTCGCCTCGGCGTCGAAGCGCTTGAGCTCGTCCGCCGACGGCCCCCC
>CAZVEG010000150.1:0-7210 GCA_964625625.1 uncultured Leptospirales bacterium | reverse complement strand
TTCATGGGATTATTCGCCGGATTCGCCATCGCCAGAATCTGCTCGGACCCATACGCAGAGCTGCTCAAACACGAGCTCTCGCGTTACTCGAGCGGCGAATGGATCGTCAGAATCGACGGAGAAACGATCGGCTCGAGCTATATCGACGAAAGGGCGAGACTCTACGCGCGTTACATCGCGCCACGGGAGGAGTCGACCGACCCGCTCTTCAGGGACAGATTGCTGCGAAAGCTTGTCGACAACTACATTGTCGTGAAAGCGGCGGAAAAATACGGCCTCTTCTCCGGCGAAAACGCCCGGCGCTACCTGTGGATGTATATCGAAGAGGCGATCGCCGGATACTATCTCGACATGATGGCGGACCTGAGAACGAAACCGCCGGACATGACCGATAAAGAGATCGACGAGTTTTACAGGAAACATGAATCCATGTTTACAGGAAATAACATTCCGCGCGAGAAGGCCATCGGAATGATCCGGTCCGGACTGGACGACATCTCTCGAAAATTATCCTCCCGTGATCGTATGGCCGCCAGGCGTATTGAGCTCGGACGATTGAAAAAGGAGAAGAAGATTCTCCTGAATCACTCGCTCCCCGTGAACAGGGTCACGGAGCCGGTTTCAGATCCGAGAAGGGACGACCGGGCCCGCGGCCTAAAGAAATGATGCCCGTTTTTAAAACACGGGCCGGAAGGATCGGTGTCATTTCACAGCCATGTTTCAGTTCGATCGATTACGACAGGGGAGAGGCGATCCATCATGAATAGAAATTTATATTGTATTATTTTTATTCTTACAATAATCGTAACAGCCTGCGGGAACGATAAACCGCCGATGAACGAAACGAACTCAAGGAGTGAGCACCCGATGAAGGAAAAAGCGGCCCGGCTCAACCGCGACGGACTCGCCCTCTTCAACTCCGGCAAATATGCCGACGCCCTGGGCCTGTTCATCGAGGCGGCGCGCGTCGATCCCGAAGAAGCCGAGTATGCGAACAATTCCGGAAACTGCCGCCTCAGGCTCAGGGAGGCGCGACTTGCGCTGAAGGACTTCGAAAAGGCCGTAACGCTGGAGCCCGACCGTCCCCTTTACCGGTTCAACCTCGGGCTCGCGCACATGCACCTGAACGAACCGGAGAAGGCCGCCGGGCGGTTCAACGAGGCCGTCCGGCTCGACGATGGTTTCGCTCCGGCATGGGCGCACCTCGGGCTTGTATACTATCACGGGAAGAAACTCAAGGAAGCGGAATCCGCGTGGGAAAAGGCCGCGGCGCTCGAAAAAAACGCGGAAGTGGAAAACAACCTGGGCATGGTCTGCATGGAAAGAGGCGAGCTCGACAGGGCCGAAAAACGCTTCAGGAGGGCGATCGAAATCGACGGGAACTTCATCCTGTCCCACTACAACCTGGGCGTGCTGTACCAGAAAAGAAACGACAGCGCGCGGGCCGAGAAGGCGTACAGCAGCGCGATCGCGCTTGACCCGGCGCATTTTACGGCATACTACAACCGCGCCCTGGTACAGCTCGCGCAGGGAAAGGACCGCGAAGCCATAACGAGCCTCGAGCTCTTCATCAAGCACTGTCCTCCGACGCTGGTGCAGCCGCTCGCGGACGCAAGAAGCAGGCTTTCGGAGCTCCGGAAGAATCGACTGCACTGAGCGCTCATTCGAAGAGCCTGCGCGCGGGCAGGCCCCGCAGGCCTGCGTACAGTGTGTTCAGCTCGTTCGTGGTGCCCTCGAAATTATCCGTAATTCGGGACAGCCCCCAGCTCGCGGTAAATATTTTTCTTTCCACACTGCCGGTAAAATCCGCGAGATACTGCTTCCTGCCGGCCTCCACCACAACCGGCCTCGAATAGCGTTCATCGGTGAACCGCGAAAGCTGTTCGTTTATCCGTCCGTTTGCGGTGATCACCGCCGCTATGTGCGTAAGCCGGTATTCGCCGGGCTTGAGCGAAAACGCGTAGATGTCGCCTTTCCTTTCTCCGAAAAAGGAACTCCTCTCGAGCGGGATACGATACTGGAGGCCGTTCTTCACATTCGTCAGCACCAGTTGCAGGCTCACGTTCCCGCCGTTTTCCATCCGGAAGCGGCCGTACAGGTACCCCAGGTCATTTTTCGGCACCTCGGACTGATCCATTATCGAGACCCCGCTCACGATACATCCGGCAAGAAAAAACGGCAACATCAGGCACCATACTTGCAATCGTCGCATAAACGCATCGCTCCTTGTGTTAAATTATCCGGCATTCAGTTTTCCGGAACGCGACACCTCCCGGAAAACGCTCCGGATTTTTTGAACGAATAGCAGGGTGCGAGGTGTTCCGCTTATCGGACCGCGGAAGCGATGAAGTCTTTATTGCGTTTTGTTTCTCCTAACCGAATACGTGTTACCTGTCAAACGGTTATTGGATATCCCGGTTTGTTCTCACACGCCCCTCCGGAATACCGGTCCAATCGACTAGCCGGATTTTAAAACCGATGATTATCGGGTTAAAATCCGAAATTCCGCTTGATTCTCCCCATGCACACCACTATAATCATATCATCCTGTTCACCAAGGGAGGGGTGTATGGACATACACAAGGTTACGGGGACCGACGTCGTCGGCCGGTCCGCTTTCGACAATTCGCGCGACTTTATCGACCAGGTAAAGAAGAGCGCCGGGGAGCCGGAACAGCAGCAGGCCCGCGAGGAGATGAAGGGCGCGAATATCGACGTAAAGGCGTAATTGCGGTACCGGTGGACATAGACAGCCTGCGCGCGTACTGTCTCGAAAAACCTGGCACCGCCGCCGATTTCCCGTTCGGCGACGATGTTCTGGCGCTTCGCGTGGGGAAGAAGATTTTCGCGCTCGTCGCGCTCGACGGAACATCCCCGCGGGTCAACCTCAAATGCGATCCCTTTCTCGCGATGGAGCTCCGGGAACGTTACCGTTCGGTCACGCCCGGATATCATATGAACAAGGCCCACTGGAACACCGTTGCGCTCGGAGGCGATGTGCCCGACAGGGAATTGAACGCGATGATCGATCATTCATACGAAATCGTACTGAAGGGTCTTACGTGCCGCGAACGCGACGCGATCGCGGCACGTACGGTGGAGTAGCGGCACCGCGGGCGCCGTGTCTCATTCGCCGGGAATATTCAGGACAACCCTGAACTCGGTTCCTCCGTGCGGAAGATTCCGTACCGAGATCTCCCCGTTGTGGTCGTTGACGATCCGCTTGACGATGGCGAGCCCCAGCCCCACGCCGGTGACCTTGGTCGTGTAGAACGGCTCGAAAACCCTTCCCAGTTCGTCTTCACGGATGCCGGAACCGCTGTCGCGCACGTAGATGATCACGCTCTTCGCGTCGGTTTCGGTGGCGATCTCGATCGCACCCTCGGGCGGGGTGGCGTCGATCGCGTTCTGCACCAGGTTCAGCATCAGCTGTTTCATCTGGTTGAAGTCGGATTTCACCAGCGGAGTGTCTTTGGCGAGCTTGAGCCGCACCTCTATTCTGCGTTCCTGGAACAGGTTGCGCAGCAGGTCGATGGTGTCGTTTATCACGTCGTTCACGCTGTTAAATTCCTGGATATAGGGGGACGGCCGCGTGAAGTCCATCACGTTGGAGAGGACCTTTTCGAGGCGCTCCGACTCTTTAAGGATTACCGACGCGGCCGAACGAATCATCTGCTCGTGTTTTGACGCGTCGCGACCGAGCTGCAACACCCGCCGAGCGTAACCGCCCATGGTAACCAGCGGGTTCCGGATTTCGTGCGCGATATGCGCCGCGATCCGGCCCACCGCCGCGAGCTTTTCCGTCTCGACTATGGCCTCCTGGCGGTCGGTTATCTTCTGCATCTCCTTCTTGAGCGCGGCCAGATTGTTGTAGCTCTCGATCGACAGAGCCGCCTGAAAGCCGAAGATGGAAAGAAGCTCGATACTGTCGCCGGTGATCGGCACCTGGTTGAATTTGTTGTCGGCCACGATCACGCCGATCGCCCGGTTGACCGCGACAAGGGGAACCACGACGAACTCGCGCACATCCATCAGCGCACGAAGCCCTTCGTCGATCCTCCCGTCCCCGTCGGCATCGTAAACATGTATGCTCTCGACGTTCTCCATGGCTGCGGTCAGCACGCTCCCCTGGTCGAAGGGGAAGCGGGACGAGATCACCCTGTCGAGGAGCTTCCTCCCCTTGCGCTGCTCGCTGGTAAAACCCTTGAATTGATCGATCAGATCGATTTTGCCGGAGGGCATCGAGCTCCATATCTCTATCGCCTCCTCGATGGAGTCCGGGCCGACGGCCATCCTCCCCACGAGCGATGATTCCTTTTCGTCGACGAGGAAAAGCATGGCCCTGTTGAAACCCAGGCCCGAACCCGAAGTTACGCCGGTGAGGATGGTAAAAAGCACCTCGTCCAGTTCCTCGTCGCGACGGATCGATTCGGATATCTGGCTGAGCAGGGTGATCTGGTAATCCTTCCGGCAGCGGTTGGTGATATCGTCGATTACCAGTATTATCTGGTTTCTGCCCTGCACCACCATGCGCGAGATCTTGATGTCGGCGATAACGCTGATGCGTCGCTTTGAGAGCAGGTGAGTCTTCTCCATGACGACCGACTCGCCCGTATTCTTGAGGGTGCCGATGGCCTCCCTGACCCTCCCCGTGAGGAAGTAAAAAACCTCTTCGATATTTTTACCGTAAATCTCGTCCTGCTGATACTGGAACTTCCGGCAGAAACTCTCGTTAGCGAAGAGCACGTCTTCGTCCTCGTCGAGCACCAGGAAATAGGAACTCATCGACAGGACAATATTGTTGTACATCTCCCGCAGTTGCTCTATCTCGCTTTTCTGCGTGGAGACGACATCTTCGAAATGCTTACCGATCACCGTCAGGTCCCTGAATACCCCGGCCAGTTCGTCCCGCCCCCGAAGCGAAAAGCGCGGCATATAATATTTTCCCTTCTTGAATTCGGCGATAACGCGCTTGATGAAACCGATTCTGTCCAGGTAAAAATATTTACCGAGTGTTACAAGCACCGCCACCTTGATCAGGAGCAACGCACCCACCACCGGCAACACCGTCGTAATAAAAACGCCGAAGGCCTGCCCTTCCGTATGCAGCAGAACGAGGAGGTAGGCCGCCAGTACGACGTCGGGAATGACGAGCAGAGCTATTATGGAAAAAAACCTTCGGTTCATACGTTTCGATCGGGATGGATGATCAATCCACGGGCCGGTCGGGCAGGCCCTTTTTTCATTGAAAAAACAGTTCTTCACCGTAAAAAACGGTATTGCGAGCTCACATTGCGACGTTATTATGTGGCCATGAAACTGCTAATTGCAACAAAAAATGCGAACAAGGTCCGGGAAATACGGGTCAAGCTTGGCCGCGTGCCGATGATCGAGATACTTTCCTTCGCGGACGTCGGGGAGCTCCCCGACATTGTCGAGGATGGCGGGACCTTCGCTGAAAACGCCGCCATAAAGGCACTGGCCGTTGCTTCGGCGACCGGCATGATGGCGCTCGCTGACGACTCGGGACTCGTGGTCGACGCCCTCGACGGGGCGCCCGGCATTTATTCGGCCCGCTTCGGCGGGAGCGGCCTTTCGGACCGCGAACGCTGCCTGCTCCTGCTCGAGAAGATGACGGCCATCCCGGAGGGAAGCCGTTCGGCCCGCTTCGTATGCGCCATCGCCATAGCCCGCCCCGGAACCGTGGTCCATACGACCGAGGGAGTATGCGAGGGGAGCATCATACGGGAGATGCGCGGAAGCATGGGCTTCGGATACGATCCCGTTTTTCTTGTCGAAGGCACAGGCCGAACCATGGCCGAGCTCAGCCTGGATGAAAAGAACCGGATCAGCCATCGGGCCAGGGCCCTCGAGGCGGCGACGCACTTCATGCGAAAATTATCCATCTGAATTCACAGAAAAGGAGCGCCCGACCGCTGATGCTTCAATCCGGGCCGTTTCTGATCAATGGAAGAGCGAGGCCGGCTTGCCGTGGGCGGCCTGAATCGCCCCGATGCCGATAACAATCAGAAATAAACCACGCCCACCGTCACCATAAACAGTGCCCCGGAAGCGGCGCCGATCCCGCCATGCGGCGTATCGTCGGCCAGTGCCGTCGCCGCTCCGAAGCCGATGGTCGAAAGCACTCCCGACATCGCGTGAATGCCCAGCCGGACGTCACCGGCGGTGAAAATATTGCCGTACGTCCAGAAGCCGTTCACACAGGTCGCGGCGGCGAGTCCCGTTGCAAGGGCAGCCAGACCGCAGTGCGGTCCCTCCGGGCCGGCAAAACCGGTGGCAACCGTCGCCACAGCCGAGATGATGGTGCCATAGCCCAGGATCTTATGCCAGTACCGCGTCCTGCGGGGTGGATCGGACACCGCGGTTTCCTTTTCTTTTTCTTTACTGTCGGCAAGAGCGAGAAGAGAAACATTGTAACGCCACACCGGAGACCTGTCCGCATCGCCGTACATGCCGTCGACCACAAAGGCATTGGCCCCCTCGACAACACCGGACGATGCACAGTCGTTAGTTTGAAACGCACCGGCGCCGGATGGAAGAATTAACTCGAAAAGTAACAGAGACACTGGAAAGATCATCTTCATATTCATATTCATATACCCCTCATCGACACTATAAGGTGTTGCCTGTTTTGAATAAATTTATGCTGCTCCGGCATCACCTGTTTCGATGCCGTGTCGAAGTTTGCGGCGCCGGGACTCACTATTTTGTGAAACAAGCATGGCGATGAGAGCGGTACCGTCAGCATGGAGCCATCGGCACAACGACATCGTTTTTCATCATACGACATCCCTCTTGCCAGGTCATCATTTTATTTTTTAATCCGGGACACCCACACCACGGCATCCAATTCCGTAATGCCATTCCCTTCCGCGCGTGCCGTTTCCCGACCTGTGCGAAGAGATGACGGTCAGGTCACATGATTTAAATCAAAGGCCACGATTTATCAATGCCCTGTAAATGAAAAAACCCGAGGCGTATACGCCTCGGGTTTTTTATAATATGGTCAAGCCTCACGACCGATTAGTACTGGTCGGCTGAACGCATCGCTGCGCTTACACCTCCAGCCTATCAACCTCGTAGTCTCCGAGGGGTCTTCAGTGGCCCGAAGGCCAGGGGAAATCTAATCTTAGAGTAGGCTTCCCGCTTAGATGCTTTCAGCGGTTATCCCTTCCGAACATAGCTACCC
>CAZVEG010000149.1:0-7332 GCA_964625625.1 uncultured Leptospirales bacterium | reverse complement strand
TCATAGCGGAGGAGACGGGACTTCTCGGGACCATCCTGGTGGTGGCGCTCTTCTGCGCGCTGTTTCTCAAGGGCATGCGGATAGCGCAGGGCGCCCCCGACGAATTCGGGCGCCTGCTCGCGATGGGGCTCACCCTGCTGGTGGTTATCCAGGCCTTCCTGAATATCGGGGTGGTCACCGGGAGCCTGCCGACGACGGGTATCCCCCTGCCGTTCATCAGCTACGGCGGTTCATCGCTGCTCTCCACACTGGTCGCGATGGGAATACTATTGAATATTTCACGATACAGAGAGGTCGTGCAGGAAGAACTGAAGCTCTCTGAAGAGGTCTGGAGATGAACTCAAAAACGATACTCATCGTCGGCGGCGGGACGGGCGGGCATATAAGCCCGGGCGTCGCGCTGTACGAGGAATTCAGGGCCGCGGGGGTCGATGTCTTCTTCCTCACCGGTAAAAAGGACGCGCGTTTCTCTTCGCTGAAGGATGTCGCGGCGGACGACCTGCTCTATTACCGGGCCCCGTCGTTCAGCCGTAACATCGTCAAGCTGCCGTTTTTCATGCTCGGCTTCATCGCTGCGGTCATGAAGGCCTGGTTTGTCATCAGGACCAGGGGGATCGCCGCGGTCATCGGCATGGGCGGGTACGTTTCGGCGCCGGCGCTCATCGCGGCCAGAATCGCCGGCATAAGGCTGTATCTGTGCGAACAGAATACGGTCCCCGGGAAGGTGACCTCGTTTTTCGCGAAACATGCCGGGGCGATCTTCACGACCTTCGAGTCGACCCGGGACTATATGAAGAAGGATCTGCACGACAGGCTCGTGCTGGCGGGGAACCCGATCAGGAAGAAGGTGCTCGGCGCGCCCGATCGCGAAAGCGCGCGCAGGGCCTTCAATCTCAGGCACTGCAAAAAGGTGATCCTCGCCATCGGCGGAAGCCAGGGTGCGCTGACGATCAACGAGCTGGTGCTGGGCCTTAAGGCCGGCTTCCCGGGCGAGTTCAAGGACGTCGGCATCATCTGGAGCACGGGGGACCTTTCGTACGAGAAGTACAAGCAGGCCGTACAGCGCACGGGCGATGCGGGCTCGCTCTATCTTTCGCCCTTCATCGACGAGGTCGGCGCCGCGTACATGGCGAGCGATATCGCCATAAGCCGTTCGGGATCGGGCGTGATGGTGGAGCTCGCCGCCATGGGAATACCGTCTATCCTCATACCGTTTCCCTACGCGGCGATGGACCATCAGGACAAAAACGCCGACGAGTTCGTGAAGGCGGGCGCCTCGGTCAAGATAGCGAACGCCGATGCGGTGCCTGAAAAGGTGCAGCCGGTGCTCTCGGAACTGCTGGCGAATCCCACGCGGCTTGCGAGGATGTCGGCGCGCGCGCGCGAGGTCGCGAAACCGGACGCGGCGGCCGTCGTGGTGAAATCGGTACTGGCGAATCTTTCGGACAAATAAGCGGGGCGGTACGTGTTCAGAAAATCGAAAAGAATGCACTTCATCGGGATCGGCGGAATCGGCATGAGCGGTATCGCCGAGATCCTCATCAACCTCGGGTACGAGGTCTCGGGCTCGGACCTCCGCGAGTCGGAGCAGACCAGAAGGCTCGCGGTGCTGGGTGCCCGGATATTCATAGGCCATTATCCCTCGAACATAGAGGATTACAACGTGGTCGTGAGCTCGAGCGCCATAAACCCCTCCAACCCGGAGATCATCGAGGCGCGCAAGCGGCGCATACCCATCATCCATCGCGCGGAAATGCTCGCCGAGCTCGTGCGCCTGAAGCACGGCATCGGCGTCGCGGGGACGCACGGCAAGACGACGACCTCCTCGCTCCTGGCGTGCCTGCTGTATTACGGCGGCGTCAACCCGACCGCGGTGGTGGGCGGCAAGGTGCTCAACTTCGGCTCCAACGCCAAGATCGGTCAGGGCGATTACATCGTCTTCGAGGCCGACGAGTCCGACGGGTCCTTTCTCAAGCTGCTTCCCTCGATCGCCGTGGTGACCAATATCGACGCCGACCACCTCGACCATTATCGCTATTTCGAGGGGCTCAAAGACGCATTTCTCCAGTACATCAATGCCGTGCCCTTCTACGGCTATTCCGTTCTCTGTATCGATGATCTCACGGTCGCCGAGCTCCTTCCGCGCGTGGAGCGGCCCTATGTGACCTACGGGTTTTCCGAGAGCGCCGATTTCCGCGCCGCGAATGTCAGGGTCGAGAACGGTATGACGAAGTATGAATGCCTTTACAGGGATAAATCGCTGGGAGATGTTTCGCTCGGCATCCTCGGACGCCATAACGCGCTCAACTCGCTTTCGGCCGTCGCCGTGGCGATGGACCTGGGTCTCGATTTCAAGACCATCCGCGAGGGGCTTTCGTCTTTCCGCGGAGTGGGCAGGAGGATGGAGCGCGTCGGTGAGGCCGGCGGCGTGCTGGTGATGGACGATTACGGGCATCATCCCACCGAGATCCGCGCGACGCTGGACGCGCTCTCGAGCCTCGGCCGCAGGCTGGTGGTGGTGTTCCAGCCGCACCGTTATTCGCGGACCAGGCTTCTATGGGAGGAGTTCGGGCAGTGTTTTTCGGGCGCGGACGTGCTCTTCCTGACCGAGGTGTACCCGGCCGGCGAGGAGCCGATAGAGGGTGTCTCCTCCGAGCTTATCCGCCAGGCGATAGCGAAGCACACCGGGCGCGACGCGCGGATTCTTCCGCGCTTCGAGGAAATCGCCGGTTCCGTCGCCGCCGAGCTCCGCGAAGGTGACATCGTCCTGACGCTCGGCGCGGGTGATATCTACAAGGCCGGTCCGGCGGTCGTGCAGTTATTGAAAGAAAGGAGCGCGGGTGGATAGGATGCGCATCCGGGTAAGAAACACATTCGCGGTGGCGGCGTGCGCGATCGTGATCGCCGCCGCGCCCGTCGGACGCGCCGACGCGGCACGCGACATCCGCAGGGTGCGGGGGATCGAGTTCAAGGGGCTGCGATATCTCGGCAGGTACGAGCTGCTGAAGCGGGTCTCGTACCGCGTGGAAGGAGACTCCCTCGTCATCGATCTCGGAACGCTCAGGGACGGACTGGACCAGATGCCCATGGTAAAACGATACACGATAGGCGATGAGGACGGCATGCTGGCCGTGGTAATAGAGGAGAACGTCCCCGCGCACGTGGTGGTGCTCGACACGGACGGGACCCTTGTGCCGGTCGAGCTCGACGCAGGCATGAGAGTGCTCTCCACGGGAAGCATACACGCGGTGGAGCGGCCGGTAATCGTCGCCCCGGCCGGTGATATGGCCGGGGGAAGGCCCTCGGCCCGGCTGCGGAAAACCATCGGGACGCTCTCGGAGATCGAGAGACACGGAATGCCCGTTTCGCGGGAAATCGAGGAGATCGACATTGTCGAATATCCGCGCGCACGGGTGCAGTTGAAGGGCAGGCGCACCGTCTTTACGCTCGAGATCGACCGCGGGAGCTTTCAGGCCCTCAACGCGCTGGTCGGATATCTGGATGCCGCCCGGTATTACCCGGCGCGCTCGGAGGTCCGTCCCGGCGCGGCGGTACTGAAGTAAAATGCAAGGAGCCCAGTGATGGAAGATACTATCGTCGGTCTTGATATCGGCACAACGAAAACCTGCGCGGTGATCGGGTTCGTGAACGAGAACAACCAGATAGAGGTCACCGGCGTCGGGATCGCGCCCTCACGCGGGCTGAAGAACGGCGTCATCATCAATATCGACAACACCGTCTCGTCGATCGTCAAGGCGATAGAGGACGCGGAGCTCATGGCCGGCACCGAGGTCGGCGCCGCGTACGTCGGCGTCACCGGGCAGCACATAAAGGGCGAGAACTCGAAGGGCGTGGTCGCGGTGTCCAACCGGCAGCGGACCATCACCCCGGTCGAGATAAAGCGGGTCATCGAGGCAGCGCAGGCCGTGGTGATCCCGGTCGACCGGGAGATCATCCACGTGCTCTCCAAGGAGTTCGCGGTCGACGACCAGACCGGAATAAAGGATCCCATCGGCATGAGCGGCGTGCGCCTTGAGGCCGAGGTCCACATCATCACCGGTTCGACGACGACCATACAGAACCTGTTGAAATCCGCGAACCGCGCGGGCTACCAGTGTTCCGATGTCATCTTCGCGCCGCTCGCCTCGGCCGAGGCGACGCTCTCCAGGGACGAGAAAGAACTGGGCGTGGCGCTCATCGACATAGGCGGGGGCACAACGGACATCGTGGTGTTCATAGAGGGAGGCGTGGCCTATTCGTCGGTGCTTTCCATCGGCGGCATCCATGTGACGAACGACATTTCGATAGGGCTCAGAACGCCGATTGAATCGGCGGAGGTCATAAAGAAAAAACACGGCGCCTCGGTCGTCGACATCGTCGACGCGTCGGAGACCATCGAGGTGCCCTCGGTCGGCGGGCGCGCGCCCAGGAGGATCTTCCGGCAGGAGCTCGCGCAGATCATCGAGCCGCGCATGCTCGAGATAATGGAGATGGTCGACCGCGAGCTCGCCCGCAGCGGGAAGAAGGAAATTCTGGCCGCGGGGATCGTACTCACCGGCGGCGGCGCTATGATAGAGGGCTGCGTGGAAGCGGCCGAGCGCGTCTTCAATATGCCCGTCAGGGTGGGAATCCCGCGCGATATAGCGGGACTGAAGGACGTGGTGGCGACGCCCCAGTACGCCAACGGCGTGGGGCTCCTTAAATACGGCATCAAGATGAGCCGCTTTCGCACGAAGTCGAAATCGGACCGCCCGGGGGGGATGGGTTCGTTCGGACAGAAATTCAGGAAGTTCATAGATAATTACTTTTAGCTCTTTTTAAACGGTAATGAGACATAACACAAGGACAGGGGGGGAATGATGTTCAGATTGGAAGAGGAAAAACCGTTGAACACCATCATCAAGGTAGTCGGCGTTGGGGGCGCCGGCTGCAACGCGGTCAACCGCATGATCGCCACGGGCATGGAAGGCGTCGAGTTCATCGTCTGCAACACCGACGCCCAGCAGCTCCGGGAGTCGCTGGCGCCGGTGAAGATCCAGATCGGGAACAAGCTCACGCGCGGGCTGGGGGCCGGCGCCGATCCGGACATCGGTCGCGAGGCCGCGAACGAAGACCGCGACAAGATCCAGAAATCGCTCAAGGGCGCGGACATGGTCTTCATCACGGCCGGGATGGGCGGCGGGACCGGAACGGGCGCGGCGCCGATCGTGGCCGAGGTGGCCAAGGAGCAGAACGCGCTGGTGCTCGGGGTCGTCACGAAGCCGTTCCGTGTCGAGGGCAAGAAGCGTTCGGAACGCGCCGAGGAAGGCATACGCAATCTCAAGGAAAAAGTGGACACGCTCATCACCATCCCGAACGACCTCCTGCTGAAGATCATCGATCGGCGAACGCCCATCGACGACGCGTTCAAGCTGGCCGACGACATACTCCGCCAGGGAGTGCAGGGCATATCCGATCTCATAATGATAACGGGCCTGGTCAACGTGGACTTCGCCGATGTCAGGACGGTCATGAAGGAGACCGGCGACGCGCTCATGGGAGTGGGCCTGGGAAGCGGTGAGAACAAGGCGCTCGAGGCCACGCAGATGGCCATCAACAGCCCGCTTCTCGAGGAGTCGAGCATCGAGGGAGCGCGCGCGGTACTTATCAATATCGCCGGCGGCAACGACCTGTCGCTGCACGAGGTGAACGAAGTGACCGACCTCATAACCCGCCAGGTCGACCCGGAGGCCAACATCATCTTCGGCACGACGATCGATCCCGTTCTCAACGAGAAGGTGAGGGTGACGGTCATCGCCACCGGCTTCGACAGGAAGAGAAATATGCTCAGCAAGAGGAGCGACGCGGAACTGGGCGCGAAGACGGGCGCCTCGCTCACCCTCATAGAGGGCAAGAACAAGATCGAAAAGAAGGTGCCGGCGAGCATGCAGACGTTCTCCCTCGATTACGAACGTCGCAGGCTCAAGGACTACAGCAGGGACCTCTCCACGGAAGACCTGGAGATCCCCGCCTTTCTGCGGCGTCACATTGAATAGCCTCATCCCCCTCCGTCCGGGCCCGCCCCGTTTCGGGGCGGGCCCTCGTTCTCTTCCCGGAGTGGCGTATGGGCGGGATACGGCACTCCGTGAAGCGAACGCGGTCCGCGGGTCGGCCAGGGGCTCCCGCTAGCGGAGCCGGAGCGACCGGGATGGCAGTGAACCGATCGATCGAAGAGTCTATAATGGACTTCGTGCGTCGCCACTCGGGGGACTGCGGCGCGCCGGAGGCGCTCGCGGGAGACGCGTCCATGCGCCGCTACTTCCGGGTGCATACCCCCGCCGGGCGCTACATCGTATGCCTTGACGCGACGCTCGCCGAAGCGCCGGCGGCGGGCCACCAGTTCATGCTGGTGCATTCCCTGCTGGAACGACACGGCGTTCCGGTTCCGGGCATTGTCGCGACGGATCCCGAGCTCGGCCTCCTCTTACTGGACGATCTGGGCGATACGCTCCTGGAGGATCGCTTTCCCGGGCTTTCCCCCGACGACGCGGAAAAGCTCTACGCCGAAATACTCGAAATACTGGCCAAGATACAATCAATTCCCCCGGATTCTTCTCCCGTCCCGTTCGGCCGTTCGTTCGACATGGAGAAGCTCATGTTCGAATTCGATTTCTTCACCGAGCACGCGGTTAAAAATTACTTTTCCTTCCGCGCGCCGGAATCGTTTTTCCGCGATCTGCGCGGTGAATTCGTCAAAATATCCGAAGCCCTCCAGCGCCCGGAATTCTTCGTGCTCAACCATCGCGATTTCCACTCCAGGAACATAATGCTCTCCGGCGGCAAACCGTTCGTGATCGATTTCCAGGACGCGCGCATGGGCCTTCCGCAGTACGACCTCGCCTCGCTTCTCAGGGACTCGTATCTTCGCCTCGACGAGGCCCTTTACGCGAGGCTCGCGGAGCGATACTTTCTCCTCGCGCGGGAGCGCGCCGTCCATGCGATGTCCCGCGGGGACTTCGACCGCCTGTTCGACCTTTCCGCCTTCCAGCGTAACGTAAAGGCCGTCGGCACCTTCGCCTACCAGTCGCGCGTGCTCGGCCGCCGCCGGTACGAGCCGAATATCGAATCGACGCTCTCATATCTCGGCGCGTACGCGGCGCGCCACGGCGAGCTCTCCCGCGCGTACGCGCTCGTGGGCGAATGCACCGGGGGCGCCGCGTGAAGGGATTCATACTCGCGGCCGGATTCGGTGAACGCCTGCGGCCCGTCACCGATCTCTTCCCCAAGCCCCTGGTTCCCGTGGCGAATCTTCCGTCAATATGTTATGCGCTTTCTCTCCTGGCCGGGGCCGGC
>CAZVEG010000148.1:4093-7380 GCA_964625625.1 uncultured Leptospirales bacterium | reverse complement strand
GGCCTCCTGTATATATGTCCGGCAGATTCAACTATGCTGATGCACTGGGATGCTCAATGTGGAGTTATTTATACATAAATAAGAACCGCGTTATGGCAACCAGTCAAGATATTAATCCTGGCTGTTGTCTCGAGGTATTTGAAAATAGACGCGTGCCGGGAATCACGTATTCTTCCCGGCGCCAGTACGGGCTTTGCCGGAGGTTCGGCGCTTCCTTCAGGCTTCGAAGCCAGGGTGACGTCAGGCTCGTTGGACCTCACTCCCCCGGCCTCCTCTCCCGCGGGAGAGGAGGATATCACGTCAAATTTCTTTTATTTGGTAAGTTTCTGAATCAAATGAAATGTGTATATACCACGGGTATCTTGCATAAGCCCCTTTCCCGCGGAAAAGGGGTGGCAGGGCCGGGATGAGGTCGAGAGGACCTCCGCCCGCTCACTCCACCGGCAGCCCGTTGATCCTCCGTGCAAGATTTTTCGCGAAGCTCGTGGCGCCGGTGTCCAGATACTTTTTACGAGCTTACGGTCATACTTGAGCGACACCCATCATATACGACGGCACTCGTCCATCGTATATGATGGCGGCGGCCTTTTCCGTCATCAGGGCCGGCAGGCCCCACTCGGACGGCGGCTCCCATCCGCTAGATACGCAGCAGCGCCGCTACGCCGAGAACGCCTTCCACACCGTAAACGTCCGCGCCGTTGTTAAGCTGATTGTCCGCTTCCATCGTAAGGCCGTAGACGCGAAGCCCGGCCTCGATTCCGATCACGAAGCTTTCATTCACGATAAAATCCATGCCCATCATCCCGCCGATGCCCAGCCCGAAACCGCTCCAGTCGGCCTCGATGATGTCGTCGGTGGCGGACACGAGAAAGACGCCGAGCTGGGGCCCCAGCCAGAATCGATACGACGTGTCGGAGGCCAGTGAGAACGCCAGCGTGTCGTAAACGGCGTAACGGCTGATATCGTACTCTATATCGGGCTGGTCGACGGTCTCGGCAAACCACATGGTACCGCCCTGGTACAGCAGCATCAAACGGTTGGAGAGAATCCCGTCTGCTATCGGGCTGTCGATCAGCAAGCCGACGCTGATCCCTTCAATCTCCTGATCGGCCTCCGCGTAGGTATCATTGTCGCTCCACGGCTCCGCCGTACCGACACCGCCGTGATACCCGAGGTGCAGCCCGAGGTCAAAGCCGTATACGGGCGCGCAGAACATCACGCCGGCCAACGCAACGCTTACACACAACATACCGATTACTGATCGTTTCATCATTCCTCCCCGGATAAATCGTATTCGCCGTGTCGGGAAATACACACGGCCTCATTCCATAAACCACGGAAAAAATATTCTGTCTGTCATCATGTATGACACGCGCGTTTTTATTCACATTAATCCGCGGGCGCGTCTCCGAACACGGATACTCCTGTACCGGGAAACGACAGCGCCCGCGGCGTATACAGGATCGCACACTCGTACCGCGCGCGGATTCCATGATACGACGGATATTCGTCGCGCGAGCGAACGCCTGGCCATTCCCATAACCCGATCGCAAATTCACGATTATGAAGCGCGTCGCGCCGACGCACATTTCGCGGATGCGCCGGAATATCCGCGGGGGCACAGATGGCGCACGCACAGCCGGAAAACGCGGGCAATCCCGAATCGTACCCGGCAATAATCCCGGAGAGGGAGGCGTTCCCCCCCCCCCGGGGGGAAAACCGAAAAGCACACTATTTTTTAAGCGATGAAATATATGCCGTCACGCTGTCGAAATCCTTCTGTGCGGCGGCGGGTTTCTTCTGTTTCTGACTTTCGGTTTTAAACTGTTCTATTACGGCCGTATCTATTTCATCCGGCCTGGCCCCGTGCCTGATCAGCAGGCGCGCCATGGCCGCGTTCGGCCTCATGTAGCATGCCGTCATAAGCGGCGTCATGCTGCCGTGGGGCCGCAGCCTGTAGCTGACTTCACTGCTGTAATCGGATTTAACGGACAGCCAGGCGGCGGCTCCGCGGGTGAGGAGAATCTCCGCGGAACCCGTATCGCCCTGCAGCACGGCGCAATGAAGGGCCGTCTCATTATCTGCGGTCGCGGCCTTTACGTCGGCGCCGTTGTCGATGAGGAGCAGTATCAGTTCGGCCCGGGCCTTCAGCAGCGTTCCGTCTCCTTTGCAGTCACTGGAAGCGGCCGCGATAAGCGGCGTGATTTTCCGGTATGTACCGGGTATGTTTATCGTCGATGCCGCGCCGTGGCTGATAAGCATCCTGGCAATCTCAAGGCGCTCCGGAACGGAAGCCAGTAAAAGCGGAGTTTGTTTGTCTTTATTAGGTATATCCACGGCGGCGCCGTTGTCGAGCAGCAGCCGCACAATCTCCGGAAGCCTGGTCTTATCTCCATGATACCATTTCAACGCCTGGACCAGCGGGGTATCTTTATCATAATCCTTCTCATTAATGCTTCTCGAAGCGCCGGCCGACAGGAGGATACGGAGGTATTCCAGATGGCCGTATTGTGCTGCAAGTTTTATTGGCACATATTTATTTACATCGGCACCGTATTTTATAAAGAGCCGTAGAAGCTGTGGATTATACATGACCACCCTGTTGTTATTTTGGTCATTCGCATAATTAACATAACAATACAATGGCGTCCCGTATTCGCTATCAACATTCGGCGAGGCGCCGCTGTCGAGCAGAAGCTTGATCATCTCCTGGTTACGGTTCCGAACAGCCCGTACGAGGACCGGCAGCTTGTCGATATCCCGGGCCGAATCGATGGATGTGGTCGATTTGAGCAGGGCCGCGGTACGGGCCAGGTCATTTTTTCTCACCGCCATGGCGAGCGGATGCTCCCCGGAGTTTTCCTCGCCGCTCCATACGGCGCCCTCGCTTTTCTCGAACAGGCCGTCTCCGTATATTGTTTCATGCGAAACACAGCGGTTTTCCGTCCAGTACCTTGTTCCAACAACCCGCCCTTTCTCATAAAGGGGGCCGCTTCTGTATTCCTGCCTCCAGTCGAGACATCTTCCGTTTTTGGTTATACTTTCCGGGCCGATTTTGTCCATTAATGTCAATACGATCACATCCCCGCCCTTTTCCGCCGCCCTTTTCCGCAGTTCCGCGGAGGTGTTGCCGGGCCTCGCGCTCCGACGCGCTTCCTCGATGCACGCCGATCTATTGTCCCCGTAGCATTCGGCGATGAGCTTCCTTACTTTAATCGAACCGGCTTTTATATAGCCCTGCGCGAGAAGCTCTTCATCGGTTGAGGTAACGACGCGCGCCGGCGCCT
>CAZVEG010000148.1:0-3993 GCA_964625625.1 uncultured Leptospirales bacterium | reverse complement strand
TATGGAATTATTGAGTCCGGTTTACGTCCTCCCCGGGGTCGAACCGCAGGGTATATCCCAGCGACAGGATTATGCCATGGTATTCGAGCCGCTTGTCCTCTTCGGGAACATGCTGGTATGATGCGCCGAAGGTGACGCCGGCGGGCACATAGATCACATTGAGCCCGAAATAATAAAAACTTCTCGCCAGAACCCTTTCCGAGCCCGAATCGTTCCCCGAAGATGTTTCATTCTCATAGCGTCGTTTTCCCGAGAGCCGATGAAACGTGAAATATGGCGCCAGCATAACATCGCCCAGTCTCAGCGAGGCCTGGGCTCCCGCCTGGGGCCCATAGAGAATGATATAGCTTTCATAGGTGTAGCCGAGTCGATCCATCCTTGAGTAGTAAGGGGTTGCGTTAAACCCGCCGAAGAGTATAAGATTGAAAACCTCGTTCGAGAATACCTGAAATTCGAGATCAGCGGGTATCGAGACGACGGCTTTTGTGAATTCGTTATCGGGGCCCTGCTCCCCTTTCTGTCCCGCGGCCATGCAGCCGAAATCAATCCCGACCAGATCGTTGAACGCGTATCGCCCGGAAAGTTCGAGACCCCCGCCCCGCAGCCGTGTGTCATATTGCGGAGGTTGCGGCATTTCCTGTTCAAGGCTGTGATATGCGGCGGCTATCCGGAGATCCGCCTGGCCGTTCCTGAACACTGGCCATGGAACCGGCAGGGGCATGGTGATTATCTGTGAAAATACGGGCGTGGAAAGCGCGAACATCCCCACCAAAAGACAGAAACGGATAAACGGCACGCTTGATTTCTTCATCAGTCGGTCTCCCCCGATGTATTCGCCGTGTCGGGAAATACACACGGCCTGGCTCCATAAACCACGGGAGAAATATTCCGTCTGTCATCATGTATGACATCGGTTTTTTTATCTGACCCCGACCTGCCGAACCAGATTGCCTGACGCGGCGCGAAATCGGCAAAAAGATACCGGCGACGGATTGATACGGGAGCTGCTTGACTCAGCATCCGCTGTACATTGGCACAGATGACGTTATTCCTTGAATATTTAACATACAATAATCTAAAAAATATATTAATTTATATATGTCAATTAAATAATTCGCGTGATATCATGGCGGTCGCGCCGGATTTCGCTATATTTCAACGCGAGAGTCGATTTCACTACCGCCGCCTCATTTTTTTGGTATCGGATCTAAAACCGGGAAAAAACCGATGGGAAAAAACCCTTATCCGAAATCAACGGGAAGTCGGTGGAAGCGTTCAATTTATACGAACAGATTTTCGGCGGAGAATTCACCACACCGATGAGATTCAAGGACCCGCCGGAAGCGAACAGGGTGTCCGACCGATGAATGCCGTCCCGAAATCGGGAGCGAGACCCGTCGCCGGCATGGAAGCCTGTACGAGCAGCACGAAAGCGGTGATTATCCTCCCGGGGCCGCGGTGCGCGGAGAGGCACCCACAGGCCAGGACCGGCACGGGATACCCGATCATGTCCGCCGCCAAAAATTTATTGTTTGTTTTATCGATAAAGAAATATTCTGTCTCCATGAGCACCCTCCATCCCGTCACCACCGACGACGGCAGCCTGTCACTCCATTCCGACGAGTACGGACAGGCCATGCACACCCTCTCCGGCGCCTATACCGAAGCGCTCGTCAAGCACGTGCGTCCGTCCGGGGTCCTCGCGCGCGACTATCGCCTGCTTCGCGTCCTCGATGTCGGCTTCGGGATCGGCTATAACGTGCTCGCGCTCCTTTCCGAATTCGTGCGGGACGACCGCAACCGACATCTCGAGATCGTAACGCTCGAAAAAGAGCCTCCCCCCGTCGATCTGCTGAAACGAATCGCATTCCCGGGCGAAACCGGGGGTCTCTACGAAACGATCAAACGGCTTTGCATGGACGAGGAGGTGGGCGGAGAGACTTACACCATGAGGATGCTCGTCGGGGACGCGCGGAAAAGCGTGCGGGGGCTCGAGGCGACGCGCTTCCACGCCATCTTCCACGATCCGTACTCGCCGGCGAAAAATCCGGAGCTCTGGACGGTCGATTTCTTCCGGGAGCTGTACCGCGTGGCGGATGAGGGATGCACGCTCACCACGTATTCCAGCGCGCCGCGGGTGCGAGCGGCGCTTCTGGAGGCCGGTTTCATCGTGGGACGCGCGCCGTCTATGGGACGCAAGCGGGAGGGAACGCTGGCGGCGAAGGGCACGGGTATCGAACCCCTCGGTGAAGACGAGCTCGCCGCGCTTCAGGGCGATCCGAAGGCGACTCCCTACCGCGACGAAACCCTCTCCGCCGTGCGCGAGGAAATCCTCAGCCGAAGAAAAGACGATATGGCGGCACGGCGGAACCCATAACGACGGCGGAAGGAATGGACTCCTCGTATATCCACCTCCACGAATCCGGCCGCCTCGCGGAAATCGAAACCGTCCTGCACGAACGCATGAACCACTGCGACCTCTGCCCGCACCGCTGCATGGCCGAACGCGCGGCCGGGAAAACCGGAAAATGCAGAAGCGGTATGCTGCCGGTCGTATCCTCCTTCACCCCGCATTTCGGCGAGGAGTCGTGCCTGGTCGGCCGGCACGGCTCGGGAACCATCTTCATGACGCACTGCAACCTCTTCTGCATCTTCTGCCAGAACTACGACATCTCGCACCTGGGCCGGGGTGAGGAGGTGCCGTACGAGGAATTCGCCCGCATGATGCTCGCCCTGCAGTCCCGGGGCTGCCACAACATCAACATCGTCACGCCGACGCACATGATCTACGCGGTGGTTCGGGCGCTCCTCGTCGCGGTGCCGCAGGGACTTCGCATTCCGCTGGTCTACAACTCCGGCGGCTACGATTCGGTGGAGACGCTGCGCATGATCGAGGGAGTGTTCGACATCTACATGCCCGACTTCAAATACATGGACGCCGATGTCGCCGGGCGCCTGAGCGGCGCGGACGACTATCCGCTTCGGGCCATGGAGGCGTTTCGCGAAATGCACCGGCAGGTCGGCGATCTCGAGATGGACGGACGCGGGATCGCGCGCCGCGGGCTCCTGGTGCGCCACCTGGTGCTGCCGAACAGGCTTGCCGCCACCGACCGCGTCATCGCCTTTCTCGCCTCGCTCTCTGGAAAAACCTATCTGAATCTCATGGACCAGTACCGCCCCGAGTACCGTGCGCGGGAATGCGCGGACCTGCGCCGGCGCGCCACCATCGCCGAATTCGACGAGGCGGTGGAATGGGCGCGGCGGGCGGGACTCTCGCGGCTCGATAAATGGAGATGAAAATGTTCTTGCCAAAAAGCGCCGGATTTCTCCATTCTGGGTATGCGTTTAAATCGTTATTTTGCCATGCCGCGTATATTAAAATTATAACCAAGGAGCGCTCGCTATGGTACAGAACGTTGGACCGGCCGACAGGTATATCAGGTTTCTCGTCGGTATCTCCTTTCTGCTGAACATCATCATCCTCGAGCCGGGCTTCTTCGGCGGATTGATTCTTTTCGCAATCGGCGCCGGACTGCTCTTTTCGGTCTACACCGGCAACTGCTGGGTATACACGCTTCTCAAAGTCAACACCTGCGCCGAAGCCTGCGAGGCCCCGGCCGAAGGCGCCGCGCCTCACGGCCACGGTCACTGATCGCGTCTCACCGGCTCCGATCCATCCGATAACGCCCCGAGTAATCCCTCCCGGGGCGTTATCATTTGATCTCCCTCTTTTAAAAAAATTGACTTTACCCGCGCAACGAGCCATACTTTCGACGCCATCGCGACCCTCAGCCATCGAATCCGCGTAATGCGGCATCCATTTCACCCAGGAGCGCCGGCGGACTGATCCGTCTGTCGGAGACCGGGCGGAAGGCCCGGCCGAAAGCCGACGAAATGTCCATCGCCGGATGCCCCTGAAACCGGGGGGAAGCCGTGAAAAAATTCCACCGGGGAAAATTTTTTTTGTTTACAAAAACACAAGCGGTATAATAT
>CAZVEG010000147.1:0-7423 GCA_964625625.1 uncultured Leptospirales bacterium | reverse complement strand
CTGGAAACGCATACTGAGCGGAAGCGGGGAAATGCACGAACTCATAGCCGGGCTCTCGGTCGTCAACAGGCTCTCCGGGCTTCGCGCACCGGTCGCCCTTATCCATGGCGCCGACGACAACGTGATTCCGCCCTCCGAATCCGTCATGATTTACAGGGAGCTGTGTCGCTTGAACGTGCCCGCCAGAATAACCCTTACCCCCCTCATCACCCACGGCGACACGTCGCTCGGCCCTTCGATGCTCCGGGCGATCTTCAGCCTCGCCCGGACCTTCGCCTTTTTCTTCCGGCACGCCGAAAGGCCGCGCCGGAAGCGGAGTGTTTCGTAATAATTTAATTGTTGCAATATCACAATACCCTTCCCACTACTTATATAAAAATTACCATCCACCCCCGGAGGCTGTGCCATGAATAGATCCCTTGCGGCTCTCGCACCGACGGCGGCCGTCGTTTTCATGATTGTTGCGGGCTGCGGCAACCCCTTCGAAAGCTCGGTTCCGTTCAAACCCAAGCGTATAGCCGTGGCGGAGCTGATCCAGGAAACGAACGATTTCTCCACCGTCCTCACCGGCGAGGACAATTTCCGCGCGGAATCCCTGCAGCGGGGCGATGAAATAATTCCCTTCGCGAAAAAGGAAAAGCTCGAGATCGGAGGTTTCATAAAGGCGATCGAAAAGCACGGCAGGGGCTCGGTGGAGATACTGCCGATACTCAAGGCCCGATCGAGCTCCGGCGGCCCGCTGGAGCGGGACCTCTACGAGCGCTTCAAAGACGACATCATCTCGGGCCTGAGAAAAAGCGGCAGGCTGGACGGCGTGTACCTCGCGCTCCACGGCGCGACCGGTGTCGACGGTCTCCGCGACCCCGAGGGCGATCTCCTCGCCGCGGTTCGCGACGAGGTGGGGCCGACGGTCCCCATCGCCGTAACCTTCGATCTCCACGCCAACGTAACCAGGCGGCAGGTGGAGCTTGCCACGTTTATAATCGGCTATCGCACCAATCCCAACCGCGATCAATTCGAGACGGGATATTCCGCCGGCGAGCTGCTGCTCAGGACCGCGCGCGGTGAGACAAAACCGGTGATGGAATACAGAAAGATGCGACTGCTCAGGGGAGGGGGCATGGATGTCGACTTTTTACCTCCCATGCAGAAGGTCTTCAGTGAAATGAAACGAATGCTGAAAATCGGCGGCGTGCTCGGCGTCTCGACCTTCATCTCCAGCATCTGGCAGGATGATCCCGAGCTCGGATGGAGCACGGTCATCATAACCGACAACAAACCCGAGCTCGCGGCGAAACTGGCCGACGAGCTCGCCGATATCAACTGGGCGGCCAGGGAGGCGGCTCAACTCGAAACACACACTCCGTCCGAGGCGATCGCTATCGCGCGCGGCAAGACCGTCGGCCGTAAATTCGGCTGTGTCGTCTTCTGCGACGCCTCGGATTCGGTGGGCACCGGGACACCGGGGGAGAGCACGTGGATACTGAAAGCCCTGATGGATGAGGCGAAAGACCTGGTATCGTATGTTCCGCTGAGGGACCAGGAGGCGGCATCGACCGCCTACCGGCATGCCGTCGGCGACACGGTGACGGTTACCGTCGGAGCCAAACTGGACAGGGCGTTCAACCGGCCCGTGGAATTCACCGGGAAGGTCGTCCGGAAAAAGGAGGGCAGGCTGGGCAAGGCCGTGGTGCTGAAGCGCGATGGCATCCATCTCATACTCACCGAGCTTCCCGATCCGACGTCCAGGCCGGCCTACTTCGGTGAGATGGACCTCAGCCTGTGGAAGGCGGACATCGTGGTGGTCAAGAACCTCTTCCCATTCAGGGTGTTTTTCCTTTTATACAACAGGGGGACGGTGGACGTGGTTACGCCCGGGCTTTCGAATATCGACGTCTTCGCGCTGCCCTACAAGTCCATACCCAGGCCGATCTATCCGCTGGACAAGATCGACTCGTGGAGGTGATGCCGGCCGTTACGCGGAGCCTATCCTGAAGGTGCTGCCTTCGGTCGCGAGGTGAACGACGGGCCTCTCGGGATCCATCACGCTGCGGTGCTCGATGGCCTCGCGATGGATCTCCGCGAGCGTGAAATCCGAATAGGCGGGCTCGTGGTGGGTGAGCACCAGGTCCCGGATCTTCCACCTGATGCCGCAGTTCACCGCCATGGTATAGCTGGTGTGCCCCCAGTCGAACTTTTTGAACGACTCGTCGAGCGTATACTGCGAGTCGAGCACCAGAAGGTCCGCACCGTGGAAAAAATCCGTCCGTTCCTCGGTCTTTTCCAGGTAATCCCCGGTGAACTCCGCGTCGGTCGCGAAGATGAAGGTATGGCCGTTTTCCCTGAAGCGGTACGCGAAACTGCCGCCCGGGTGCTTGAGCGGATAGAAATCCACGACCATTGAATCGTCGAAAACGAACGGCTCGTCCGGCCTGAGCTGGTAAAAACGCTTGGTCGACGCCATGGAATCCAGCGTGACCGGGAAAAAGCGGCCGTCCTGCTGGTATTCCAGCCGCTCCTTCATGTCGCCGTACGGAGAGTAGAAATGCAGGGTGTTGGAAGGGATATATATCGGCTTGAAGAACGGCAGACCCTGTATATGATCCCAGTGTGTATGGGTAAGCAATATCCTGATATCGGTCCCGCTCGAACCGGCCGCTCCCCTCATGAGCTCTTCGCCCAGCGGACGGATTCCCGTGCCGCAATCGATGATATAGAGGTTTCCACGGGCGGAAGTGACCGTCGCGCAGGTGGTGTTCCCTCCGTAAAAATTCGAAAGATGACCGGGAAGTGAATCGATAAACCCGGGGACGGAGGCGCCGTCGGATAAACCGTCGGCCAGGGCCTTCTCGAGAACCAGACGAAGCTTTTCACGATATTCGGCGTTATCGGGCGGTGCGGGGACCGAACCCCTGACACCCCACAGCTTTATCTCCATATCGGTTTTCCTGCCTTTTCGGTGAAAATCCCGGCCGGCCAAAGTCGTCCATGCCCGGACAAAGGCGGAGGGATGACGATGGCACCTGTAATGACTCAATTACACATTAACCTGTTTGAATAAATAAAAAAAAGATGGTGTAATGCAATCACTTTTTGTTAGACTGGCCGTGGATATGTCCGATACTCTTCAATAATTCATCCACGGGAGGCTTCACATGCGCCGAGCGATAGTACTGCTGACTTCACTTTCCCTGACAGCCCTTATATTCACATCCTGTGCCCCCGGGGAGGATAAAACCGCGAGCGGCCCCACGAGGACCATCGCGATCGTCGAGCTGCTCCAGGAGAGCAACTCCTTCTCGGAGGTGCCGACCACGGAGGCCATGTTCCGCTCGACCAGCCTTCTTCGCGGTGCCGAAATCATCCCCTTCAGCAAAAAGGAAAAACTCGAGATGGGAGGATGCATAGCGGCGATCGAGAAGCACGGCCGGGGAGAATTCGAGATAGTCCCGATACTCAAGGCCCGTTCCATGTCGGGTGGACCGCTAGAGCGCACCCTCTATGAAAACCTGAAAAAGGAAATAGTCAGCGGCCTTGAAAAAATGGACAGGCTCGATGGCATCTACCTCTCCCTGCACGGCGCAATGGGCGTCCAGGGCATGCGCGATCCCGAGGGGGACCTCCTCTCCGCCATACGAAGCCGGGTTAGCGCCACGGTGCCGATCGGCGTCACCTTCGACCTTCATGCCAACATCACGAAGAAACGCATAGAGACGGCGACTTTTGTCATCGGTTACCGCACCAATCCCCACCGCGACCACTACGATGTCGGATACAGCGCCGGCGAGATATTGATGAAGACCATACGCGGAGAGGTAAAGCCGGTGATGGCCTGGCGTAAAATGAAGCTCCTCAAGGGAGGCGGCATCAATGTCGATTTCCTGGCGCCCATGCGGCCCATATTCAAGGCCATGAGAAAGATGGAAAAAGACCCGCGTGTTCTCAGCGTTTCGGACTTCCCGGTACATATATGGCTGGACGATCCCGAGCTCGGCTGGAGCACGGTCGCGGTTACCGACGGCGACCCGGCGCTCGCCGGAAAGCTCGCCGACGAGATCGCCGACAAAAACTGGGTGGTGCGCGACGCTCCGCATCCGCACAGGAGCACCCCCGGGGAGGCCATCGCCATCGCCCGCTCTAAAAAAGTCGCCCGGATGCTCGGCACGGTCGTCTTCTGCGACACCTCCGACGCCGTGGGTACCGGCACGCCCGGCGAAAACACCTGGATACTCAAAAGCCTGGTGGAGGAAGCGCCCGACCTGGTCTCGTACGTCCCCGTACGCGACGGCGAGGCCGCGGCCAGCGTTTACGCGAAGGAATTGAACGAAAACACAAGCGTTTCGGTGGGGGGAAAGCTCGATAAGATCTACAACCGCCCGTTCGTCTTTACCGGAACCCTGATCCACAAAAGCGAAGGGAGGCTCGGCAAGACGGTAATCCTGCGCGACCGGGGCGTGCACCTTATAATCACCGAGCACCCCGATTCCACGCCCCGACCCTCGTATTTCACGGACCTCGGCCTCTCCCTCTGGAAGGCGGACATCGTGGTGGTAAAGAACCTCTTTCCGTTCCGCTTCTTCTACCTCCTCTACAACAGGAAGACCGTCAACGTCATGACGCCCGGGCTCTCCAACGTGGACGTCTTCTCCCTGGACTATCGCTCCATCCCTCGTCCGATTTATCCGCTGGATAAAATCGATACCTGGAGGTAACGACCCGGCTTTTTTCCGCGACCGGCCTCCGCCGGCCGCGGAAAAAAATGAAGACGCGCGCAAACGGGGATAGACTGAAACTATCCTCCGGAAGCACCCGCCCCCGACCGGCCCTCGCCGTCCAGACTGCCAAGGCGTTCAAAGCGGAAATTGTGCTTGACCGTTGCATCCGGCGGCAATTTTCTTAGCCACCTGAAAGGAAAATATCATGGAAATACGCAACGTCGCCATCATCGCACACGTCGACCACGGCAAGACCACGCTTGTCGACAAGCTACTCATGCAGTGCAGGGTCTTCCGCGAAAACCAGGAGGTGCGCGAATGCTTCCTGGACTCGAACGATCTGGAGCGCGAGCGCGGCATAACCATATTCGCGAAAAACATCTCCATCTCCTACCAGGGGGCGAAGATCAATCTCATCGACACACCCGGGCACGCCGACTTCGGCGGCGAGGTAGAGCGCGTGCTCAAGATGGCCGACGGCGTTCTGCTGCTGGTGGACGCCTTCGAGGGCGCCATGCCCCAGACGCGTTTCGTTTTGCAGAAGGCGCTCGCGCTCAAACTGACGCCCATTGTCGTCGTCAACAAGATGGACAGGCCGAACAGGCGGCCCTCCGAGGTGCTCGACGAGGTTTACGACCTCTTCATCGACCTGGACGCGCACGACGAACAGCTGGATTTCCCGGTGCTGTACGCCTCCGGACGGGAGGGATGGGTCTCCACCACGCCCGGCACACCCGGCACCGACCTGTCGCCGCTGCTCGATACCATACTCGAGCGCATCCCTCCGCCCGAACGCCAGGAAGGCCCCCTGCAGATGCAGGTAACCACGATCGGCTATTCCGATTACGTGGGAAGGATCGCGATCGGCCGCATTTTCCGCGGCTCGATAACCCAGAACGGCCAGGTGGTCCTGCTGGGCCGGGACGGCGCCCGGAAGAAATCGACGGTGCGCGAGCTCTACACCTTCGAAGGGCTGGAGCGCTCGCGCGTCGAGCGCGTCGACTGCGGCGACATCTGCGCGATCGTCGGCCTCGAGAACGTCGAGATCGGTGACACCGTCGCCGACGCCGAAAATCCCGAGCCCCTCCCGATCATCGCCGTCGACGAGCCGACGATGAGCATGCTCTTCCTCGTCAACAACTCGCCTTTCTATGGAGAAGAGGGCAAATACGTCACCGGCCGGCACCTGCGCGAGCGGCTCATCCGCGAGACCGAAAGCAACGTGGCGCTGCGGGTCGAGGAGTCGTCGGCCGTCGAGGGCTTCAAAGTCTTCGGCAGGGGCATACTGCATCTTTCCATCCTCATTGAAAACATGCGCCGCGAGGGATACGAGTTCCAGGTGGGACAGCCCCGCGTGATCTATAAGGAAATCAACGGCCATAAAACCGAACCGATCGAGGTGCTGATCGTCGATGTCCCCGCCGAGAGCGCAGGAAGGGTGATCGAGGCGGTAAGCAAAAAACGCGGCGAGATGAAGCACATGGAGACGATGGGGGCCCGGCAGCGCCTCGAGTTCCACATCCCCTCGCGCGGGCTCATCGGCCTGCGGACGCGCCTGCTCAACCTGAGCGCCGGCGAGGCGGTCATGCACCACCGTTTCTACCAGTATGAATACTTCAAGGGATCGATCCCGCACCGCTCCAACGGCGTGCTCATTTCGATGCAGGCCGGCGAGGCGGTCGCCTACGCGCTCGACAGCCTGCAGTCGCGGGGACGGTTCTTCATCGCGCCCGGTGAGCGCGTTTACGAGGGGCAGGTGGTCGGCGAGAACAACAAGGAAGGCGACATCGTCGTCAACGTGCAGAAAACGAAAAAGCTCACCAACATGCGCGCGGCGGGAAGTGACGACGCCATACGGCTTACGCCGCCCATCCGCTTTTCACTGGAAGAGGCGCTGGAATTCATCAACGACGACGAGCTGGTCGAGATTACGCCCGCCTCGATGCGCATACGGAAAACCATCCTCGACGAGAACAGGCGGAAGAAAGACGGAAACCGCAAGCGCGACGCCGAGGTCAGCGCAGCGGGCTGCTGAACACCGCCGTGTTCCCGGCGGCATCGGAACATTTGAGAAACACATGGAGACAGGCGCCGTCAAAGGCCGCCCGCGGCAGGACGACCTCGGCCCAGCGCCGGTCGTTGTCATACACGCATGGCAACGTCTCGCCGTTGATCATGCATTCCAGGGAGGACTCGTCCAGACGCGACAGGCCGTCGAACACCTGGAGGCGAAGCTTCCTGTACGGACCCTCGTCGGCCAGAAATTCGTGCGTGGGAGGCAGGCCGATGACCGGCGGCACGGTGTCGCGTATCAGCGCGAAATAGCCTCCCGCCGCGCTCCGCGCGCGGTACTCACCCCTGGATGCGATATACGATGTCGGAAGAGGCCGCGGCGGCCTCCCCTCGAAGAACTGGTAAATCATTATATCCCGGCCGCGCGGTCCCTTCATGGCGATATCGACGGGGGAGGCGTACTGGAGATCGAAGGGATGGAGCGCGCATACGGCGAGGAGGTCGGATTCCTTCATATCGCCGGGCCCGCCCGCCAGGCGCGCGACGTCACGGGAAACCGGCGTCTCGAGCCAGACGAGCGCGTCGGCGCGCAGTGAGTCGCCCCTCAGGCGGACCGAGACGGCGCCGCCCGGGCCGACAAGCTCCGCCGCGACACCCCTCCTCGGCTTCACCCTGCCCGCGGGCCTGACGAAATC
>CAZVEG010000146.1:0-7555 GCA_964625625.1 uncultured Leptospirales bacterium | reverse complement strand
TCCGTATTTCAGCCGAGGACCGGATGACGGCTGGCGGCAAGACGGACGAGACGGCTTCCGAGCTCACCGTATGACAATCCGATGTGTTCCGCCGCGCAGGCCATGCTGGCGTCGGAGCTGATGTCGGGATTCGGATTTATATCGAGGATATAGAATACGCCGTCGCGAAGGCGGACGTCGAGACGCGCGTAATCACGACAGTCGAATGCCCGGAAGCATTCCACGCAGGTCTGCTCGAGCTCGCCATACTCTCCGTCGGAGAGGGAGGCCGGGATGTAGCTTGTTATGGCTTCGTAGTGTTTCGATCCGGGAATGAATTTCGCGTCATAGGTGCACAGCCGGTCGTGAATGTCGGGACACTGGGAGAAATCCATTTCCACCGGCGGGAGCATGAGCAGTGAACCGTTCCCGATGAGGGAAACGTGAAATTCCCTCCCGTCGATGAAGTCCTCGACGAGCGCGGGCTGATTGAAGGTGCGGTTGATGTAGCGTATCTGCCGTTCGAGCTCCTTACGGTTGAGTACGACCGATTCCGAGCTTATCCCCAGGCTGCAGTGCTCGTTGGCCGGCTTGACTATCGCCGGGAAGCAACTCCAGTCTGATGCGATCGGCCTGTCGTAAACCCGCCAGAGCGGGGTGGGAAGCCCGAGGGACGCAAGGGCCTGTTTTACATATTGCTTGTTTTCGCAGTTGCCGAGTATTTCGGGGGGGGAGCCGGTGTAAATCATGTTACGCCGCTCGAGCGCGTGTACCACCGCGGCTTCGCTGTGCGGCACACCGGGAATCTCCTCGCACAGGTTCATCACAATCCAGTCATTGGGTTTGTAGCCGGCGAGGTTCCGGTGGAGGGTGTTGCCGTTGATTTCGAGAAGGGAAACGGGATGGCCCAGCTCCTCGAGAGAGGAACTCATACGCTCTATTTCTGCCGTCTGGCCATTCTTGTCCTCTTGTTCCCATCCGGTGTCAAGATTGTAGATTACAAGCACCGGAAGTTCGGCGGCATCCCTTTGCGAAGGCATTGTCCTCCCGACGCGCTGGTAGAAATGTGTCAGATACGTGAGCTGCGCGCGTCATTTTTAAAGCGACATAATATCCCTTTCTATCGCGAATAGTTTTTCATGTCAAGGTTAATTGAATGATCGGTCGTTTTTTAACGCATTTTTTTTGAATTGCCGGAATGTACGTCCTTGTTCCGGTAAAATTCTTCAGCGGGAATTCATCCGTGATCCGCGACCTGTGCCGGCATCCGCGTCGTGATCTTTGTGCATTGATGATAATAAAAATTCCTTGAATCCGCGCGCGTGCCCGCGTATGGTCTGAGCCGGGATCCCGTCATGTATACCATTGATTCACAGGTGGAGTCCATCGCCATTCGTGCGGGCGGATCGGAGCTCATGTACCCGCCGGGGGAGAAAACGGGTGTTATCGTTATCGAGAGTTTCCCCGCGCTGGGAAGGCTCGCGTCGCTTCGTTTCCTCGAGTGGGTCCAGCGCAATCCCGGCGGGGTGGTGTCCCTTCCTACGGGGAAAACCCCCGAATTCTTCATAAAGTGGACAAGGCACTTCCTCGCCGGATGGAAGACCGCCGAAACAGCGCGCGAGCTCGAGGCGGGAGGCGTCGATCCGTCGATCGTTCCGGACATGAGAAGCCTGCGCTTCGTTCAGATAGACGAGTTTTATCCCGTTGAGCCGGGCCATCACAACAGCTTCTATCATTATGTTAACAGGTATTACATCGAGGGCTTCGGCCTGGACGCACAGCGCGCCTTGCTGATCGACTGCTCGCGCATAGGCCTCCCCGCCGGGCTGGGGCTCGACGCGGTGTGGCCCGATTCGACGGTGGATCTGTCGCTTCGCCTCCGGCACGCCAGGACAGAAACGGAGCGCCTGCAGAAAGACACGCTTCTGCGGGTTGATCAGTGGTGCCATGATTACGAGGAACGCATTCGCTCCATGGGAGGCATCGGCTTTTTCCTGGGGGGTATCGGTCCGGACGGTCATATCGCCTTCAACATGAGTGGCTCGGACCATCATTCGACCACCCGCCTTACGGAGACGAATTACGAAACCCAGGCGGCCTCGGCGAGCGATCTGGGCGGGATAGAGGTTGCGAAAAAGCGCCTGGTCATCACCGTGGGGCTGGGCACAATCACTTATAACGGGAATTGCGTCGCCATTGTCATGGCCGCCGGTGAGGCAAGGGCCGGCGTGGTGCGCGATGCGGTAGAGGCCGATACAGGGCTCATGTATCCCGCCACGGCGCTTCGCGCCCTGCCATCGGCGCGCATGTATCTTACCGCCGGGGCGGCCGCCCGGCTGGAAGAGCGGAGATTCAGGGCCTTTGCCGCGAAGGATCCCCTCGATCCGGAAGACACCGAGCGCTCCGTGGTCGATCTCTCCCTCCGCCTGCGCAAACCGGTCACCGGCCTCGGGCATGTCGATTTCGCCGCCGACCGCTTTTGTGCGCTTCTGCCGCGGAAAACCGGCATGGAATACGGGGAGATAGCCGATTTCGTCGCCGGGCGGCTGCGCGCAAAAATCGCCGACGGGGCCCGCTCCGCCTCCGGCACGCGCTTTCTCCACACGGCCCCGCACCACGATGACATCATCCTGGGCTATCTTCCGTACGCCGTGCGCACTATCCGCGACGCGTCGAACAGCCACGATTTCGCGTACATGACCTCGGGCTTCAATGCCGTCACCAATCGTCACGCCCTCTCCCTCGTGCGCACCCTGTGCCGCTTCCTGTCGGAGGGGCGGTTCGACGAACTTATCCGCGAGGGCTATTTCAGTCCCGGCAACGTCTACGGTCGCCGGCGCGACGTGTGGCAGTACCTGGACGGCGTGGCGGAGGACCGGCTTGAGACGCGCGACGAGGGGGCGGCACGAAGGATGCTGCGCAACCTCATGGAGATCTACGAGGACGACGATATCGAGAACCTGCGCCATCGCATCAATGAGCTGGTTAATTACTTCGAGACACAGTATCCCGGCAAGAAGGACCTGCCCTATATCCAAAAGTTGAAGGGGATGATCCGCGAATGGGAGTCCGACTGCAAGTGGGGATACCTCGGCTTCGACAGCGCGTCCATCCATCACCTGCGGCTCGGTTTTTACCAGGGAGAGCTCTTCACCGAGGAGCCGCTGGAGGAGCGCGATGCGCATCCGGTGCTCCGGCTTCTCAAGGAGGTGAAACCGGACGTGGTTACCGTGGCTTTCGATCCCGAAGCGAGCGGCCCCGATACCCACTACAAGGTGGTGCAGGCGGTCGCCGCCGCGCTGAAGCTTTACGAGAAGGAAAGCGGAAGGAGCGATATCGAGGTGATCGGCTATCGGAACGTCTGGTATCGCTTCCACCCCTCCGAGGCGGACGTTTTCGTCCCGGTCTCGCTCAACATGTTCGCGGTGCTCCAGAACGCCTTCGAGAACGCCTTCGTCTCGCAGGCCGACGCGTCGTTTCCCAGCCACGAATACGAGGGAACATTCGCGCACCTCGCGCAGCGCATTCAGGTCGAGCAGTACCGGATGCTGAAGACCTGCCTGGGAAGAAGCTTCTTTCACGAGCACGAAAGCCCTCTCCTCCGCGCCACGAGGGGTTTCGTTTTCCTTAAACGCATGTCGCTTTCGGAATTTTACTCCTCCGCGCGCGCCATCAGGCGTTCCGCCGAGGCGCTGTAACCCGCGATGCAACCATCGACGGCCATCCTCCTCGGAGCGGGGGACCGGGGCGCGATCTACGCGGCGTATGCGCTGCGGCATCCCGCGAGTCTCCGAATCGTCGCCGTGGCCGAGCCGGTCGCCGAAAGGAGGCGGCGGACGGTGAGGCTCCATGGCATACCCGAGGACAATGTGTTCGCCTCGTGGGAGGAGCTCCTGGACCGGCCGCGCATGGCCGACGGCGCGATCATCGCGACCCAGGACGCCATGCATACCGTGCCCGCGATAAACGCCCTCGCCCGCGGTTATCACGTGCTGCTCGAAAAACCCATGGCGCTCACGGAGGAGGAGTGCCGGGCCATCGTCGACGCGGCGGAGGCGTCGGGAAGGTCTCTCTGCGTCTGCCACGTGCTTCGCTATACCGCCCTGTTCCGCGCCGTGAAAAACATCATCGACTCGGGGACGATCGGGCGCGTCCATACCATATATCACGCCGAGAACGTGGCGTATTACCACATGGCCCATTCATTCGTGCGCGGCAACTGGGGCAACAGCGACGATTCGTCACCCATGATCCTCGCGAAGTGCTCGCACGATCTCGATTTGCTGTACTGGTTCGCCGGCAGTCCGCCGCGTTCGGTCGCTTCCGCCGGCGGCCTCGATCATTTCACCGCGGCCAACGCACCTCCGGGCGCGCCCCTGCGCTGTACCGACGGTTGCCCCGTCGCCGGCACATGCCCGTACGACGCCGTCGCGACCTATCTGTACGGAGCACCGCTCAAGAAAGCGCTCGCGATGATGAACGCGGGTGCGCTCTCGCTGGCGGCGAGGGTCCTGCTCGGCGCGCCGGGGCTTTCGCGTTTCATCCCCGGCCTGCGCGCCTATGCGCTGTGGAGGGAGTGGCCCACATCGACCATAACCGACGATCTTTCGGAGGCGGGCGTGATGAGGGCGTTACGCGAGGGACCGTACGGACGCTGCGTGTACCGCTGCGACAACGATCAGGTTGACCACCAGGAGACGGTGATCGGATTTGAAAACGGCGCCACCGCGGTTTTGCGGATGCACGGATTCTCGGCGATGGAGGGGCGATCGCTCCGTATCGACGGAAGCGCGGGGAGCCTGCGCGCGCGCTTCGGCGCGGGAGGCGCGCTCGAGGTCGCCCCGCACGGCTCGTCCCGCGTGAAGCGCTACCATGTCAGGACGGACCTCCTTGGGCATTCCGAGGGCGATGAAGGGATCATGGAAAACTATGTATCGGTCCTCGCCGGCGGCCACAGTCTGACATCGGCGCGGGAATCGCTCCAGAGCCACCTCATGGCCTTCGCCGCGAACCGGTCCAGGCTTGAAGGAAGGGTAATCCGGTTTTAGCTCTCCGCCGTTCCACCGCATGAAGGACCTTGAATCCGCATGTAATAATAATCACACAGCTTCAATCAGGGTATTGTGCTCTTCGGAAGGCAGTCACGGAATCGTAACATTGTTACCATAATATGACATATTCGTAACAATGTTTTCTCGTTGACATATCATCAATAATGTCATATATGGTTCAAGTGCCGTGAAGAAATCCGGCTTCGCTCCGTAATCGCGTTCCCACGATCGCGATGAGAACGGTATGCATGAACTGATGGAAGACCGGGATGTTCATGGTGTAGCAGCCGGAATGGCGTCGTCCACAAGCGCCCACACACAGAGCCGGTCCGGCGCGACGCGCATTCAACAGACAAGGAGGATCGCATGAGCTGGAAAAAACTCAACCTGACATGGCATTACGTCGAGAAATGGGCCGCCGAGACGCCGGACGCCGAGGCGCTGGTATTCGATGAAACGCGGATTTCCTGGAGCGGGTTTAAAAACAGCATGGATCTTGTCGCCAAGGCCTTTCTGGAGGCGGGTGTGAAAAAGGGCGATCGGGTTGCCCTGCTCGCCATGGCTCGTACGGAATTCCCGGTGACCTATATGGCGGCGAACAAGGTAGGGGCCATCTGGCTGGGGCTCAATCCCAAGTTTACGCTGGACGAGCTGCGCTATCAGGTAAACGACTCGAAACCGACCGTGCTTGTGGCGGCGCGTGACTTCATGGGAAACGATCTGTCGGAGACCATCGGCGCCCTCGCGAAGGAATGCCCATCGATTAAAAAACTGCTGGTGATCGGCGACCCCGTGGAAGGGTCCGAATCCTATGCCGGGTACGTCGGGAAGCCACGGAAAGAGCTCGACGCGGAGCTCGAGAAACGCGCCGGTTCGGTCGATGGGCAGGACAGCGCGCTCCTCATGTACACCTCCGGATCGACCGGAAAGCCGAAGGGGGTGGTGCACACGCATTACAGCATCATCGAGAACATAAAGGTTGAAATCAAAAAATTCTATTTCCGCCAGGGAGGCAGGGCCCTCCTGCATTTTCCCATCAATCACGTCGCCGCCGACGTCGAGATCGGTTTCGCCGCAATCATGGTCGGCGGGTGTATCGTCTGCATGGATCGCTTCGATCCGGCGGCGTCGCTTGCGATGGTCGAAAAGGAAAAGCTCAATGTGATCGGACAGGTGCCGGTGATGTTCCTGCTGCAGATGATGCAGCCCAATTTCAAGGACGTGGACTGGTCGAATATCGAGCTCTTCGCCTGGGCGGGTTCGGCCGCGCCGAAGGCGATGATAGACGCGCTCTCGGCGATCTGCAAAAAGACGGGGGCCAATCTCATCACCGGCTACGGCAGCACCGAGGTCTGCGGCTTTGTGACGTACACGGAGAAAGGCGACGACGAATCGACCCTGCTCTCCACGGCCGGGAAGATCGCGCCACCCTTTGAACTGAAGATCGTGGACAATAACCGCAAAGAGCTTCCCGACGGTGAGGTCGGCGAGATAGCGGTGCGCGGGGCCTTCATGTTCAAGGAGTACTTCAACAACCCGGCGGCGACCGCCGAGGTGCTGGATAAGGACGGATGGTATTACACGAGCGATCTGGCGTTCAAGGACAAGAAGGGATACATCCATATCACCGGAAGAAAATCGGAGATGTTCAAGACGGGCGGTGAAAACGTCTATCCGCGCGAGGTCGAAGAGGTGATCGAGTCGCAGGATGCGGTGCTCTTCGCGGCGGTGATGGGCGTTCCGGACGAGCTTTACCAGGAGGTGGGCTGGGCCTTCGTGATGCCGACGCCGGGTAAGACCGTCACCGAGGAGGAACTGCGCGAGTACTGCAAGCCGAAGCTCGCGAATTACAAGCAGCCCAAGAAGTACTTCATCCGGCCGCTGCTTCCTCTTCTGGCCAACGGCAAGGTGAATAAACTGGCGCTCAGGGATGAGATCAACGAGATGCTTAAAAAATAGAAGGAATGCGCTTCATTCCGGCGCGCGGGCGATCGCCCGCGCGCCGGAATGAAACCGATAAGGAAGGAAGCATGAAGCTCGATTCGTCGTTTGTGGGGACCCCGCTGAAGGAATACAGGACCACCGTGGACTGGCGTGCCACGATGAACTACGCGGCCGCGATAGATGACGAGAACCCGCTCTACTTCGATGACGAGGGAGGCAGGGAAATCGTCGCGCCGCCGATGTTCGCCGTGGCCGCGACCTGGCCCGTGGCGGAAAGGATATGGGAATACATCGAGGATAAAAATTTTCCCGCGGACATCATCAAGACCCAGGTGCACTACACCGAGCACCTCGCTTTCCACCGCCCCGTGCGGCCCGGCGACGAGCTGAGCATAAGGGGACGCGTTGCGGCCATCCTGCCGCACCGCGCCGGCACGGTGACCGTCATCCGCTTCGACGCGCTGGACCGTGACGGGCGGCCCGTTTTCACCGAGCACATCGGTGCGATGATGCGCGGTGTCGAGTGCGTGGGGGAGGGCCGGGGAGGGGACGACATCCCGCTCGTGCCGTCACCCGGGAAG
>CAZVEG010000145.1:0-7580 GCA_964625625.1 uncultured Leptospirales bacterium | reverse complement strand
CATGCCGAATGCCTCATGCGAGGCGAACTGAGGGCCGGGCACGCCCTCGAAGAACTGTCCGGCAAGAACCTCCCCCGAAAGCTCCATGAGCCTGAGCGTGCGGAAGAGCCCTCCCCAGCGGAGCGGCGGCAACTCGCGCTCCAGAAGCTCGCGGAACAGTATGCCGTAACGACGAAGCAGCGCGCGCACGCGGTCGTGCCGCAGCTCCTCTTCCTCCATGGCGTCGTGCTCTCCGGCGTCAGGGACTATATACCAGTTCCCCGCCATCGGGCGGGTCGATTCCCAGCGGTGAAATGCCGCCTGCGCGCCCCGGGGGTCGTCGCTTTCGCGGGTGAAGGGCGAGAAGCCGTGCCGCGCCCCGCTTCGAACCACGTGAAAGCCGTCGTTGGCGGCTATCCCCTTCCAGGCGAGCGCCCAGAGGCGGTCGGTGAGTTCGTCGGTGGGAATTCCCGAATGACGGGCGCATTCCATGAACGAGTACCGTCCCCGGCCGGAGGGAATCAGCGCGAGAACCTCTTCGATTTCGCCCGTGATCCGCAGGAAGAGCTCGCGCTCGCCGTGAAAGCAGAAGGTGAGCTTTTTCAGGCCACAACCGGTCCAGGTCAGTTCGCTCGTCTGCATGAGGCTGTCAAGCCACGAGGTGTAGTAGGGCTCGAGACGGGCGGGCAGGATGTATTCTTCCCATGCGCTCGCCGGGGCGGGCCAGCCGAAGAGCTGATCCAGGCGGTTCTGCATGGCCCCGATGCCGCTTCCCTTTTCGGTCAGACCCTGCCAGGCGGCCAGAAAAAGCTGAAGGCGCTCGATGGGGAGTGCCCTGAATACGGCCCGCCGCGACCGGCGGAGCATACGGAGGAGTCGCTCGAGGTTCTCCTGGTCGCAGATTTCCACCGCCTCGCTTCCGGTTGTAAGCCGTCCGACGATGAGGCGCCGCTCACCGGACAGGTCCGCCAGCAGAAGCTCCAGGCGTTCGGGGGACAGGCCCAGCGTCCCTTCAACGAAGGATGGGCGAACCGGCCCGTAGAAGGAGAGCCATTGAGAGAAGAGCCCGGCCGCGTCCGCTTCGCTTTCTTCCGGAACGGCGCCGTCGCCGGAAAGCACCGCCAGGAGCGGCATGGTTTCCAGCGCGCACAGCGATTCGACCGAGGCGCCGGGCATGGTGAGTCGCCGGATCTTTTTCCGGATGGAGTCAGCGATGTGCAATGCATCCGGACCGTGGTCGTGCGCGGCGGCGGCAAGCAGTTCATCCCATTCGGACACGGGCATGATCAGGCGCTCTTTGAGCAGGTCGAGCATGTCGTGAGCCGTGGCCGGGGCGTACCCGGGCGCGGTACGGTGAAGTTTCGCCTCGATCTCGACTATCAGCGCGGGGGGAATGTCCGGGCGCAGTCCGGGCGACGAGGCGATCTCCCGGAGCAAGTCGTCGTTCAGGCGTGAGCGTCCCTCTGATTCGGGTGTGTCGTCCCGGTACATGTAGGTATTGGTCTGCTGCCAGATCAAGCCTTCGGCGAAGGGGGAGACCTGCGTGGTTTTAACCTCCGACACGGTGATTTCTCCCTCGCGTACCTCGCTCAAAAGCGATTTCAGGGTGGCGATATCGAATTCGTCGCGCAGGCAGGTGCGCCAGGTCTCCAGGAGTATGGGGAAGTCCTCGAAACCCATGACTGTGTCGAGGAGCTTTTTGGAGCGCAGGCGGTTGAGCCACAGCGGCAGGCGCTTTCCGAATCCGCCGCGGGGAAGCAGGAGCGCCCGCCCGGCGTTCTCCCTGAACCGGGCGCCGAAGAACCCGGTTTTTTCGAGGCGGCCACGCAGAAGCTCCTCGATTCTTTCGACCGGCAGGAGCTCGATGAGATCGCGCCTGGAGAAGGCATGCGGCAGCAGGAGCATCACGCATTCATTGTTCGCCGTCACTTCCAGTTGATGTCCGAAGCGCTCCTCCCAGGCGGCCGCGAGCGCGTGCGCGAGCGGCTGGTTCACCCGTCCACCCCACATGGTGTGGAGCACTACCTGTTTTCTCGCCGAGGTGTTGAGCGGGTCGTCGAAATGCTCGACAAGCAGGTGTCTGCGGTGCGGGAGCGGCGCCCCCGTTCGGACTTTCTGCCGCCCGAGGAAATCGGCGAGCTCGCGTGCCGCGGCGGTTTCCATCAAAAACCGGTCGCTGAGATCGTCGATAAAGCCGTCTTCATCAAGGCGCCTGTCCGCCTCTTCGAGGAATCGCGCGATCTTTTCGGCGAAGTGGAAGTCGCGATGCTGCTCCTCGGCGCGCCAGAAGGGGATGATGCCGGGAGAGGCCCCGACGGGGACTACCTCCACGTCATTGTGCGTTATCCGCTGTATGCGCCACACCTGCGCTCCCATGGCGAAGCTCTCTCCGACGCGGCGTTCCCAGACGAACTCCTCGTCGAGCTCTCCTATCCGCGCGCGCGTGTCCTGAACGCGCAGGTCGAAGTAGCCTCGGTCGGGGATGGTTCCGCCGGAGAGATAGACGAGCATGGATGCCCCGGCACGCGCGCGCGCGGTGTTGTCGACCCGGTCTATGGAAAGTCGCGGCGAGAGCTCGCGAAGCCTGGTGTCCGCGTAGCGGCCGGCGAGCATTTCGAGCACGAGGTCGAACTGCCTTCGCGGAAGGTCGCGGTACGGCCAGGCGGTCCGGATCCGGGCGTAGAGGCGTTCGATGTCCCATTCCTCGGCGCAGCACATCGAGAGGATCAACTGGGCGAGCACGTCGAGCGCCCCTTCCACCGGGCGTACCGGCTCGATGTCGCCTTCAGGAACGGCGCGCGCGGTCACCGCGGCGAAGAGGAAGTCCCTGCCGTGGGTGGGGTAAATCACGCCGCGGCTGGTTTCACCCACGCCGTGTCCCGCGCGCCCTATGCGCTGCACGGCCGACGAGATCGCGAACGGGGTCTGGACGAGAACCACGCAGTCGAGATCGCCGATGTCGATGCCGAGCTCCAGCGAGCTTGTCGCGACGATCGCCCGCAGTTCGCCTTTCTTGAGCTTGTGCTCGACCTCCAGACGAAGTTCGCGAGAGAGCGATCCATGGTGTGAATAGGCCAGCGGCATGGGCTCGTCCTCGTTGATGAGACGCGCGAGCTTCTCGGCGGTCCGGCGGCTGTTGGTGAAGAACAGCGTGGAGCGGTTGCCATGAATGATCTTTTTGAAATCGGCGACGAGCGCGGGCCACCACGAGTCGTCCGCCATCCGTTCGCGCGCGTTATCCGGAAAGGCAACCCTGATATCGAAACGCCTGCCGCCGGCATGGTCCGCGATGACGACCTCTCTCGGTTCGTAACGCCCGCCCGGGCCATCACCGATAAGGCGATACCCGCCGACAAAAGCGGCAACCGTATCGAGGGGCCGAACCGTCGCCGAGAGGGCGATGCGCTGGAACTCTCCGGAGAGCGGTACAAGGCGCTCGACCGCCGTGATCAAATGACTCCCGCGCTTGGTTCCGGCGACGGCGTGAATCTCGTCGAGAACGATCGCCGCTATGCCGGTCAGATTATTCCTGCCGCTCTTCGCTGTCAGAAGGATGTTCAGGCTCTCCGGGGTGGTGATGAGTATCTCGGGAGGCCTTCGGAGCATGTGCCGGCGCTCGTCCGCGGGCGTGTCGCCGCTGCGGGTGAGTGCCCGAATTGAGGGGAAAGGCTCTCCTTCCGCCGCAAAAAGTGCGGCCAGTTCTTCGAGCGGAATCATGAGATTCCGGCGTATGTCGTTGTTCAGCGCCCGCAGCGGCGATATGTAGAGCACCCTGGTCTGCCCGGTGCTCCAGGCTCCCGAGACCATCCGGTCGATTCCCCATAGAAAGGCCGCCAGCGTCTTGCCGCTTCCGGTGGGAGCGGTGACGAGCACATGCGCGCCCGAGGCTATCCGCGGCCATGCCGCGGCCTGCACCGGCGTGGGCTCGCCGAAGCGCTCCTCGAACCATCGACGGATGAGGGGATGAAAGCCTTCAAGAGGGGAGGAAGCGTTCTCGCTCATGGCGCCCAGTGATTACCGCGCCCGCCGACTTTTGTCCACGATAATTTGGTTTCGTGGGAAAAGGAATTGCGAGACTCCGCCGTTCCGGCATTATTGGCGCCGGACCGGACGCTTACCGCTCCAGGATAACCGGGACCCGACGGGGATGATGAAGATACTGGTGATTTCCGACTCGCACGGCAATATCGTCATGGTGCAAAGCATAATCGACCGCGCGACCCCTTTCGACCGGCTGGTACACTGCGGCGACGGGATCGCCGACCTGCTGCGCGTGCGGCTTCCGCGCGGAGCGTCCATAACGCGCGTGGCGGGCAATGTCGATCGCGCGAGGGGGATCGATATTCCGGCGGTCGAGGTGGTGGAATCGCAGGGGCTGCGCATCCTTGTGACGCACGGGGACGCCTTTCACGTCAAGAACGACTATGGCATGATAGCCGGGGCGGCAGCGGACCACGGGTTCGACGGGGTGCTGTTCGGACATACACACATCAAGTATCTGCGCAAACAGCGCCCGTTTCTTTTCAATCCCGGGCCGGCGCTCGGCGGATCGTATGGAATTATTGAATTTACGGAGGGAATACCCGTTTTCCGTCATGAACGAGTGGAAGACGCGGAGGACGAAGCTACTGGAGATTCCCTCCCTTGAGCGAGGCGAAATCCCCCTCCAGCTTCATGAAGGCGTCCACCACCGCGGTGTCGAAATGTGAGCCCGAGCTTTCCTGTATTATGCTCACCGCGATCTCATGTGGGAACGCTTCCTTGTACGGCCGCTTGCTGATAAGCGCGTCATAAACATCCGAAACTGCGACGATCCGCGCGGAGAGCGGTATATCCCTGCCCCTGAGCCCCTGCGGATAACCGGTGCCGTCCCATCGCTCGTGGTGATAATAGGCAATCTCCTTGCCCAGGTTCAGATAGGACCTCCCGCGCACCTTCTTCTCCGCCTCGGCGATCGTGTCGCCGCCGATGACCGAATGCCGCTTGATGATCTCGAACTCTTCCGGCGTGAGCCGTGCCGGCTTGTGGAGAATGACGTCGGGAATGCCGACCTTCCCGATATCGTGCAACGGACAGGAGTTCACGAGATCGATGATATAGTCCTCGGATATATAGTCCCGGTACTCGTCGGTCAGGGAGAGCTCGCGGGCCAGGATCTCGGTATACTTCATTATGCGTTCCAGGTGGAGCCCGGTTTCGATATCGCGGTACTCCGCGAGCTTGGCGAGCGACACGATCGTGATGAGCTGCGCCTGCTGGAGCCGGAAGGTGAGCTCCCGCCACTTCTCCTCCAGGCGCGCCTTCTCGCCGTTGTCGAAGAAAAACGCGATTACCGCGATAGCCTGGTCCTTTTCATCCTTCATCGCCGATTCTATATACATGATGTCGACCGCGCCTTCGCCCTTTTTGCGCATCTTCATCTCGCGATTGCGCTGCGACGCGGCGAGAGGGTCCCGCGACGCAAATTCGTGATAGGCCGGGCTGTCGTCATTGATCACGAACTCGGCAATGTTCCGGTCCAGCGCCTCGGACGCGCCGTATCCGAGTATGAGCGAGGCGCCGGTGTTCCAGCTCGTTATCTTTCCGGAGAGATCGGTGGTGATGATCCCGATAAAATCGTTCTGGAGGATCTTTTCCTGGAAAGCCGAGAGGTTGCCCACGAGGGTCTCGAGGCTCTTGCGGCGGGTGATATCCCGCGCGACGATCTGGAAGCCCTGCATCTCGCGAGAGACGGAGTTGACCATCATCTCAATCCAGAGGTCGCCCCTGGATTGCGTCTTCATCCTGAGTTCGAGCGGCTCGGTGGGGGAGCCGTTCTGAACGCTCGCTGCGATCACCTCCCTGACCCTGTCCCTGTGAGTCTGGGGAAACAGCGAATACAGGTCGATCGTTTTGCCCCGCTTCGTCGATATGCCGGTAAGCTCGTGAAAAATGCGGTTGGAGTATTTGATCCGGCCGTCGTTGTTGCACAGGATGATCATGTCGCGCGAACTCTCGACGAGGTTGCGGTACTTGAGCTCGGATTTCAGCAGTTTTTCCGAGTTTCGCTGGCGGCTGATCTCCACGGCGGCGGAGTTCGCGAGGAAACTGAAATACTCGAAGTTCTCCTCGAAGGGCCCGTCGTCGACCGATATCGCGATCGCGCCGACGGTGGCGTCCTGGGTCTTGAGCGGAAAGATCGCCTGCGACTGTCCGTTGAAAAGGTACGCCGCCTCGGCGATCTCGTTGTCGAAGGCCGAGGGGAAACACTGCTTGAAGAAACCGAAGACCTCCCGTTCACCCCGGTAAAAGGTCGGTTTGCCGATGAGGGCGGTCTGGACGAAGGGATTGCCCGGGTTTTTCCGCGGCCGCAGATGAATACCGGGAATCGCGATCCGGAAGATGCCGTTGAGCTTCTGTAAAATATCCGGCGGGTGGATCTTGAATATGTACATATCCTCGTCCTCGAAAAGGGCGAAGGCCGTGGTCCGCGCTCCAAGCTCCTTGAATCCGCAGATAATCTTGTCGATGCTCTCTCGCATGTCGTGCGCGCCCTTGATCCCGTAGACCGTATTAACCAGTACGGTGAGCTTTCTTTCCTTCTCCTGTTGTTCCTCGTTCCGCCTGTTTATGGCGGCCTCGAGCTCGTCCGCCCGCCGGCGCAGCTCCTGTTCGGAGATGACTCGTTCGGTGACGTCCTCCATGACGATCATGACCGCTTCCGCGCCGTTTCGCCCCCGGCCCAGCGGCACCGCCTTTTTCCGGTAATGTACGACCGTGCCGTCCCTCTCGCCCTTGAAGTCGCATGAGGATTCCCCGCCGGTCAGAAAGGATTTCCGGGCGAGGCAGTCGGGACAGGGGGTGTCGCGATCTTCGGGCGGGATGAGGCGGTAGCAGTGCTGTTTTTTAACGTTCTCGTACGCGGGGAAGGTCTCGCGGAACGCGTTGTTACAGTCGAGGATCTGGAAGTTGCGGTTGAGCACGAAAACCGCGTTCGGATTCGAGTCGAACACGACACGGGAAATATCCGTCCCGCTTTGCGGCGACGCACCGGAGAACATCGAGTTATCGATGGAACGAGTACCGAAAGGATTTCTGGAATCCCTGCCCATGTCTCCAGCCGACCGCCATCACGTTCTATTTTTTCCAGCGGGATTGTCGTCTTCCTTACTTAAACCTATCGGAGAGTTCGACGGGTTTTAATAGATAAAAAAGCGGGATTTGCCGGGCGGTTGGAATCCTGCCCGGGAAGAATACCGGGTCGGAATCAGGACATAATTTCGCTGATTTTCGCCGAGAGCTCCACGGCGGTGTACGGTTTCTGGATGAATCCCCTGATGCCCATGTCGCGCGCCGCCCTGACGCGATCATCCTCCGCGAAACCGGAGCTTAGAAGCACCCGCACACCCGGATCGATCGCGGACAGTCGTTCGAATATCTCGAGACCGGATAGACCCGGCAGGGACAGGTCGAGAAGGACCGCGTCGATGGTGCTCCCGCCGGAGGAATACGACCTGATGCCTTCCTCGCCGCTCTGGGCCGTTAGGACCTCGTAGCCGCTGGCGGTGAGGATGCCTCTTGCGACGTTCAGTATGGCCTGTTCGTCATCGATCACCAGAATC
>CAZVEG010000144.1:0-7713 GCA_964625625.1 uncultured Leptospirales bacterium | reverse complement strand
CACATGAACAGGACGCGATCCTCTCCAACATCCCGGCCTTTGTCTTTTTCAAGGACGCAAGCCTCAGGTACATCACCGCAAACAACGCGTTCCTCCTGCTGGTCGGCCAGAGCGAGGAGGAGCTGCCCGGAAAATCAGATTTCGAACTCTTTACCCGATCCGACGCAGAAGGCTTCATGCTTCACGATCTGCAGGTGCTTGAAACGGGAGAACCGCTCTACAATCTCGATGAAACCGTCACCGCGTCCGACGGAAGCGTGATCCGCACCACGACATCGAAGCTCCCCTACCGCGACGAGAGCGGTACGATAGCGGGGATCATAGGAATCGCGTGGGACATCACGCGGCTCAAGGAACACGAGGAACAGCTCGCGCGCGCGTGGGAGGCGGCCGACCAGGCGAACCGCGCCAAGAGCGAGTTCCTGGCCAACATGAGCCACGAGATCCGAACACCCATGAACGCCATCATCGGCACGACGGAGCTCGCGCTCAACACCGAGCTGAGCGACACTCAGCGGGGTTATCTGCGGATGTCTCTCTCGGCGGCGAATTCGCTGCTTTCCATTATCGACGATATCCTCGACCTTTCGCGCATCGAATCGGGGCGCCTCGAGCTCGAGGAGGTCGAATTCACTCCGCGCGAGCTCGTCGAGGAAACGACTGAAATGATGCGCATCCAGGCGGTGAAAAAAGGACTTTCGCTCTCCTGCGACATCGCCCCCGGCACCCCGGAAGCGCTGATGGGCGATCCCGGCCTTCTGCGGCAGGTGCTCGTCAATCTCATCGGAAACGCGGTCAAGTTTACGGAGCGCGGAGAGATCAATGTGCGGCTGGAGGCCGCGCCTCCCGGGCCGGACGCACCGGGAAACACAGGGCCCGAGACCGCGGACCTCGTCGGACTCCTCCTGTCGGTTAAGGACACCGGCATAGGGATTCCCGCCGACATGCACCGCGCCATCTTCGAAAAGTTCACCCAGGCCGACAGCTCCACCCGGAGAGCGTACGGCGGGACCGGGCTGGGGCTTGCCATCTGCAAAGAGCTCGCGCTGAAGATGAACGGGGAGATTCGAGTTGAGAGCGAACCCGGCAGGGGAAGCACCTTTTATTTCAGCGCGCTCCTTAAAAAGGCCGCCGGCCCCATAAAGGCAACCGCGGCGAGGCCGCCGGTCATAGAGGCAACAGGCGGCAACGGGGTCTATCTGAGGATTCTCCTGGCGGAGGACAACGAGATCAACCAGATCATGGCGCGCGAGCACCTCACGAGGATGGGACACCCGGTGAGCATCGCCTCGAGCGGTCTGGAGGCCATCACGATGCTCCAGACGCGCACGTTCGACCTCGTGCTGATGGACGTTCAGATGCCCGACATGGACGGCATAGAGGTTACCCGTTTCGTGCGCGAGAGCGGGGACCCGAGGATCGACCGGCACATCCCCATCATCGCCATGACCGCTCACGCCCTCAAGGGTGACCGGGAGCGTTTCATCGCCGTCGGAATGAACGACTACATCGCCAAGCCCGTCGACTGGAAGAAGCTCGACGCGATCATGAAGCGCGTGGTTCTGGGAAGCCGTCCCGCCGCCGGCGGGAACACCATCGCGGGAACCGACGACACCGTCGTTAACCCGGAAATAGTATCGGGCATCCTGAAAACAGGCCACCGCTTCTTCAGCGAGCTTTACGGGATGTTTCTGGAATCCATTCCTGGAAGAGTGGAGCAGCTGAACCGAAACCTGAATGCCGGGGACCTGTCGAACCTCCGAAAGACCGCGCACGGCCTGGCGGGCGCGGCGGGCTCGCTGGGCTTCACAGCCCTCACTCGCCTCACCAGGGAGATCGAGGTCCGATCGTCCCGTGAGGACACCTCCTCCATCGCGGCGCTGGTCGAAAGGCTCGTCGATGAGCTCGAACGGACCTCGGCCTGGATTCGCGACAGACTCGCCGCCATGTGACGGGGCGGGGAAGGCTCACACATCAATGCCCGTGCCCTTCTCCCCCGCCGTGTTTCTTTCCATGATCCCCGTCCCTTCGGTTGCCGTCATGGGCCAGATTGAAAAGCCCGCCGAAATGATGAACATATTCGACGTAGGCCCTTACGAATTCCCGCCCCGATACGACGTCGGACGACCTGAAGGTCTTTTTCGAATTCGCGTCGACAAACCGCTTCTTCAACCCGCGCCGGAGCTCTTCCGCCAGACGGTCTATCACATCGTCCGCGTTACCCGATTCCAGCGTTCTGTCCGCCTGCTCCTCGGCCGCGTATTCGTTCCGCTTACTCACCTTGAGTCCCGTATAGGGCTCACCTTCCCCGGCACGGTGCACGCGCACAAGCGTTTCGAAGAAGTACCCGTCGGCAAGCCCCCGCGCCTCAGCGCCGATTGCGCGGACGGAAATCGTTTTTTTAAAGGCGTTCCTGATTTCATTCTCATCGCTTTTTCGCACCCATATCAGCGCATGGTTTACGTCCCCGGTCTCCAGCGCCTTCCTGGCGGCCTTTACGACGGGCCCCTCCATGGTGTCGCAATGGGCCGAAGCGTAGTCCCATCCCGCGAATATGGTCAGTAAAAGCATCGGAATTCCAAACACCGTTATGCGATTGAATTTTTTCATATCACACCTCACGAACCAATATAATCGTTACTATCGCGCGGAGGGAGCCGTCACTCCCCCCGCGCTTCGCCTAGGCCTTTTTCCGAAAATACGAAATCCAGACCGCGCGCACCAGGAAGATCGTAAGGAGCCCCGCACCCGCGGTGAAGATGAGATCGGGCCCCACGCGCATCCACGAGAAGAAGCGAATGACCTCTCCCGACGCGATCTCGGGACCGCGGGCGTGCCACAGGCCGTATTTCACCGCGTGATAGAACTGGTAAAAGCCCGACGGCACCAGGCTGAACACGGTCATGGCAGCCAGTCCGCCGTTAAGGCCCCAGAAGCTCCATTTGAGCAGCGAATCCGACCACGACGCCCTGGTTACGATATGGCGCACCGAGAAGAGCATGAGCGCGATCGCGAGCAGCCCGTACACGCCGAAGAGCGCGGTGTGCGAGTGAATGGGCGTGGTGTTGATCCCCTGCGCGTAATAGAGCACGATCGGGGGATTGATGAGAAAGCCGAACACGCCGGCGCCCACCAGATTCCAGAAGGCGACCGAAATGAAGAAATAGAGCGGCCAGCGGTACGGATGCTTCGCTCCCGATTTCGCGACGATCCGCATGTTCCCCGCCGCCTCGAAACCGAGAATGGTGAGCGGCACGATCTCGAGCGCCGAGAACACCGCTCCGAGGGCGATCACCGGCATGGGGCTTCCCGACCAGTACAGATGATGGAAGGTGCCGATAACGCCGCTTCCGAGATACAGCGTGATGCTGAGATAGACCGTAATAAGCGCGAAACGCCGGCTGACCGCTCCGATGTGCGAGAGAATGAAAGCGAGCGTGACCGTCGCGAACACCTCGAAGAATCCCTCCACCCAGAGGTGCACCACCCACCAGCGCCAGTACTCGGCCTCGGAAAGATGCGTCCCCTTGCCGTATAACAGGCCCGCCATGTAGAAGAGCGGAATGGTGACCGCACTGTAGAGGAGGAGATGCGTGAGCCCCCCCTTGTCCTCTTCGCCCTTGAGCGCCGGAAGGATCGCGCGCAACACGAGGACCAGCCAGCCGAGCATGCCCATTATGAGCAGCAGCTGCCACACGCGTCCCAGCTCGATGTATTCATAGCCCTGGTGCCCCAGGTAAAACCCGTCACCGCCGAAATGGCCGGTGACCGAAAGCCAGTTGCCGACAAGCGTGCCAACCACCACCAGCACCACGGCGACGAAGAGCGCCGTGACCAGTTTCCACTGCTGAGACGGCTCGCGTCCCACGAAGGGACCGATGAAAAGCCCCGTGGCGAGAAAACAGGTCGCGATCCAGAACACCGCCAGCTGCAGGTGCCAGGTACGCACCACCGCGTACGGCAGTATCTCGCCGATGGCGATGCCGAAGAAGCGTGTACCCTCCACGGTGAAGTGCCCGGTGAGCGAGCCCGTGGCGATCTGAACCAGGAAGAGGAGCATCGCCGCGATGAAATACGGTAGGACCGCTTTCTGGCTCGGCGAGGGCCGCGGCTCGGCGAGGTCGGCGAGGCCCGGCGAATTGTAATCATCCTCCCTGAAATACCGGTGATACAGGAATATCACGACACCCACCGCGAAGATGAGAAGCACGACGCTCACGATCGACCAGATCAGCGCATCGGCGACGGGCTCGTTGCCCACCAGCGGATCGTACGGCCAGTTGGTGGTGTAGGTGTGTTCGGCCCCGGGTCGGTTGGTCACCGCGGCCCAGGCCAGCCATGAGAAGAAGGAGGTGATGATGCGGCCCTCCCGCTCGTCGCGGACTATGCCCGCCTGGAGGCCCATCGACTCGTTCCCGTCCCTGAAGAGCCCGGTGTAATACCGGACGAGATGCGCGAATGCCTCGGCCTGGAAAGCGGTATACACCAGCTCGCCCGTTTCCGGGACGTACCGGTTGGGTTTGAGCTCCCTGATGACCATGGCGCGCAGTTTCGCCTTTTCCACGCCATCGAGCGCGTCGAACTCTTTCTGCGTGAAGCGCGCGGCGGTGGCGGCATCGAGCCCGTGGTAGCGCGCGGCGACATACAGGCCCAGCCGGTGCAGGTAATCGGCGGACCAGTCGGGCGCGAGATACGAACCGTGACCCCAGATGGTACCGATGTGCTGGCCGCCCCTGCTGAAATAATAGTTCTGACCGTCGATCACGTCGCGGGCGCTGAATACCGCGGAGCCGCTTTCGGATTTGACGATCACCGGAATGGGCGGTTTTTCCTTTTTGATCAGGTACCCGCCGAAGATAAGTACGCCGAAGGCGAGCACCAAGAGGAACAGCAGTACGGCACGAACTCTCGGATTGTTCATGAATCGTCCCCTCCTTTTGATACGATTTTCTTCCGGATTCGTTGGAATGCGGGAATGAGATGTCCCGATTAACCGCGATGGCACACATTTGAACATATCTTCATCATCTTGTCAACATATAAATCCGATATTCACCCTCCATACCTAAAATTGTAATATCAGCCGGTTTCCGCCTTCAGACGGCTGTACTTTTAATTTCCCGGAAATCCTTCCGCCCGATGGCGCCACGGGCTCATCCCACCCCCTCTTCCTCGTTCTCGAACACCAGCTCGTAGCCTTCCCTGAAGAGAAAGGCCACGATGACAAGACCGACGACGGGATCGGCAATTTGGAAATCGAAGAAATACGTGGAGACCATACCGGCGAGCAGCGCGAGCGAGAGGAACGAGCAGGCGAGCGTCTCTTTGGAATCGGCCACGAGCGATCGCAGGCCGAGTTCCTTACCCAGTTTGTATTTCCGGTACGCGAGCACCGGCATGACGACGAGCGAAAGAACGGCGATGGCAATGCCCAAAAGCGAAGGCTCCGCCATATCCCCGGCCAGAATCTTCCTTACCGATTCGAAAAGCACGTATGCGCCAAGGACAAAAAACGTAATCCCGACGAAGCGGGAGGCCTTTTCCTCAATCTCCTCTTCCTCCCCGGCGGAGATCGTACCGTGCTTCTTCAGCCGCCAGATGAGCACAAGGCCCGAAAGGGACTCCACGACGCTGTCGAGCCCGAAGCCGACGAGCGCGATACTGTTGGCCATCCCGCCCGCGATGATCGAGGCCGCCGCCTCAAGGATATTATATCCCACCGTGAAATATTCGAGCGCGAGGGCTTTTCTGTATCGATCTTCCATTCCATCACTCCCGGGCCGCACGGCGATCACTAACGTTCACCGGTACGCGGCGATATTTCATTATACACCGGGCGGAAAGACGGTGCAAGTTCGAAATATTCCGGACTTTTTTTATCGTGGCATTCCGCTAAAATGAGTTGAACAAATAGCGTCCGTTCTTTACAAAATCTTCATCGTTTATTACAATCAGGGGCAGGCCACCGATGAATTCCAGCAATGTTCCCGACGCTCATCCGAAACTCACCGCTACCGTCATCGTCAATCCCGCGTCCCGATCGGGATCGAAGATATTCGAGACGCTCAGGGAACGGCTGGACGCCCGTTTCGATTACACCGTCCATTTCACCGAAAAACGGGGACACGCGGTCGACCTGGCGCGAAAGGCCGCCGGCGGCGTCATTATCGTCTGCGGTGGGGACGGCACGATCAACGAGGTCGCCAACGGCGTGGCCCATCGCACCGACATCGCGGTGGCGCCGACCTACGGCGGCTCCGGCTGCGATCTGAGCCGGCTTTTCGGTATCGCGAAGGGAGCGGGAGCGCGCGTGGATGAAATCTGCGGGCACCTCCAATCGGGCGGTGGCATCCGGATGCGGCTTTCGCTGGTCGAGGCGAACGGAACGAAGCGGTACTTCGTCGGCGTGGGCGACGCGGGCTTCGGCGCGATGGTGGCCGGCACCTTCGACCGCTACCGGCGGCTCGGCAAGTTCGGTTACGTGCTCGGCGTGCTGCGGACCCTGATGAAAATAAGGCCGATCGAAGCGGTCATCACCATCGACGGAAGGCCCAAAAAGGAACGGGCGCTCATGGTGATGTTCGCACGCAGCATATATTATGCCGGCGGCATGAAGGTATCGCCGAATTCGGATCCGCTCTCGGACAGCGCGCGCCTGATCTTTCTCAAGTGGATGTCCAGGCCCGTCTTTCTGACGGTATTTCCCCGCGTTTATTCGGGCTCACACCTCAAGGCGCGCCAGGTGGAAGAGTGCGAGGTCACGCGCCTTGAAATCGCGACCCCGGGCATTCCCATCGACGTCGAGGGCGAGTACGTCGGAACGACGCCGTGCGACTTTTCGGTAACGGACCGTTATATCAGCATCGTGTGAGCGACCGGACCGGGGGCCGAAACGAAGGCAAAGCGAAGGCGGAGCGGGTTATTTCAAGCGTTCGATCGCCTTTTCGAGCAGGCTCATGGTCTCGGCGCTCTCGCCCACGGCCTGGAAGACGATCTCTCCCCTGCGATCCACAAGGAAGACCGCGGGAATTTTAAGGTCCGGGATGTATTTCTTCGCCGTGAGCTGGTACATATCGTACAGGCACTCGTTCTCCACACCGAGCTCCTTCAATACCGGAAGCGCCTTGTCCTTTCCCTCTTTGTCGATATTAACGAAGACAAGCGCGAGCTTTTTGGCCTCGCCGTGTTTCCTCTGAAGCTCGACGAGCTGAGGCATCTCTTTTTTACAGGGAACGCAGTAGGTCGCCCAGAAGGATACGATCGTATTGCCCTTCCCGTAGAGCGCGCTCGAGGTGACGAGCTTTCCATCCGCGTTGAAAAGCGCGAACTTCGGCGCGGGCTTCGCGTCGGCCGGAGCCCCCGAAAGCAGTACGAGGATGGCGGCGAGCATAATGTGGCGGAAGCGCGTCTTCATCGTAATCTCCCTGTTGTATAAGTGGTCCGCTCTTTCCGCGGTTTCACCCCGGACGACAAAACGGACATCCCGGGTTCCTCATGATATGCGGTGCGGAGCGGAACAATCCCACGGCCCCGCGTCGCGTACGATCCGCTTCAGGCGATTCCGCTCCCGCGCTCCGCGCGGGCCTTTTCCGCGGCGCGGCGGGGTGCCTGCCCGGCAAGAGGACAGTGGCCCACCCGGGCTCCCGCGGCCGAGGCCTTTATCTCGTAATACGCGATATCGCTCGAAAAACGGCACGATACCTCGTGGCCGTC
>CAZVEG010000143.1:0-7920 GCA_964625625.1 uncultured Leptospirales bacterium | reverse complement strand
ACGAGGCGCCGTCGAGCGTGTCGTCGAGGTTGACGGCTATCGCGGTAGGGTTGACGAAGGTCTTCTCGTGGCGGTAGAGCACCGTTTCGCCGCCGAGCGCGGGCTTTTTATCGGGCCCCAGGGCCACCGTACGCACGGGGGGCTCGCCCGCGGCCCCCAGCACCTTCTTCGCCTCGTCCGAGGCATAGGGGCATTCCGAAAGCTCGGCCTTCTTGGAGGCGAGCTTCATGGCGAAGGCCATGCAGGTGTTCGATCCGCACTCCCGGCAGTTTGTGCCGGGAAGGAGTTTCTGTATCTGTAATCCGGTAAGGGCCATGGTACGCTCCTCTGGAGTTCGCTCCGCGGCGGGACGGAGTGCGCGCGCCGCGGTATCAATAGCAGCGATTTTCTCGGAATTAGGCAAGAACTTAGCGTGATGCGCGGGGCTTTTTTTCAATCCCGGTGCATCTCGAGTCGAATTTACCGCGCTCGTACGGCCGAGCGGGCACAATCCAACGATTCAAAGATAATCCGCGCCGGCCCCCCGTTTCCGCTTTACTTTTTCATCGCACGGGTATATTTCATACCGAAAACAGGACCCCGGGAGGCCATCTATGGACCGTTACGAACAGCTGCGCGAGATGCTTGACGCCAATCCGGCCGGAGCGCCGAAGTCGAAGGCCTTCGACGAAATACTCCGCCTGCTCTTCACACCCGAGGAGATCGACGTGGCGCTGGCCATGAGCTTCAGAGCGCTCCCGGTCGAATCCATCGCCCGCGCGGCGGGCCTCGCCGAGGACGAAACCGGCCGGCGCCTGGAGGCGATGGCCGACAAGGCGGTCATCTTCGCGAAGACCGGCAAGGACGGCAAGAAAACCTACGGGCTGGTACCCACCATTCCCGGCCTCTTCGAGTTCCCGTTCATGAAGGGCGGCGGAACGCCGATGCACGAGAGGCTGGCAAAGCTCTGGAAGGAGTACCACGGTGAGGCGCTCGGCAAGGCATTCAGCGGCAATCCCACGCCGCTCATGCGCGTCGTGCCGGTGGGCGAATCGCTGGTGCCTGAAAACCGGGTGCATCCGTACGAGGAAATATCCTCCCTGATTAAAAATTCGAGATACCTGGCCGTCACCAAATGCGCCTGTCGCGTGAGCGTTGGCAAATGCGACCACGAAAAGGAGGTCTGCCTCATCTTCGACGGCGCCGCGGAGTTCCTGGTGGAGCGCGGTTACGCGCGTCAGATCGGCGTCGACGAGGGGCTGTCGGTCCTCGAGCGCGCCGAGAGGGACGGCCTGGTGCATACCAGCAACAACAGCGCCGACCGGGCCTCGGTCGTCTGCAACTGCTGCCCGTGCTGCTGCACGGTGCTCCGCGGCATGACGGAGCTCAGGCATCCGCACGCCTTCGCCCGCAGCCGCTTCGAGGCGCGGGTTGACGCGGTCGGCTGTACGGGGTGCGCGATCTGCGCTGACGAGCGCTGCCCCGTCGGCGCGATCTCCATGGACTCCGGCGCGGCGGTGGTGAATCCGGAAAACTGCATCGGCTGCGGCCTCTGTGTGACGGGATGCCCGGAAAAGACCATTTCGCTCATCGAGCGCGCCGGCGCGGAGGCCGTACCCGCGAACATTCAGGAACTCGGAGTGAAGGTGCTCCAGGAGAAGGGAAAGCTCGAAGGCTTCATGAAGCTCATGCAGCGCTCGTGAGCGGCGCGCGCATCAGTCCATCAGCGAGACGATGGCCCGCCTGAGCGCCGTCGCCGCCTCCGGGTGGTACATGATGAGCACGTCCGCGCCGGCGTAGAGGAGCGAGGTGGCCGTTGCGAGCTCCCACATCGCGGCGCGCCGATCGAGACTGCCCCAGGCGGGGAAGTCGGCCTCTTCGGCGCGCAGTTCCTTTATTTTCGCGCACTCCTGCCCCGGCGAGACGATCATGGGAGCGGCAAGCATCGCGTCGCCCGAGAGCGCCGTAAGCCTGATGCGCTCCATTACCGAATAGGTATATTCCAGCCCGTAGCCCATTGCGCCGGTCATCGGGTCGATCACGATGCGATCGGCGGGCACGCTCATGCCGGTGAGGAGGATGTTGAGCTGCTTGGCGATGTTCACGTCGATGGGGCTCTGCGCGACCAGCGTGTGGCCGTAGCCGACGGCCGCGCCGGCGATGGTGCGGTAGTTGTCCTGCTCCACCCAGTTGAGGAGAAGGTTCTCTCCCGCGCAGCCGCGCGCGATCTCCTTCATCACCTCGTTCATGGTCTCGTAGTGGCTGTGGCCGGTAACGATGAGCGGGACCTCCACCGCGGACAGCACCTCTTTCACCAGCGCGAGCGCCTCCTTCGGCGTTCTGCCTCCCCGCTCGGGATGGGTGCCGTCCAGGCGCACCGATACGCAATCGGCCCCGTATTTCTCCACGCACGCGCGGGCCATCTCGGCCGGCCGCTCCAGAAGGCCGCCCCAGAGCTTCCGGAGCACCGGCGGATACTTCTCGCTCACCGCGTCGAAGACCTCCATGGCGACGAGCGGCCGGTTGGGCATGGTCCCTTCCCAGTGATGGAAGGGCATGCAGTTCGCGCCGCCTATGGTGTGGGTGATGCCGCGCGTGCCGCCCTCGGCGCGCGTCGCGCCGAGCTTCACGACGGTTACGGGCAATTCCGCCTTCTCCTTCCTCACCGGAAACGCGCTGATAGCCTGCACGCGCTCGCGCGCCGGGCGCGCCGGTCTCTTCGCCCCGGCAGGCGGGACGGCGGGCTTTGCGTCCGTCCTCACCGCGGGCTCCACGCCGAGGAACCGGCTCTGCAAAACGCCGATGATGTCGCCGACCACCTCCTTCGTAATGGAGGCGCGCAGCTCCTCGCGCACACTGGTCAGAATTTCATTTTTTATCGACGCGATCGCGTCCGCCGTGAGCGCGACCGGTTCGCTCTCCCCTCCAGCCGCGGGTTTCGGCCGGGCCTCCGGGTCCTCACTTCGCGCACCGGCGACGGCCGCGGGCGTGCGCTCAGCGTCCTCGCGCGATTCGGCGTGGCCCGCCATGTCGTCCATCGAGAGCGCCGGGTGCCCGACGCGCTCCATGTACGCGCGCACCTCGCGCGCGTCGATCGCGATCGATTCGTCGGCGATCATCTCCATCATCCCGGGAACGCCCTGCTCGTTGAAGCGCCTGTTGAGGTCTTCGGCGAGTATCTCCTTGAGCTCGCGCGTCATCCACGTTATGCGACGATGTCCGCCTTCGGCGAAAAGGAACTTGCGCGAGGCGAGGAAGACCTTGCCGCAGCCCATAAAGCCGGGCGTCTGCATCCCGCCCCCCACCGTTCCGGCCAGGGTCGAGAAGCTCATGCCCACCGGGGTCTCGCCGGTGTACTCGCGGTTGACCGCCATCACGCCGTTCGTCTCGGGAACGTAGGCCAGTATCACCTCGAAACAGCCGCAGCTGGTCATGGGGCGGTCCATGATGGAATAGGCGCAGAAGCTCTCGACCGTCTTGTGCGACTGCGGGTAGACGTAGTCGTTCACGCCCCGCCAGACGCCCCGCACCGGGTCCAGGCACTCGCCCTTGGGCACGGGCTGGTTGGGGCCGGTCTCGTCGATCTCGTAGGCGGCCTTGCCGTCCAGCCAGTTGTAGGCGCCACAGAGGCCGAGCCTCTCCGGCGTTATGACGCACACGTGGTTGGGCGCGAACGACTGACAGAGCAGGCACGAGTAGAAGGTGTCGACCGATTCGTCGGTCATCGACTCGAGCCGCCGGTTGCGCTCCTGGTACACCGCGCGCGCCACGGCCACGCGCCGCTCGACCTCGGCGGCGTCGGTGACGAGCGTCACGCGGACCTTGTCCACGATGGCCGGGTAGTTCGCCAGAAACTTCGCGTGGATGATCTCGCCGTAGTGACGCAGGCGCACGCCGCGCTCGAAGGCGTTCTTCGAGACGCGCGTCCACACGATATCGCGCTGCCCCATGTGCCAGATGCCCTCGGCGCCGTTCACCAGGTGATGGATCTGCCGCTCGAGGATGGACTCGAAGTCCTGCTGCATCTTGCGACCGGCCACCTCCACCCAGATGCCGAGCGGGAGCGCCGAGCCGGGCTCTATCTCGTCGATGTCCTTTCCTATTATTTCGATCTCGCCGTCGTTCACGGCGTCCATCTCCACCGAGGTGACATACTCGAAGGCCGTGGTGATGTTGCCGCCGAACTCGGCGTGCGTGTCCTGCTTGCGGATGCGCTCACCCTCGAAGGCCGCGCCGTAGGCGACCGGGATGGGCACCTTCGTCACTTTAATTTTGCAGCCGCGCACCTCGAGCGCGCGCTCCACCATGGAGTCGTGCGGCACGTTCGCGACAACGTGCTCGTAGGTGGTGATGCCCGAAGGAAGAATTTCCGGGATGTTCGTATCGGCGATGACGGGGAATCCGTAGTTGAGCGCGCCCGCGGCGGCCGCGTATTTTTCGGCGTCGACCTCGCCCAGTGCGAGCACGAAAGCGAAAATGCGGTTCCTGTTGTAGCGGAGGTTCGCCTCGAAATCACCCGGTTTCACGCCGCCGAAGGAGAGCGCGGCCCGGTTCGCGAAGCCGAGCGCGTAGATGAGCGCGGAGACGTCGCGCCCGAAGGGAACCAGGCGCGTCTCCCAGCCAAGCTGCACGCCCTCCTCCGCGAGCTGCTCGGCGAACTGCCTGCCTCCGGTGGCGCCCGCCATGAAGACATAGAGGTTCTTCTCCTGGAGCTCGCGCGCGATCTTCACTGCGATTTCGTTCGTCGGCGCGGCGCCGGTAATCGCGGCGAAGCCGGGCGCGGTGCCGTCGACGAACTCGATCCCGCGCTCGCGCATGATGACGTCGCTCGCCGCGCCCAGCCATATTCCCTCGGCCGGATCGGGCCCGGTGAGGCAGCGGCAGGCCTCGATGATCTCGCAGGCGAAGAGGGCGGCGACCCCGGCGTCGAGCGTGTTCCCCAGGTAGGGCAGCCAGACCTTCTCCGACGGCCGTTCGGGCAGAAGCTCCTTGGCGCGGCGCAGTGCGTGGCGCAGGTCGGAGAGCGTTTCCATTTTCTCGCCGGTGAACGAGTAGATCACCGGCAGGTAGTATGCCGTATCGGGAAAACCGACGGCGGCCGACTCGCCCTTCGCGCGGACGGCCTCGTCCAGTTTCGCCTCGGCGCGGGAGACCCACAGCGCGGCCCCGTCGATGGCGCTTGCACAGATCAGCTTAGACACCGAGCTCCCTCCTGTCCTTCATGTCCATGAGCTTGCGCTCGGTTTTACGGTTGATGCCAAGGCGGTCGCGCCGCCCGTTGATGAGCGCCAGCGTCGCCTCCGCGGCCTCGACCGGATCGGCGTGCACGTGGAACGACGCCCCGAAGATATCGCGCGCCTCCTCGTTGAGGAACCGCGTGACGTTCTCCGAGCCCGCTATATGAAAGGGATGCCCCAGGATGACGTCGATACCCGAGGCGACGAAATAACAGCCTATGGCCACGGCCTTTTCGCTCATCCACTCGGGAGCGAGGCCCACCACCGGAACGTCGGAGAGGTCGTCGCCGAGCCCTCCTTCCATCACCACCTCGGTCGCCGCCTCGAGGAGCCGCGCGTTGTCGACACAGCTTCCCATGTGGAGCACCGGCGGCATGCCCACCGCCTCGCACACCTCGCGAAGGCCCGCTCCGGCCTTTTCGAGCGCCGTTTCGGGAGTGAGCATGCCGGCCTTTGCCGAGGCGATCGCCGCGCACCCGGTCTTGAGCACCAGCACGTCGTTCGCGATGAGCTCCTCGGTGAGCCTGTTGGTGTACCAGTCGAGCTTCGTCTTCGGATTGTTGCAGCCCACCACGCCCGCTATCCCCTTTATACGGCCCTGGATGATGGCGTCGTTGAGCGGGCGGAATGACGCGCGGAAACTTCCTCCCAGCATGTACTTCACGGCGTCCACGCTGAAACCGGCGACCAGCGGCTTTTCGTAGCGGGGGATGGCGACCTTGCCGGGGTCGCGCCGCCTGTAGTTATCGATCGCCCGGCGAAGCAGCGCCGCGGCGTTTTCATACGCGTTGTCGGCGTGGAAACTCGCGTGGCGCGCGCCCACGGTACGGGCGATATCGCTCGTCGAGACGATCTCGGTGTGATAGGCCGAGGCCACCTCGGGAAGCGACGGCATGCAGCACTGCACGTCGATGATCATCATCTCGACGGCGCCGGTTACGATGGCGAGCTCCTGCTGGAGGAAGTTCCCGGCCACGGGGATGCCGTGTCGCATGAGGATCTCGTTTGCGGTGCAGCAGATGCCGGCGAGCGTGATCCCCTCGGCGCCCGCGTCCTTCGCGAGCGCGAGGAGCTTCGGATCGGCCGCGGCCGCGGCGAGCATCTCCGAAAGCGCCGGCTCGTGGCCGTGCACCACCACGTTCACCGTGCGTTCGCCGAGCACCCCGAGGTTCGCCGTGGAGCGCACCGGCGAGGGCGTGCCGAAGAGTATGTCGGAGACCACGCCGGCCACGCGCGAGCCCCCCCATCCGTCAGCAAGAGAAGCGCGAAACGCGTGCATCAGGACATTCCGGTAATCGTGGTCCACGCCCATGTGCGTGCGGTGCATCGACTCAACGATCATGCGGTCGATCCCCGCGGGCGAGGCGCCGTGCCTGTCCCACAGGCCCTGGCGCTTCCTCGGCGCGAGCCTGAGTGTGGCGAGCGTCTCCTCCTGCGCGGTGAACTCGCGAAGCAGCGTCCGTGCGAGCTCGCGCGCGACTTCCGGTTCGCTTTTGTTTTCGGTATCGACGCCGTACAGACGCGCCGCCTTCGAGAGGGCGCGCGCGTCTTTCAGCGTATAGTCACCGCCGTTTCCCTCCGCGACCTTCTTTAAAAGCAGCACGAGATGGCGGCCGTGGTCCGAGTGCGCGGCGGCTCCGCCGGCGACCTCGCGGAGGAAGTTGCGCGCGACGATGGTGTCCGCGTCCGCGCCGCACACGCCGAAGCGCGACTTCGCGCTCACGCGGCACGGGCCCATGTGGCAGATGCGGCAGCAGACGCCCGAGGTGCCGAAGGCGCAGGCCTTGCCCTGCGCGTCCATCCGCGTGAAGCTGAGGCCCACACCGTCGCGCGCGGCCTTGCCGATCGCCTCGATCGAGGCGGGGTCGCACGCGCGGTCGGCGGGCGTCTTTATCGTTTTAACGGCCTTTTCTTCCTGCATGGTTCACTGCCTGTGTGTGATTGTGCGCGACGGGCGGATTTCCGTGTCCGCATCACCGCGTTATTGTACGATTTCTCCGACAAACGCGTCCACCGCCGCCGCCACCGGGTTCGTCCTGGAAAGCTCCCCCATGGGACCGCCGCGCTCGGCGAGCCCGGCAAGCTCCGGATCGTCCGGCAGGGTGAGCACATAATCGGCCGGCACGTCCGCCCGTAGCCTGCCCAGGTCGGGAGGCATTGAATCATTGCGCAGGCGGTTTATCATTATGGCAAGTTTTTTATACGAGATTTTCATCTCCATGGCGAGGCCGTACAGGCGCCGCACGGTCTCGAGCCCGCGCTTCGAGGGGTCGCCCGTCAGCACCAGAAGGTCGACGCTTTGAACGATGCGGCGCGAGAGGTTCTCGAGCCCGGCTTCGTTGTCGATGACGGTGTACGGGTAGTTCGCGGCGAGACGCGTGAGCACGTCGCGGAGCACGTTGTTGGCGTAGCAGTAGCAGCCGGGCCCCTCGGGGCGGCCCATCGCGATGAGGTCGAACCCGTCGGCCTCCACCAGGCTCTCGGCGATGCGCAGGTCCAGCCACTCCGTTCGCGCCATCCCGGCGAGCGCGCCGGACGAAGACCGGTCGCGCGCCTCCTCCCGCACGCTCCCCACCGTGGAGCGCGCCGCGACGCCGAGCACCCCGTCGAGGCAGGAGTTCGGGTCGGCGTCCACGGCAAGCACCGGTGTCCGCCCTTTCGCCATGAGCCCGGTGACGATGAGCCCCGCGATGGTGGTCTTCCC
>CAZVEG010000142.1:0-7926 GCA_964625625.1 uncultured Leptospirales bacterium | reverse complement strand
TAAAACGCCGCCTTCGCCTCCGCGTTGAAGGTGAGGCCGTTCTTCAGCCTCCGCTCGTCGTTCACGTCGTCGTATTTCTCGCCGGTGAAGTAGCGCGCGTCGTAGAGATAGCCGCCGAAAAGAGTGAGCTCAACCACATAAAAAAGCCTGTACGATAGCTTGAGCCCGGCCTGCTTGTGGTCCTGGTAGAGTTTTTCGTCCTTGTCCTCGCGCCCGGCGATGAGAAAGTTGCGCTGGCGCCACGCGAACTCGGGCCCTGCCCTGAAGGCGCGACCGGCCCGCATGCCGGCCCATGCCGTAATGTTACGGGAAGGCAGGTACTGGAAGTCGAGAAAGAGGAACTCCGTCGGACTCCACCGGAGTATGGTGGGGATTCCCGCCATTATGAACAGGCCCGGCGCGGCGTGGAGGTACATGAGGAACGGGAAGGGAACGCTTACCGGCATCACCTCCTCGGGGATGATGCGCTCGAAGGGGAAGTAAATGAGGCCCGCGAAGAGTCCCCCGTGCGGGCGGACCCATACCCGGTGAAAGGCGTACATTCCCGCCGACACCTCGTCCATGCTATGAAAGGGGCGGTCACCGCGGGAGTTGAGCATCACCTCCACCATGTTGTCGTCGTCCCTCATCCCCAGCGCGACGGTCAGGTTATACAGGTTCGAGGGGAAATAGCCGTCTTCGGCGGTTGAGATATATTCCCCCCCGAGCCGCGCGGAAATCTCTACATCGCCCCGGTTGAACAGCTTTATTTTCGACCTGATTCCATACTGTGACTGGTCGAATCCGTTAGTTGATAGTGCGCCGTACTCGAGGCCGACCGAGTTCACCGGCCGCGGGACGGCGGGAGCGGATGCCTCCGCGGCGGGAACCTCCGATCGATACGAGGCCATGATGATCATTATCAGGGCAATGGCGCGGCCCGCTCTCGCGTTCATTCAGGTCTCCGGCAAACGTTTTATCTGTTGTTTTCGGGACGGGATAAAGCCAGGCATGGTATGCATGACGGGCATGCGGCGTAAAGCCAAATTCATCCCCCCCGTTTCAGCGTATACGGGCGCACATTCGCGATTAATACCGGTAAAATACTTGATATCCTTGCGGATATGGATATACTTATACGTACACTCATACGCAGGCGTTGCCGCACCGGGTTCGGGTCCAACGCCCGCCTTACCCTCAGCAATCAAAGCGCATACGATACGAATCGTTCCAGTCCGCCCGCCCGGCGGATCGTGCGTTTTTTTTGTGTATTCAATGGTGAGGTTTCCGGGGCGCGGAAAGACGCCGGCTGAGTGTTATCATCACAACCAGGGAGGCTGTCATGCGCAGAACAAGGCTTATCATCTCCGAGTATGATATGAGCAGGTTGAAGAATCTTTTACAGGCCGTAATGTCGTCGAATGTAACGAAAGAGGAGCATCTTAAGAAGCTGGACGGAGAGCTCGCACGGGCGCTGATCGTCGATCCGAAGCGCGTGCCCGGGGATGTCGTGACGATGAATTCCCGAGTCCGTTTCCATGACCTCGGGGAGGAGTGCGATCATACCTATTCGCTGGTATTTCCCGCCGAAGCGGACACGAGCCGGAAGAAGCTCTCGGTTCTCGCACCGGTCGGCGCGGCGCTGCTGGGTTACCGCGTGGGTGACGTCATCGAATGGCCGGTTCCATCCGGAACGAAGACCCTGCGGATAGAGGAGATACTCTATCAGCCCGAGGCCGCGGGCGACATGCACTTATAGGGCGGAGGCGGTCACCGCCGGCTACAGGGGCCGGGATGTCCCCGGCGGAAGGGGTACCTGGCCGCGGAGCTCCTCGCTGAGGTGGTAGATGGCGCGCCATACATGGTAGGCCAGCCGGTCGAGCCAGCGCATGGCCTCGAGGCGGCTCATGGCGTCCTCGGGCTCCAGGTCGCCGCGCGCCGTGCAGGCGAGAAGCTCCACCCTCTGAGCGCGGCGGATGCCGGCGATGGACTGCGACATTGCCTCGACGACGCCGAGCGGGGCGCTCTCGGTGTGGCCCTGGAGCCAGCGAACCACCATGTCGATGCGCGAGAGCTGTTCGAGCGCGATACGGCGCAGCTCCTCGTGATGGGCGATCTCGCGCATCTCGTCGACCTCGCGGCAGGTTTCGACCAGCCGCTCGAGGTGGTCGATCGAGTGCAGCACCGAAAGGTGGCGCTGGTGGATTTCGGACGACTCGGGCTGCGAACGCACGCGCGAGAGGAAGCGGCCGGTTTCGCGCAGCGCCGTCCCGGCCTCTTCTATGTCGTCGGCGATATGGTGGAAGGACGCCTCTGCGTTCAGGATGCGCCGGAGCGACTCCATGACGACCGCGGCGATGCCGATGACGGTACGGCGCGCCGTTTCGATCGCGACCGAGGCGACGTTGGTGACCGAGATATCGAGGTTTCGCGTGAGGCGCGAGCCCTTTTCGGGAATGACGCGCTCGATGGCGCGTCCCAGCGCCGGGATGAACGGATACATCACGATGATTCCCAGCACATTGAGGGCGCTGTAATGCGCCGACAGGATCATCGCCGGGTCGTCGATGCCCACCACCGCGCAGGCGGCTACGATCGCGGCGAGAAAGGGAGTGAATATCGCGTACACGATGCCCCCCGCCACCACGTTGAATATGATGTGCACGAGCGCCGCGCGCTTCGCCTGCACCGATGCGCCGATGGCCGCGATAACGGCGGTGGATGTCTTCCCGATGCTCTGCCCTATGACGAGCGCGGCGGCCTGGTCGAGCGTGACCGCCGAGGAATGGAGCGCGGCGAGCGTGGTGACGAGCGCGGCGCTCGAGGACTGCATGATGATCGTCATGGCCGCGCCGATGAGGATGAGAATGAGGCGCCCGAGGAGGTGGGTGTCGGGGAACGCGGCCACGTCGACCTTCGCGGCGAGGTGCTCCATGCCGCCCTGGAGGGTCGCGATCCCCACGAAGAGCATGCCGAAGCCCGCCATCACCATCCCCGAGGAGGCCTTTTTGCCGCGCGAGAGGAGCATAAGGAGCGCCCCCACGCCGACCAGCGGCATGGCGAGAAGACCGATGCTCAGCTTGAATCCCAGGAGCGACACCAGCCAGCCGGTGGTCGTGGTGCCGAGGTTCGCCCCGAAGATGATGGCGATAACCTGCGTGAAGCTGATGAGCCCCGCGGAGACGAAGCCGATGGTGGCGAGGATGGTAGCGCTCGAGGCCTGCACGAGCGAGGTGACGACGAAGCCGGAGGCGATGCCGGAGACCGGGCCGCCGGTGAAGCGCGTGAGCACGCGCCGGAGCGTGTCGCCGCCGAGCGACTTGAGCCCGTCGGTCATGATGATCATGCCGATCAGGAATATGCCGATGCCGCCGAGTATGGTCGCGATCATAATTACCATATAGCACCGCTTCCGGGAAACGCGAAGTTTGAGGCCCGGTTGCGCGCCGTATTCCCTTTATATGCATATAGTATCGGCCGGCGGGGCGGAGGGATATTCTCAATTATTTAGTTGAAAAAATACCCTCTACGGCTAGGCTTAACCCTTCCGGCCGGACGCCGGATACGCTTGAATGGAAACAGCGAAAATGCCATATAAAAACCTTCGGCAGTTCATCGCGCGGCTCGAGGAGATCGGCGAGCTCCGGCGTGTCGCCGTTGAGGTCGATCCGGTCTTCGAGATCACGGAGATCGCCGACCGTGTGGGCAAGGGCGGCGGGCCGGCGCTCCTCTTCGAGAGGGTGAAGGGCTCGCCGCATCCGCTGCTCATCAACGCCTTCGGAAGCTACCCCAGGATGAACCTCGCCCTGGGCTGCGAAAACTTTGACGATATCGGCGCGAGGATAGAATCGCTGGTGAAGATGCAGCCGCCGGCGGGGATAATGGAGAAGCTTCGCATGCTCTTCACGCTCAAGGAGCTCGCGGGCTTCATGCCGAAGAAGGTAAAAAAGGCCCCCTGCCAGGAAAACGTACTCACCGCGGGTCCGCTGCTGGACGCGCTCCCCATCCTCACCTGCTGGCCGCACGACGGAGGCCCCTTTATCACGCTTCCGATCGTCATAACGCGCGACCCGGACTCGAAGGCGCAGAACTACGGTATGTACCGCATGCAGAAGTTCGACAACGCGTCGACCGGCATGCACTGGCAGTACAACAAGGACGGCGCGCGCCACTACCGCAAATACAGTGAACGCGGCGAGCGCATGGAGGTGGCCGTGGCGCTCGGCGGACTTCCCGTGGTGACCTACGCGGCCACGGCGCCGCTTCCCCCCGACATAGACGAGATGCTCTTCGCCGGCTGGCTGCAGTCGGCGCCGGTCGAGCTGGTGAAAGCGAAAACGCTGGACCTCCTGGTGCCGGCCGAGTCCGATTTCGTGCTGGAGGGTTACATAGACCCCGGTGACGAGCGGATAGAGGGGCCCTTCGGCGACCACACGGGATTCTATTCCCCGGCCGATATATACCCCGTATTTCATATAACCTGTTTAACGATGCGCGTCGACGCCGTATACCCGGCGACGATCGTGGGAAAGCCCCCCATGGAGGACTGCTACATGGCCAAGGCCACGGAGCGGATATTTCTGCCGCTCATGCGGCTCATCGCCCCGGAGATCGTCGACATCGAGCTTCCGCTGGAGGGGGTCTTCCACAACTGCGCGCTCGTTTCGATCAAAAAAGAGCACGCCGGGCAGGCCCGCAAGGTGATCCACGCGCTGTGGGGAATGGGACAGATGGCCTCGACCAAGTTCATCGCCGTCTTCGATCACGATATCGACCTGCGCGACTACAGCACGGTGGTCTGGAAGCTCCTCAACAACGTGGACCCTCAGCGCGACCTCGTCCTCTCGGGCGGGCCGCTCGACGCGCTGGACCACTCCGCCCCCTACGCCAACTTCGGCGGCAAGATGGGAATCGACGCCACGCGGAAGACGCGCGAGGAGGGCATGGGTCGCGACTGGCCCGACGAGATCAGGATGTCCGACGCAATGAAGAAACGAGTCAGCGAACGGTGGAAGGAATATGGATTTTAAAAAATTCTCCGAGATGATCATGATCGAGCAGACGCTTTTCGCGCTGCCGTTCGCCTACCTGGGCCTGCTCTTCGCCGGGGGCGGGGGCTTCATGGACTGGGTGTGGGTGACGATCGCGCTCATCGCCGCGCGCACGGCCGGCATGTCGTTCAATCGCGTCATCGACATCGAGATCGACCGGAAAAATCCACGTACGAAGGATCGCATCCTCGCGCGCGGGGACGCCAACCCGGCGGAGGTGTTGCTCTACGGGGCGGCCGCCTCGCTCGTGCTCATCTTCGCGGCGTATATGCTCAACACGCTCTGTTTTTATCTCTCGTTTGCGGCCGTCGCGATGCTCGCCACCTATTCGTATTTCAAGCGCTTTACCTCCGGTTCGCACTACTACCTGGGGCTCATCGAGGCGGCGGCCCCTGTCGGCGGCTACCTCGGCGTGACCGGCGAGCTCGAGCTCATGCCGTTCATCCTGGGCGCGGCGATTATGATGTGGATCGCGGGGCTCGACCTCGTCTACGCCATACAGGACGTGGACTTCGACCGCGAGGAGAAGCTGCACTCGTTTCCGGCGCGCTACGGCGTGGAGCGGACGCTCGCGGCCTCGGCGGTCTCCTATGCCGCGGCGGTAGCGGCGCTTTCGGCCGCGGGATTTCTCGCGCGGCGCGGAATTGGCTACTGGGTGGGTGTGGCCTGCGTGGCGGTGATCTTCACCGCCCAGCAGCGCCTGGCGCGCGGCGAGGACCCGGCGTCGGGCATCAAACAGGTGTTCGAGCTCAACCGCTATGTCGCGCCCGTCCTCTTCATCGGCACATTTCTCGATGTTTACCTCGACCAGGGCTAGACTGCTTCCATGTATATAATCGGAATAACCGGCGCGAGCGGCGCGATACTGGGCATTCGCCTGATCGAGGAGCTGCTCGGCGCGGGAAGGCCCGTCGGGGCCATCGTTTCGGCCGCCGCGTGGGGAATAATCGATTACGAGATCGGCGACGACGAAACGCGCGACCGTTCGCTTTCAGGCCTCGTCGCGCGCCGCCGTCCTGAGCTCGACCTCGCGCGCCTCAGCGAATACGCGAACGACGACCTCTTCGCCCCGCCCGCGAGCGGGAGCTTCCGCTTCGACGCCGTGGTCATCGCCCCGTGCTCCATGAAGACGCTCTCGGCCGTTGCCTCGGGCTACGCCGATTCGCTCATCACCCGCGCCGCCGACGTTGCGCTCAAGGAGCGGCGCCGGCTCGTGCTCGTACCGCGCGAAACGCCGCTCGCCCGCTCGCACATCGAGAACATGCTCCGCGCCAGGGACGCCGGGGCCGACATCGTGCCGCCGGTACCCGGCTTCTACGCGCGCCCGCGCACCATCGACGACGTCGTGGATTTCACCGTGGGGAAGGTGCTGAACCTGCTCGGAATACGGCACGATCTTTTTCCGGAATGGGGGGGAGATTGAAAGCGAAGGCGACATTGGGTAATGTCGCTTTCAAGTAAGGTCGCTTTCAACGGCGTTCATGCGATGAACATAGACATGATACACAACCCCGTCCTCCGCCGCGTCGCCGAAAAGGTGTGCTCCGACATTCCCGTCGACGAAAACGACGCCATGGCCATGCTCACGACGGCCGACGTCGTGGAGCTCGGTCATATCGCCGATTTCGTGCGGCGCCGGCTAAACGGCGATAAGGCCTACTATGGCGTGAACATGAACCTCAACTACACCAACGTGTGCGAGCTGCGCTGCCCGCTCTGCGCCTATTCGCGCGACGAGGGCGACGAGGGCGCCTTCACGCTCTCGCTCGACGAGATCGAACAGCGCGTTCGCCGCGCCGCGGGCTTCGGCATCGACGAGGTGCACATCGTCGGGGGGCTCAATCCGGCGCTTTCGCTCGATTATTTTCTGGAGATGCTGCGGCGCATCAAACGGGTGAAGCCGGACCTCTTCATCGTGGCCTTCACCGCCACCGAGTACGATTACTTCGCGCGGCGCGGCGGCATGAGCGTCCCCGAGCTCTTCCGCGCGATGATCGACGCGGGCCTTGGCGCGCTTCCGGGGGGCGGCGCCGAGATATTCGATCCCGGCGTGCGCGGCCGCATCGCGCCGCGCAAGATCTCCGGTGAACGCTGGCTTGCCGTTATGCGCGAGGCTCACCAGGCGGGCCTCAAGACCAACGCGACCATGCTCTACAATCACATCGAAAAACCTTCACACATCGTCGATCACCTGTCGCGCATACGCGACCTCCAGAACGAGACCGGGGGCTTCAAGACCTTCGTGCCGCTTCCCTTTCACGCCGAAAACACGGCGCTCGCCGTGGAGAAACAGGCCACGGGCTTCGATGATATCAGGATCTACGCGACCGCGCGCGTCTTCCTCCACAACATCCCGCACCTCAAGGGGCTGTGGATGTACCTGGGCGAGAAGCTCGCGCAGGTGATGCTCCACTTCGGCGTGGACGACATCGGCGCCACCTATCACTACGAGAAGGTGGTGCACGCCGCGGGCGCGACGACCGACGACGTCGGCTCCGAGGAGCGCCTGCGGAGAATCATCGAGAACGCGGGGATGACGCCCGTGCGCGCCACGGCCGCCTACTGAACAGGGAGGGCCCTTTATGAAGCTCGGCTATATCGACTACCTCAACTGCTATCCCTTCTATCATCACATGATGACGAAGTGCCCGCTGGACGGCGTGCGGGTCGTCCCGGCGTACCCGAGCGCGCTGAACGCCATGATGCGCGAGGGGGCGCTCGACATGAGCCCGGTCTCGTCGGCCGCGTACGCGGACGTCCGCGGCGCGTTCATCCTCCCCGGCTTCTGCCTCTCCTCGATCGGCTACGTCCGCTCGGTGGTGCTGGTCAGCCGTGTGCCGATCGAGGAGCTCGACGGGCGCACGCTCGGCCTCTCCTCCGCGTCGCAGACCTCGGT
>CAZVEG010000141.1:0-8064 GCA_964625625.1 uncultured Leptospirales bacterium | reverse complement strand
CGGTGACGCACAGGAGGTGCTAATGTCGGCGAAGCGACAGGAGGTCGCGTCTTTCGCCGACCGCTTGAGAGCGCGTTTTCTTTGGTCCTTTCTTTTCCGCGTTGAAAAGAAAGGACGAAGCCCCATCGCGCGGGAAAGCGTGCCGCGCCTCGCATCTGGTGTTATGCGAATTAAATGAGAGGGCAGGCGGCAAGCCGCTCACGCCGAAACCAGCTCCCTCACCGCCGCCCCGATGGCGGAAAGCAGCGGAAAAAGAAACAGACACCACACATGCCGGTACACCGGCAACGACCACGCGAAGCCGTCCACAAGTGCGTAGCCCAGCGCCGTCGCGGCGAGCGATCCCAGCGCCGCCGCCGCGAGGCCGGCGAACACGGCCCAGACGATGCGCCGGCGGCTGGAGGCACCGCCCGCGCCCGCGGCGACGACGACGCCGCCCAGGAGCGGAAGCAGCATCGCCAGCGGAGCGAACTCCCGCAGCCCCATAACGCGCGAATGGAAGTGAATGAACGCGAAATCGGCGAAAGCGGAAACGGCGAGCGCTCCGAGCACCGTCGCGAAGACGTGCCACGTGCGCCGGGGCATGAGCGACCGGCGCTCCGCTCTCTCGCGGATGCGGCGGCGTTTGGTGAGCGGCAGGTTGTAAAACAGGCTGAACACCCGGTGCTCCAGGAGCGCCCCCTTCTCGCCGAAGACGGGGACGGCGTGCACTGCGTCGGTCGCCCAGTACGCTGCCATAAAGCGCGCGAGTGTGGGATAGCGGTAGGCCATCTGAATGGGGAAGGAGAGATAGCCGATGTACTTGAAAAAGCCGATGGACAGCGCGATCGAGTAATCCTTCAGGTTGCGCTCGCGAATGACCAGGTACAGCACGTAGAGCCCGCGAGTCAGCGAGCCGGGAGAGATGGGGATGAGCTGGAAGAGCGCGATGATGCCCAGCGCGACGGCCCATGCCTGCGCCCGCGGCATCTCCGGGTGCGTGATGAGAAAATAGGCGGCGAGCGAAAACGAGACCATCTGGGTGACCGGAAGCGTGAGCACGTGCACCGCCAGGCTTTTCAAATATTTCTGTATGAACGGCTCGCCGATCTGCGAGAGTATTTCGGCCTCGTCCTCGCGCGTTATGATGCGCCGCTTCCTGCCGTCCAGCACCATGCCGCGCAGCCACTCCTCGCGCAGGGCCGCGTCGAAATAGAGCCGGAACGGCCGCACGAAGATAAAGTGGAGCCGCTCGCGGAAATAGTCGCCCTGGGAGAGAAAGCGGTGCAGGCCCACGGGGAGGAACGAGAGCGCCCATTGCGCGGCGTAGCGCGGCGGCGACGCGGCGATGGAGCGCGCCCGCGCGGGGAGCACGCGCCCCTCGTGGAGCCATGTCGATACGGCCTCCAGGCGATGCCCGGCGAACGTGTCGAGCAGGTAACGGGGGCTACGAAGGCAGGCCAGGTAATGGGAGCGCTTCGCGCGGTGGCCGATAAAGCCCCGAACGACCGGGCCGAGCAAGGGGACGAAACCCAGCAGGCGGAAAACAAAAACCAGCGGCAGGCCGCGCCTGAGAGCGCGCGCGAAGCCGGGGTCGATGAAGCCGCGCGTCTCCCAGCTTTCGATGACGCTTCTGCGGATGGTGGACCAGAGGGGCGAGTCGTAGAGCAGACGCCAGCCGTTGTGCGTGATGTCGATCATCGAGTCGCGGTAGGCGCGCTCGGCCGTCCTGAGGTGCGAAAGATGCGCCTCGAGCCCGCGGAACTTCCCGCGGTTATGCGCGATGAAGGTCTCAAGCTTCGCCATGTCGCCGCGGTCGAACTGCACCAGGCTGCCGCGCGCCATGCCTTTCAGTATGAGGCCGAAGTCGCCCGGGCTCATCGGGAGAAAGGGGAGGAGCGTGAGCCCCGCGCGGAAGTCGATCGCCACCAGCCCCTTCTCGGGCGAGCGGTCGGTCTTCGAAAGCTTGAGGCAGTTGGGCTGGCTCTTCGCCGTGGACCATTCGTACTGGCGCGCGAACTCGTGCGCGCCCATCTCGTGCAATAGCTCCACGAAGCGCCGCATGAACGCGCGCTTGGAGCGGTACTCCGGGGAGCCGGCGAGCCCGGGGTCGACGGCCTCGCCCTTCATCCATCGTTTGAGAGCGTCGGTGTGGTCGTTCACCTCGAGCCTCCAGACGCGCCCCTCCACCCAGTCACTCAGTTCCCCGCAGGCGCCGAAGTTGCGGTCCACGAACACGCCATGTACGTCGTTCACGCCGTGCACTCCGCCGAAGCGAAGCTCCGCGCCGCGGCGTATGAGCTTCTGCCACAGGGCCCCGGCGCGCGCGGCGGCGAGGTTCGACTGAATCTGGAAATGGCTCTGGAAGCCGACGGCGTAGAGCAGGTTGCGGAACAGGAGCGCCATGCGGGAGGGGGGGATGAATACCTTCATCGAGTACACGCCGCCCGCGCGCACCCCGCCGATCGACGCGGGCTTGACCTCGAGCGCCTTCACCCGGTACACCTGCCCGGCGAAGCCCCCGCCCACGAAGTCCTTGATTTCGACCGTAACGCGCGCGCGCTTCCCCAGGCTCTTCTCGGCCACGGATTCAAGCTCGAAGCTCACGATGTCCGAGGCGGCATAGCGCGCCTTCCGGAACGGGCGCTTCAGGCCGAGCCGCGCGTACGCATCCTCCAGAACCGCCGCCGTCTTTTTGAGCTCTCCTGCTTCCATATAGGGTACCTTTCGTTTACGGGTGATGAGCGGTGCGCCGAAATGAGTCGTGCCTCGCCGAACGGGAGCATGATGACAACCTGAAAGATAGGCGTAGTCGCGGCATGTGTCAAGGTGCTTTTAGCGATTGCCGGCTGTCCGGCTGTTTAGCAGGGCGACCCGAAAATGTGGAATTGAAGCCTGACATAAACGTTCATACCGCCAACCGGCATCGAACAAGTCGGTCGTTGAGTAGGTCGACAGCCCAACGTGGAATCGAAGATTACCTTAAACGCCCGTATCGAAACGCCAGTACAGCCGACCGGTTGCCGGCATAAGCGCCCGTAAGCCCGTATAGACTTGACAATCGACATCACCCCGTACTATATTTCCGGGATCCCGGCCGCGCGAGCGGACCGTAAGCGGGGAGGAACGCATGCTCTGGATAAAACGAATCGCGATCGGCCTCGGGGCGGCGGTGCTTGTCCTCGCCGGTCTTTTCGCTTATGTCTTCATCAACGCCACCACGCCGACGAAAGGCGAAAAGATCGCCTCATACGACCGGCCGCGCGCGGCGCTCCTGGTCATCGACATCCAGGAGGACTACACCGGGACCACCGCGAAGCCCCCTCTGCCTCACAAAAACTCCGCGCGCCTCATCGATACCGTCAATCGGACCATCGACCGCGCCGCGGCGAAGGACGTGCTGGTGGTGTACGTCCGCCAGGAGTACGGCGAATGGGCGCGCTTCATTCCGGGCGCGGCCGCCATAAAAGGGACGCCGGGCTCGATGATCGACGCGCGCGTGCGGCGCGTCTCTACGCACGAGTTCCCCAAGAAGATCGGCGACGCCTTCTCCAATCCCGAACTCGAGGCGCTCCTCGTCGCCAACCGGGTCGATCGCGTATACCTCGTCGGCCTCGATCTCGAATTCTGCGTTCACAGCACGGCGCGCGGCGCGCTCAATCGCGGATACACGGTAACCGTTCTGACCGACGCCGTGGCCCTTCTGAACGAAGAGAAGTGGGATGCCCTGCTGAAAGAGTACCGCGAGGAGGGGATTGGCCTCATTGAAAGCGTGGCCTTCGGCAGGTAAAGGCGGTCGTATGATGAAACATGACGCTGCCACTTTAAAATAATGCGTGCCTTCGAGGACCGACACTTTCCGGTTATATATACCTCGATTCAGCAGCGCGCACGATGTGCGCGCGCGGCGAGACTCGCAGGAGGCGACCGAGCCGCGATACTGGCAGCACATTAACGGAAACCAACAAGACCTCAGCTTGCAAAAGGCCACATGGTCAATGCCCAAAGCTCCTTCTATCATCATTACGTAGCGCGCAGGACGCGCGCGAGGCGAGGATGGCACACGGAGGTGCCTCCCGCAGCCGAAGAGTGAGACCACGGAAAAACCCTCAGGAAAACACACAGCACCATCTACACTAACAATTCCTGGCAATATTTCATTGCAGGCTGCAAAAAGCTCAGCCCCCACGGCGTTTGAGTGGTGAGCCTCTCGCGGCGCTTGAGCGAGCGCGCGGGAGATCGCTAAGAGGGGGCGCGCGTACGCCCCCTCTTAGCACGTTAAGCTCTCGCCGGAGCACCCGGCACAATGATCCCATTGGTAGTTGACATCCGCAACGCGCACACTGCCCCGGTGGCAGGGGCGTCATTATGCCCCGGCGCCAGAAAAAACGGTTGCACAACCCCGACCGCTGGCGTTACAAACAAACCCATACCATGCGACCGATTCCGACACTCAAAGCCGTCCTCGCGCTCGCGGCGCTCCTGTGGGCGCCGCCCTCCGCCGTGGCCGACGACGCCGCCGCGCTCTTCGGCGCGGTGGCGCGCGAGCACGCGAGGATACGCTCCATCGACGCGGAGATCACCCAGTACATCCGCGAGAGCGGCGGGCCGCAGGAGCTATTCCGCGGCCGCTACCGCGCCGACGAGCGCGGACGCTTCCGCATCGATTACACGGTCCCCTCGCGGCAGGTGGTGCGCAGCGACGGGAAGATCTTCGAATGGTATTATCCCGACGACCGTCTGCTCTATTACAGCGAGGCCGCCTCGGGCGACCGGAAGGGCCCCGGCTTCAATCCCCTCGACGGCATCGACGGCGAGCTCGAAACGCGCTTCGAGCTCTCGGAGGGTGCCTGGCGGCTGTACGGCTTTTTCAAACGCGCGCGCGTGTATCACCTGAAAGACAGGCACAGCGGCGTCGATATAGAGGTGCGCGTCGACCCGGCCATGAAGGCGGTCATATCGAAAACGGTGCGCGACCGGCGCGGTTACGAGATTCTCCGGGAGAGCTACGAGGGGTACCGCGCGATCGACGGGATATGGTTCCCCTCGCGGGTGAGCGTGACGGCGCGCACGGCGAGGGGGATCACCTCGAACGTCACCGATTACGGCCGCGTTAAACTCAACGGCGCAATCCCCGACGCGGTGTTCCGGGCGGAGCACCCGCGCGGCGTTACGAGGAGGCGGCTCGATGAGTAGAGCGACTTTTTCGGCCGCGCTCGTCATCATCACGCTGGGCCTTTCGTCGCGCGCCCTCGCCGCGGACATCGTCCTGGTGGGCTCCACCATCGGCATCGACGTGAAGAGGTTGGAGGGCGGGCTGCCCGTGTCGACCGGCCGCGCGGAGCTCCAGGCGCTCGCCGCGCGGATCACCGACGAGTATCACCGCCGGGGGTACACCACGAGCTATGTCGAAAAGGTCTCGGTGCGGCCGGACGGCGCGATCGAGGTGCGCGTGCTCGAGTCGAGGATAGCGGGCGCCTCGGTGAGCGGCGTGGGCGAGAAAGAGGCCGGGGAGATCAGGAGCCTCCTCGTGCCCGCGGAAGGCGGGCTGTACAACAGGAATGCCTTGAAAGAGAGAATGGACCTCGCGCGCGCCCGTTTCAATCTCGATTCGGTCGTCATTCGCCCGGTAAACTACGAGGGCACGGGCGACGTCTTCCTCTCGGTGAGCGTGCGCCGTAGCGCTCCGGGGAGCTTTTACGGCGGCATCGGCGTGGACCCCATCTACGGCATCATGCCGCGCATCGGCTGGCGGCTGCCCTTCGCGCCCTCGTCGCTCGACCTCAATGCGACCGCCGGAATCCGCGACCGCCTGCGCAAGGCCGAGGGCGAGGCCCGGTATACGCGCACCATCGGGGAGGGCCACACGTCCTTCTTCATCGGCGCGGACGGCGGCATGACGGTGGAGCGCTGGGAGACGCCCGAACGCGATTATACGGTGAAGACCGGCGCTTCGATCCTGGGGATGGGCTTCGCCGCGGACCTCCCGGCCTCCTTCCTCGTCTGGATCAAGCTGTACGGCAGGGGGCAGTACTCCGACGTCCGCGATTACGCGCGGGAGGACTCGTCGGAAACGAACCGGGATCTTCGCCTCGTCGCGGACCTGCTCGTTACGGACCGGTTCTATCTGCTTGAAAAACGTGACGCGACCTCGTTTTCCGCGATCTTCTCGGCCGGCGCGAGCGATTTCGAGCCCGGCGGCTGTTTCATCGCCGAGTCGCGCTTCCGCGTGCCCGTACGGCTCTTCCCGATATTCCGGCTGATCCCCCGTGCCTCCTCGTATTATACGGACTCGCGGGAGCGCTTCTACATGCGCTACGTCTTCGACGGTGACCTCATGGGCTTCGCCGGCGACTACAGCGCGGCGCGATGGAAGCTCACCGCGGGGCTCGACGCCGAGTTCGAGATCGTGCCCTCGTTTTTCTTCATGGGGCCCTTCGTCAACGGCGGCCGCTTTCTCGACGAGGATGCCCGCGGGCGGAGCGCCTCGGGCGTGGGCATGCGCGGCTCCATCGAGCACCGCGGCACCATGGCCTCCCTCTCCTACGCCTGGGACGCGTCGGCCGGGCCGTCGAGGGGCGGTGTCTATATCGCGGCGGAAAGCCTTTTTTAATCGCGGATGGACTTCGAACTCACCCCCTGTCCCCCTCTCTTTGAACGAAAGGGATGGGGGATCGCGGCATCAGATGTCGTGTTAGGGGAAGTGCTCCTGGTGGCGTGCTTCCCTTCCTGTCCTGCCGGAATTAATTTGCATTCTTCTTTCACATACGATACAATTGTATACGGAATCCGGCAGGCGGCGTGACCGTCCATGTCTGATCCGGTCTACGCGCCGGGTGCTCCATGCGTGCGCTCTTTCAGGGGACGGATCCCCGGTAATTCGATAACAGCAATGAACTGGCTCTCACGACAATCCATACGCGTTCAGCTCGCGGCGCTGGTGGCGGCGTGCATACTGCCCGCCCTCGCCATAATACTGTTTACGGGCATGGAGAGCATAAACCACGCGCGGGGCGACGCCGAGGAGAACGCCCTGCGCCTGGTGCGCGGCATCGCCTCCCACCAGGAGGGTGCCGTGGAGAACGCGCGCCAGCTTCTCATGACGCTCTCGAACGTCCACACCGCGGAACACCATGGCGGAGGCTGTTCGCCCTTCCTCCGCGAGCTCCTGAAAATAAACCCCATGTACGCCAACCTGAATATCGCCGGCGCCGACGGTATGGTGTACGCCTCGGCCATCCCGTCCGCGCCCTTCAGCGTCGCGGAGCGCGCTTATTTCAGGAACGCGGTTAAAACCGGCGATTTCACTGTCGGCGATTACATGGTGAGCCGCACCGCGAAGCGCATGGTGCTGCACTGCGCGTACCCGGTCATGTCGGGCGGGAGGGTGCGCTCGGTGCTCGTGGCGGCGATAGACGTGACGTATTATGTGCAGCTTTTTCTCCAGGCCAGGCTTCCGAAGGGCTCCGCGCTCGCGCTCACCGACCACACCGGCACGAGGGTTTACCGCTACCCGTACCCGGACAAATACCAGGGGCGGGCCGATCTCGACCACATGATGCGGAGCATGTCGGCGGGAGGCGTCGAGGGGACCTTCATCGTCGAGGGCGTGGACGGCGTGCGGCGGCTGTACGGCTACAAGCGCCTGTTGCTGCCGACGAAAAGCGAGCCGCTCTACATCCGCGTCGGCATACCCGAGCGCGAGGCCCTGGCCGCGGCGAATTTCCTGGTATTGCGCAACCTCACGCTCCTCGGCGTCGCGGCGGTGCTGGCGATGCTGCTGGCCTACGCACTGGGCACCTCGACGATCGTGCGCCCGCTCGAGCGGCTGGTGACGGCATCGCGAAGGCTCGGCAGGGGCGACCTGTCGTCCCGCACGGAAATGCCGCATAGCCGGGGGGAGATAGGGCAGCTTGCCGGCGCGTTCGACGAAATGGCCTCCGCCATCGCCACGAAGGAACGGGAACGCGCGAACAGCGAGCGCAGGCTCCGCGAGTCGGGCGAACGCTACCGCTCGCTCGTGGAGAACATAACCGAGGTCGTCTTCACGCTCGACATGGAGGGCAGGATCACCTACTTCAGTCC
>CAZVEG010000140.1:0-8360 GCA_964625625.1 uncultured Leptospirales bacterium | reverse complement strand
ACCTGAGGGTTTCCATGATGCCCTCCCGTATCAGCCTGCACCCGGCGATGAACTTGTCGCTCGTTATGCGGTAGAATACCTGCTGCCCCTCCTTGCGCTCGGCCACCGCGTGCTGGTCCTTGAGCACCCTGAGGTGCTGGGAGGCGTTCGGCACCGATATGCCCAGGCGCTCGGCGATGGCGCCGACCGGGTACTCGCCCTCCTGAAGCATCCACATGATGCGCAGGCGCTTCTCGTTGGCCAGCACCGAGCAGAAGTCGGCGTGGATCTTGAATATCTCGGAGTCGAGTCGGGTTGCGTTGTCGATTACCGTGTTGTTTGCCATGGTGTTCTTCCGTATCGTTGTGAGTGTCCGCGGACCTTGCCGCGTATCGAAGTCGATTCGTATTTGCGTAATTATGCAAGTAATTAGATATACAGATCACCTGCGGTGTTATGAGTCAATAGTTTTTTAAGGGAGCGGGCCGGTGTGACTGACATTGACGCGCCACTTCCGTGGCCGCGTAAGGACGCGCGCGTGGTTCCTGAGGGCGTCCATATGGCAGGGGCGTCAGGACATCCCGCCCGGAAGATCGTCCTCAATCCTTCGGGACAAAACTCACGACAACCTCCGTGCCGTTGCCGCCTCCTATGCCGATGCTCCCCCCAAGCTGGTTTTCTGTGAGCATGCGTACAAGGCTCCAGCCGAGCGACGTACTCGAGCGAAGGTCCACTCCCGCCGGGATGCCCACTCCATTATCACACACCGAGCACTCGACGCGATCGTCCGCGGCTTGCCTGAGCGAAACGCGGATCTCGCAATCCGACGTACGCCCGGCTGGGAAGGCGTGCTTGTAGGCGTTAGAGAGGAGCTCGCTTACGATGAGCCCGCAGGGCACCGCCTGTGTCACGTCGAGCTTGACGGAATCGACGCTTATCCCGAGGGAGGGCGACGGCGATTGCCGGCCGTAGAGATGTCGAATCTCGCCGGCCAGATCGCGCACGTACTCGCCGAAGTCGATGCGGGCCAGGTTGTCGGAGCGGTACAGCTTCTCGTGCACCAGGGACATGGAGCGGATGCGCCCCTCGCAGTCCAGGAACATCGCGCGCGCGTCGCCGTCCGCAATCTGGCGCGACTGCAGATGGAGCAGGCTCACCACCACCTGGAAGTTGTTCTTCACGCGGTGGTGGACTTCTTTAAGGAGCGTCTCCTTCTCGCGAAGCGATACCGAAAGCGCCTCCTCCGTCCGGCGTGAGTGCGCTATCTCCTCGGAAGCCTTCTCGAGGGCGCCGGTGTTGATGGCGAATATCCTGTACGAGACGAATCCCGCAAAGGAAAGCGCGATCGCGTTGTCGAGGAAATACTCGGCGATCGTGGACTCGGGGAGCGCCAGGTAGATGTTTATTTTATGAAGAAAGACGAGAAAAAGCGCGGCGTTCGCGGCGAAATACGCGAGTATGGCCAGGCGTTGGTGGCGCACCACCACCGGGGTGAGCACCAGAAGGCCAAGTACGAGGACGATGGTGTCGGTGCGCTCCACCGGATGACCGCCGTAATTGCCTGAAAAAATCGCCGTCCACAGCCCCGCGAACGCGATGATGAAGAAGGAATGGGCGGACAGCGAAAAGTGTCCTTTGCGGAAGAGCGCGATGATGACGATTATAAGCATACCCATCGAACCGGGTACGATGAGCGCCCGGTATCCGACCGTGTGCAGCGTCAGCGAAACGAGAAGCAGCGGCACGATTACGCATACTATCACGAGGAACAAGGTGAGGAGCGTGCGGGCTTTCTGCTGTGTAACATAATCCGCGCTTACGTACGGTGTGAGGAAAAAACGCGTAAAGGCCCTTCTGAAATCGTCGAGGACGGGGGCGGGCGAACGCATGGCGGAACTCTCCGCACGTTGAGGGTGTGGGGCGCGGCCCGGCCGCGCCCGGAGGTCGGTTGATAGCCTAACAGGCGTGGCGCGTGTGTCAATCGTATTTATAGATATGACAATAAGCCGTCTATTCCCGTTGAGCCGAATCCGTGGTGGGGCCGTAGTGTAATTCTATTGACATTTTGTTTCACGCTTTCATCATTCAAGCAGGGGCGTACTGATCACCTCCCGATTGTGGCAAATAGACAGTCCCTCGAAGATATCCGGTTTAACGATATATAATTACCGGAGGTAATCGTATATGCTCCGCCATTTCCCTAATTATATTGTTGCAGTGATCATTTCCGTCGTTGTCCTTGTTTCCGTTTCCTGTTCAAAAGAGGGTCCACGCGCCGGTAAGGTCGATTATGATGTGATCGTAATCGGTGGTGGGCTGGGTGGTCTCTCGGCGGCCGCCCATCTCGCGACAGGAAAATTAAAAGTTCTTCTTATCGAGCAGCACTATAAGGTCGGCGGATGCGCGACTTCCTTCAGTCGGGGAGACTTCACCTTCGACGTGGCCCTGCACGAGATGGACGGGGCCGGGCCCGTGCGTCCCGGCATGAAGGAGGAGGGCCCGGTTCGGCAGCTTCTGAAAGCCTGCGGCGTATACGATAAGATCACGCTTATCGAGCACCCTGACCTCTACCGTGCGGTGTACCCCGGTATCGATGTAACGCTTCCCGCGAACTGGGAGGGGCTTAAAAAGAGATTAAAAAATAATTGGCCGAATGAGACTGAGGGCATCGACGAATTCCACCGGATCTGCCTGGCAGTGTCGAGTGAAGCCATGTCTCTCGCGCAGCTTCAACGTTACGGCACGGTGAAAAAACTGCTCACCATGGCCATGGTACCCCTGCGGCAGCGGAACCTCCTGAAATGGAAAGACAGAACGGTACAGGATCTCATGGACCATTGCTTTAAAAGCGCTGACATCAAGGCGGTGGTATCGCAGTACTGGTGTTATCTCGGTCCATCAATCGATAAGCAGGCCGCGTTTCTGTTTATCATGGCATTCAATTCCTATGCTTCCGGAGGGGCCTGGCATATAAAGGGGACATCGCAGGCCCTTTCTGATGCCTATGCCGAACGAATCGGCGAGCTTGGCGGAACGGTCAAGACCGGGGTGCTGGCTAAAAAGATCGTCATGGAAAACGGCATCGCCGTCGGTGTTGAGACCGATGAAGGTAAAATGTACAGTTGCCGCTATATCGTCGCCAACACCGATCCGTACCAGCTGGTATACACCCTAATAGGCGAGAGCCATTTCCCGGCAAAATATATTGACCGTCTCAAAACCCTCAAACCGGCAAATTCACTTTTCGGTGTGTTTCTGGGGCTAAATGTCGACCTGAAAAAGCGGGGGCACCGCGATTTCGAGATATTCTACAATGCCAGTACCGATAATCGTGCCGTGTATGAAAGCATGATGAAGGGAGACTATAAAAACGGCGCTCTCGTTATAGCGATATACACCAATATGGATGATCCGGTCTACGCCCCCTCCGGTAAATCGGTCGTAAAGCTCGACGCCTACTCAGATATCGCCATGTGGCCCGAGGACGCCGGGGAATATGAAAGATTAAAGGAGAAAAAAGTCGATGAGCTCATCGCCCTCGCGTCGCGTCACATACCTGAGCTGGCAACGCCCGGCACCATAGCCGTAAAATTGGGATATACGCCACGTACCCTCAGGCGCTATACGCTCAACCGCGACGGCGTTGTGTACGGTTTCAACAGCACCCCGGACCAGTTTGACCGGATTCCCAACAGGACTCCCGTCGACAACGTTTTTATCGCAAGCAACTGGACCCAGATGTCGCACGGCTACAGCGGCGTGCAGATCAACGGCTGGATGGCGGCGCGGATGATCATGGACCGGGAGGGGATCAGGTAAGGCTCCATGCGAGGTGAAGATGCCCGCGCGACATCACGAGGCCGGGCATCGATCACATTATCCGCGGAAGGTCCCTTAAAAGTATTGACAAAAAAACGGTATCGCGATAGTACACCGCCATCCTGTTTCCGACGGGTTATTCTGCGAGGTAGAGGTAATAAAATGCTGACCCTTGTATCGAGGATGTTCACGCTCCGGGATTGATCGCGGGCCATGTCGCGTCCTGTCGCGCCTCTTTCGCGTGTTGTGTCCAGCCAGTCCCGCCGAAGCCGTCCGGCTTCGCAGAGCGGAACATCATCCCCATCATCATACGTTTTACTCAACGGGTAACCGGTGCCGGTTCGTCGCGGATTCGTTCCATGACTACGCCGTAAGGGCCTGAAGGCCGATTCCGCCGGCAGGCGCCGACCCGCAACAACGAACTTGCTATTACGAGGATACAATGTCGAGAATCGAATATACGTCTATACACGGGTCGGACGCGTTCGTCTGCGGACGGTGCGGCGCGGGCGTGCTTCCGCCCGAATCGGGAACGCGTAACAGGAACCACTGCCCCGAATGTCTGTGGAGCAGGCACGTCGATAACCGCACGGGCGACCGGCTGTCGGTGTGCGGCGGCCTGATGGAGCCCATCGCGGTGTGGGCCAGGGACGGCGGCGAGTGGGCGCTGGTGCATCGCTGCGTGAAGTGCGGGATAGTCCGTGTGAACCGCATCGCGCCCGACGACAGCACCCTGCGCCTGCTGGGACTCGCCACGGGACCGCTCAGGCGCCTTCCGTTCAGCCTGGACGGGCCCGAACACGCGGAACGCTTGAAAGGAGGCCGGCCATGAAGCTCGAACGACTCGGATGGAGCGACTTTTTCGAGGCGCAGTTCGCGCCGCTCAAGGGCTCGGGTCTTGTGCCCGCCAGGGTGACGGCCGAGGCCGGCCCCGTGTACATGGTGGAGACCCGGGAGGGCCCCGCGACGGCGCAGGTGTCCGGGCGCTTTCAGTACATCGCCTGCGGCCGCGCCGATTTCCCGGCCACGGGCGACTGGGTGCTCGCGCGGGGCGAGGGCGATCTGTTGATGATTGAAAGGGTGCTCGACCGCAAGAGCCGCTTTTCGCGAACGGCGGCCGGCGGCGGGAGCGACGAACAGGTGCTGGCGGCCAACGTGGACACCATGTTCGTAACGGCGTCGCTGGAGGGAGGCCGGAACTTCACGGAGCGCGGGCTCGAGCGCTACCTTGTAATGGTGGCCGACGGCGGGGCCGCGCCGGTCATCGTGCTCAACAAGTGCGACCTGTGCCCCGCGGACGAAAGGGACGACTTCTCGCGGAGGGTCGCGTCGATCGCGGGGAATGTTCCACTGGTCATGCTGAGCGCGCTTACCGGCGAGGGGCTCGACGCCCTGCGGGCGCACCTTGTCCCCGGCGAGACCGCGGCCTTTACGGGGCCCTCGGGCGTCGGCAAGTCCGCGCTCATCAACGCGCTCCTGGGGCGCGAGGTCCAGCATACCGGCCGGGTGCGCGAGGACGACAGGCGGGGCAGGCACACCACGACCCGCAGGGAGCTCTTCTTTCTCGAAAACGGGGCGATGATGATCGATACGCCCGGCCTCCGGGAGCTCCGTCCGTCGGGCGACGCCGCGTCGCTGGAGCTTGCCTTTCCGGAAATCGCCGAAGCCGCGGCCCACTGCAAATTCCGGGACTGCGGCCACGCCGACGAACCCGGCTGCGCGGTGCTGCGCCAGGTGTCGGAGGGGACCATCGCTCACGACCGCTACCAGGCCTACATGTCGCTCGCGAGCGAAATGCGGGCAGTGGAGGCCCTCCGCACGGAGAAGGGCCGGCGCGAGCGGAAGGCGCGCGACAGGGAAATCGCGAAGCTGGTAAAGGAGTATAACCGGAAACACAGGGAGTGAGAGCGGTACCGGCGGGGGCCGATTATGCCCGGCCCCCGCGGGATGACCGTGGAGTATACGTAATATTATATGTTGACATCGCGTCCCTTCAGGCATCATGGAACAGGGAGCGAGCAATGACGGGTATTCCGGGTTCTGGTATGCGGTACGGTTCAATCGAGATTCATTACATGAGCGGAACCGGCAACTCTTTCCGGGCGGCCGCGTGGATGGCGGAAAGGGCGAAAGAAAAGGGAGCCGACTTCCGGATGTACCAGGTGGCAAAATTTTCTGAAGGGAAAGAGCCGGCCGGCGGATCGTGCGATCTGCTGGGAATGGTTTTCCCGACCCATGCCTTTACGGCGCCCTGGCTCGTTATCAGGCGTGCCCTGAGATTGCCGCGCGGGCGCGGGAGGCACGCCTTTGTCGTGGCGACGCGGGCCGGTACCCGCATCGCGTCGGTTCCATTGCCCGGCCTGGAGGGCACGGCGGCCTATCTTGTCGCGCTCATACTGTTTTTTAAAGGTTACGGCGTTCGCGGGGTGAGGGGCCTCGACATGCCGTCTAACTGGATGTCCCTGCACTGGGGCCTGAGCCCGGTGAACGCGAAGTTCATAATCGAAAGGGCGAAGGCGGAAGCGTCCTCCTTTATAAAAGCTGTTCTGGAAGGGAAGAGCGTTTTCAGAGGATTTATCCCCCTGGTGTTCGGCCTCATCCTGGGCCCCGTTTCGCTGGGGTATCTTGTTGTGGGACGCTTTTTTCTCTCTAAACTGTTTTTTGCCTCGGAGACCTGTACGGGCTGCGGTCAGTGCGCCAGAAACTGCCCGGCCGGGGCGATCAAAATGTCGGGAGGTGGGGAGCCCCGCCCGTACTGGACATTTTCCTGCGAAAGCTGCATGCGGTGCATGGGCTACTGCCCCGAAAAATCGGTCGAGGCGGGCCATTCGATCGGTATAATTTTATACTTCATCACGACACTGCCGGCGCCGTTTCTGCTGTTGTCCGCGCTGGGCGACGGCCTTGCGTCGGGAATTTCCTTTCCCCTCGCCCTGTTCGCGCTCAAGTACGTGTACATCCTCGTTTCACTTTTCCTTTCGTATCTTCTCCTCTCATGGCTTATAAGGATCCCTCTTGTTAACAGGCTCTTCACGTTTACCACCCTCACGCATTTTTATCGCCGGTATCACGAGCCCGATACGGCGCTTCAGGATTTCAAGGCGGGAAATGTGAAGGGGTGATGTCCGCTAGATTTGATTGATCGAACAAACCGCCGGTGAGAGTGGCCCCGTGTTCAATCGACCGGTAAAGAGGCGTCAGCTTTCGGGAGAACTATCGACGGGACCGCTGACAACCCGGTTGCGTCCCTCGTTCCTGGCCCGGTACAATGTACAGTTCGCCGGCATTCCGGCAAAAGGATTGACAGGAGCCAGTCTATATGATATTTCGAAAACTATAGAATTATTTCGGGTTTAGAGATATCGACAAAGGAGGTCTGAACCATGTCCGCGAAGTCGGTGAAAAAACGATCCGAACAAATGGCAAGGGTAGTCGCCGCCATGAAAGCGCTCTCCAATGAAAACCGCCTCGCCATATTCGAACATATCCGCTCGGGGCAGGGACGGGGCACCCTGGACGCCGACGATCAGCTTACGATCTGCGAGGTCGCCAGTAATTTCGATATCGCCCTCTCCACCATCTCTCATCATATCAAGGAGCTCCGCTCGGCGGGTCTGGTCACCTGCGAACGGCAGGGACAGACAATACGTTGACTGGTGAATGAAGAGACCGTCGGTCTGATGGTCGGGTACCTCACGGGCGCAAAAAGCGAAAAAAAGTGAAAAAAATGGGCCCCGCCTCTTGACGGCGGGTCTTTTTGTATGTACTCTATATTTAGATATTTCGATATATATCGAAATATCTAATAAGTGTGAAAAATGGGGGGTGTGATGAACCGATCGGTGCATGCGCAGAGACGTTGCGGGGCCGTATGCGGCACTATGCTGCTTGCCGGAGGGATCGTATTTCTCGGCTCGAAAATGGGATGGATTCCCGACGATCTCCTCCGCTCGATTCCTTTTATTCCCATGGCGATGATAGTGGTCGGTGCCTGGATGCTCACATCGGCCTTTGCGAAACGGCACGGGAACGGCCGGTCGGCCGATGAGCAGCAAAGCCGTCGCTGATCAGGACAGGTATATATGAGGTGATAGAAATGAACATTGTGACCGAAACGCCCACGGGTGAATTCCTGCCCGTGCAGACTGACGTGCCCCGCTGTTTTGTGTGCGGTCCGGACAATCCCTCGGGATTGAAGCTCCGCTTCAGAAAGGAAGGGGAAACCGCTCTGAGCGCCGAGTTCACGGCCCCCGAGGACTGGACGGGGTGGGGCCGTATGCTTCATGGAGGTTTCCACGGTCTGTTGCTGGATGAAATAATGTCCTGGGTTGTCTGGGGTCTTATGGGTGTGAAGGCCTTCGTTACTAGAGAGATGACGGTCAGCTATCTGCGCCCCGTCTATGTGGACTGCCCGCTTGTGATCTTTGGATTTCTGGTTGAGGACGGGGGACGTGACATCATTGTGCGCGGCGAGATCCGCGACGCCGACGGTACCGTCTTGAGTGAGTCAAGGGGGGTCATCACGCGCATAAATCCCGAGAGAATGAAGAGCATGCTGTAAG
>CAZVEG010000139.1:0-8551 GCA_964625625.1 uncultured Leptospirales bacterium | reverse complement strand
CCAGGGCCAGGAGGCTCTCGGCGCGCTTGAGCCAGCCGCCGTAGTATGCCGGCACGATGTCCGTGACCGAGGCGAAGCCGCGCTCCGCCTCCGGATATCGTTCCGACATAAAGTAAGCTTTCCCCATGCGGAGGAAAGGCCAGGGGTTGCGGGGATGGCGCTCCGCGGCGTCGCGATAACACTCGAGCGCGCGATCGTACCGTTCCTCGTCGAGGTGGTAGTCGCCTTCCAGGATGTCGGTCACCCAGCAGTCGCCGCCCGTCACGCGCCGGTGCGCGCGGAACTCTTTGTCCCGGTACCACGAGCGCTTGCGGATGGCGCCGAGCTCGTTCGCGAGCGCATGGACCCAGCGGCCCACCTCGGCGTCGTCGCGAAGGTAGATGCCGTTATCCTTCGAGCGGAACCACAACGAATCGTCGATGTCGCCGCGGGCTTTCACCGCGTCGTAGAGCGCGGTGCCCGGATAGAGCGCCACGGGTGAAACGATGCCGTCGCCGGGAAGGGTGCGCCGGATGAGCTCGACGGTCTTTCTGATGTCGGCGGAGCGCTCGTTCTCCATTCCCGCCATCAGGTAGAAGGAGAGATAGACCCCCGCGCGCCGCACGGCGGCCGAGGCCTTCTCGATGTCGGCGACGGTCGTCCGCTTGTCGTACATCGCCAGTATGCGCTCCGAGCCCGACTCCACGCCGAGCTGGATGTGCTCCAGCCCCGCGCGCTTCATCTCGAGGACCATCTCCCCGTCGAGCGTGTCGACGCGCGACTGGCAGTTCCACATTATGTACAGCTTCCGTTCGCGGAGCAGTCGGCAGAATTTCAGCACGCGCTCGCGCCGCAGGGTGAAGTTATCGTCGCGTATCGAGAAGTAGATAATGCCGTGGGTCTTCACGCAGTGCTCGATCTCGTCGACGATGTGCCCGGCGCTCCGGAAGGCGGTCTCGCGGCCCCACAGCCGCGGCGAGCAGCAGAAGGTGCAGCGGTGCGGACAGCCCCGGCTGGTGATGAGGTATTTGAACTGCTCGTTGGGGTCGATGCCGCGCATCGCGCCCCCGTAGCGTCCCGGCGCGGGGAGTGCGTCGAGGTCCTTTATCCGCTTTCCGGTGATGATGCGCTCCGCCGGGCCGGCCTTTTTCGCGCCGCGCTCGAGCAATTCCACGAGCGCGAGCTCTCCCTCTCCGCGAACGACGTAATCCACCGCCTTCACCCGGCGCAGGATCTCCTCGCCGAGGAACGCGGCGTGGGGCCCCCCGGCCACGATGAGGGTTTTCGGGAGCCGCTTTCGTATTTCCGCGGCGAGCCGGAACGAGTCGGTCCGGTTGTGCGTATAGACCGAAAGGCCGACGGCCTCCGGTTTGAGGGACTGGATGTGGGCGGCCGCGGAGCGGACGCCCTCCTTCGAGTAATTGGCGAGCGTCACCTCAAAGCCCCTGGCCTCGAGCGCGGCGGCGATGGAGAGGGCCCCGACCGGCATGAGGGAGAGAAAGTAGTCGTTCCGGTCCCGGTAATCGCTGAGATATGCGACGAGTGTCTTCATCCTTCCCCCCGTTAAAAAATTTCGGGAGCGCGGTACATACTTCTTGATTAAATTATGGCGTTTTTCCTACAATCCTTCCAAAATATGTTAGACTTGTCGCGTACCCGACAGGAATGTCGTGAGAAGGTCGCGGGTCCACGCTCCTTCGTTCCACATCCGGCATCAGCGTTCTTCCGGGTACGGTCGCCCTCCCCGGCGAACGGCACGGGGTTAGCCGGCGGCATCGCGGCGCGGACAAGAGCGGACGAGAATACTACCGATGAGCATACACACAACCCGCATTATGCGGAGAATTACGGTCCTGCTCCCGCTCCTCGCGCTGCTGGCCATTCCAGCCGACGGGCGCGCCGCGGACCCGCCCGCCGGCTCGCTCCCCAAGGAGGAGATCAAGAAGGACATCGCCGTCGTCAAGAAGGACGATTTTCTTCTCATCCCCCACGCGTATTACAAACCCGAAACGCAGATCGCCGGCGGGCTCGCCTTCCTGAGCTATTTCCGGATAGGCTCGGATTTTCCGCTTCATATACGGCCGTCGACGCTCGCGACCACGCTGACCTACACCCAGCAGAAGCAGTTCATCTGGCAGCTCTTTCCCGAATTCTACCTGGATGACGAAAAATACCACCTTGTCGGCGAGCTCGAGTACTATTACTATCCCAACTATTTTTACGGCATCGGCAACGATACATCCGACGACGCGCGCGAGGGGTACACATCCTCGACCGTGCGCTTCCGCTCGGACCTCCAGCGGGAGATCGCCAATCGTCTGTACATGGGTTTCGTATACCATTACGAACGGACCGAGATCGAGGAGAGCGAGGAGGGCGGCATACTCGAATCGGAGGGCGTGCCGGGGAGCTCGACGAGCATGGCGTCGGGGATCGGGCTTTCGCTCAATCTCGACACGCGCGACAACGCCTTCTATCCCTCGAAGGGCGGGCTGTACCAGTTCAGCGCGGTGTCGTTCGACCGCATGTTTTCCAGCCGCTTCCAGTTTATCCGCCATACGCTCGATCTCAGGAAGTACGTGCCGCTGTGGCGAAGTCACGTGCTGGCGCTGCAGGGCTATTCAAACGTGATCTACGGCGAGGCGCCGTTCGAGATGCTCTCGCTCATGGGCGGCAAGAAGCTCATGCGCGGGCTTTTCGAGGGACGCTATCGCGACAACGCCATGGTGGTGGCGCAGGGCGAGTACCGCCTGCCGCTGTTCTGGCGTTTCGGGGCGGTGGCCTTCGCCGGCGTGGGCGACGTCGCGCGTCGCATCCAGGATTTCAATCCCGAGGAGGTCAAGTTCACCTACGGCGGCGGCCTGCGCTACAGCATCAATCCCCAGGAAAAGATCAACGCGCGGCTCGACGTGGGCCGGAGCAGGGACCTCACCGGCTTCTACTTCACCATAGGCGAGGCCTACTGACGCGACCACCTTTTCTCATTTTGGCGTGATGAGCTCCTCGCCCGGATTCCAGTTGGCCGGGCAGAAGCCCCCGTCGCTCGAGCGCACCGCGATCGCCGCCTCGAGCTTGCGCAACAGCTCCGCGGCGCTGCGGCCGATGCTGTCGTCGTGGAGCTCGGTCGCGATGATCATTCCGTCGGGATCGACCACGAAGCTTCCGCGCAGCGCCGTCCCCCTGTCCTCCACGTACACTCCCATCGCCCGCGAGAATCTGCCCGAACGGTCCGAGAGCATGGGGAACCGGATTTTACCGATTCCCTCGTGATGCTCGGCCCACGCGCGATGAACAAGCGCCGAGTCGGTGCTTATGGCCAGCACCTCGGCCCCCGCCTTTTTGAAGCGCTCGTACTGCTCGGACATCTCGGTGAGCTCCGTCGGGCATACGAAGGAGAAATCGGCCGGGTAGAAAAAGAGGATGAGCCATTTGCCCCTGTAGGTGGCCAGCCTGACCGTGGTGAGAGTACCCTTATGGAACGCGTCGAGCTCCATGGCCGGTAGCCTTGTTCCGATGATGGGGGGAGGGGCGTTTTTCGGGGATACGGAAGCCGTTTCGGGCTCACCCCCGCATCCGATGCCGAACGCGATGATCGTGGATATGACGAGCACAAGCGCCTTTTTTTTCATGGTGTTCCTCGCTGCCGGGGAGATGGTGTTACCGATATAGGTTAAGAATAAGAATTCTTCGTAGGGAATTTGCAAGGATTATTCCGGGAGGAAATTCAAGATTCAAGATTAAAGATTCATGTGGCGGGCGGGGCTACGCGTTGTCCGGCTGGCCGGCCCTGCGGTGAGGAAGCTCCGGAGGCTGAGAGGGTTCCCTCCTAAAAATCCTCATTTAGACCGCATTTTTTACCGATAGTAGAGTAAGCCGAAGGCAGGACGCGGCCGACAGCATATCTCCACGGAGGGATCGATGGCGAACCCCATTGCGCGTATAGAAAAGGTGTTGCGGGACGAGATCGAAGTGTATTCCGGCCTCTATGCCCTCGAGGAACGGAAGAGCGGCGCCATAATCGACAAGGACGGCAGGCTCATGGAATCGATCTCGCGCGAGCAGGAGGCGCTGCTCTCGCGCGTGGAAAGGCTCGAGGAGGCGCGTGTCCGGCTGATCCTCGAACTGGCCGGGGACGGCCCGTCGACCGATGCGCGGACCACGCCGACGCTCACCGACATCGCCCGCCGCGTGGACGACGGCTCGGCCGGACGGATCGTCTCCATCGGGATGGAGCTTAAGGGGCTCCTCTCCCGTCTCGATTCGCTGTACAAAACCAACAAGCGCCTTATCGAGGATAACCTGGAATTTTACGATATTCTGCTCTCGGGCCTGAAAAGCACGGCGTCGATCTCGACCGGTTATTGCGTGAACGGGGTCGAGAGGTCCCGGGTGTCGGGAGCGATGATCTTCAACAAAACGGTTTAGAGGAGTGCCGCCATGAATTCCACCTTTATGGGGATTGAAATAGGGAAGCGGGGTCTGCATTCGCACCAGCAGGCGCTGCACGTCACCGGCCACAACATCTCGAACGCCGAGAACAAGGAGTACTCGCGCCAGCGCGTGGTGATCACCTCGGCCGACCCGCTGTACGTGCCGGCGCTCAACCGCTCCAACTCCCCCGGCAACATCGGGCAGGGCTCGGTGGTGCAGACCGTGGAGCGCATACGCGACAGCTTCATCGACGACCGCATCGTCTCCGAAAAGGACGTGATGGGATACTGGAACACGAAAAACGATTTCATCCACCAGGTCGAAATGGTGTACAACGAGCCCTCGGACCAGTCGCTGCGAAGCCGCCTGGATCAGATGTGGAGGGCATGGGAGGAGCTGTCGAAGTACCCGGAGGAGCGTTCGGCGCGCGAGGTGGTCAAGGAGAAGGCCGTCAACCTCTCGAACGAGGTGAACCACGTCTACCGCCAGCTCGACGATCTCCAGAAAAACGCCAACCGCCAGGTGTTCCACCGGGTTGAGCAGGTGAACCTGCACGCGCGCGACATCCGCGATCTCAACGAGCGCATCCTGAAGGCCGAGGCGCTGGGGGACAATCCCAACGATCTCAAAGATCGGCGCGACGCGCTCATCGAGAAGCTCTCGAACCTCGTCAACATCAGCGTGGGCAGGAACGACCGCGACGAGACGATCGTCTACGTGGGCGGCGAGAACCTGGTGCAGGGCGAGGTGCTCCGGCCGCTCGAGGCGGTGATGGACCCGGACAACCACGGCTATTACAAGGTGGTGTGGCGCGACACGGGCACCGACGTGGAGATAAAGGGCGGCGAGATCGCCGGCCTCCTCGAGGCGCGCGACAGGATCATGCGCGAGAACATCAACGACGTCAACGCCTTCGCGATCAACCTGGTCGATCTCACCAACGAGATCCACCGCGACGGTTTCGGCCGAAGGGGCGAGACCAACGTGGATTTCTTCCGCCACATCATGATCAGCGACAACGTGGAGGGCAACCACGACCTCAACAACGATGGCATCGCCGACGTCACCGCCATCTTCAAGGTGGCCGGCTCGAATAAAATCGACGCGTCGGCGGCGATCGGCATCGCCGGGACGCTCACCTTCGTCACCAACCGCGAGCCGGAGACCGAGGCGCAGATAGACTACTCCCGCAACGATTCGACCAACAGCGTCATCAAGAAGATCAACGACGCGCGCCTGGGCGTGGTGGCGTACATCGACCACAACGGGCACCTGGCCATCAAGGCGACCGTTGCCGGCGACACGGACAAAAAGAACTTCATGATACGCCACCTCGAGGATTCGGGGCAGTTCCTCGCCGGCTTTTCAGGAATTCTGAAGCAGTCGGGCGCGCAGGGCGCGTTTGACTACCGGCGGATCAACGACATCGTCAAACTGCTCCCGGACCGCGAACACATCACGGTCACGCCGCAGTACAACCCGGCGGCCCACATGGCCGTGTCCGACGCGGTGATGGCCGATGTCGACAAGATCGCCGCCGCGAAGGGCAGGGACCTGGGCGGCACGGGCGATTTCAACGCGACCGACGGAATAGGCGACGGCACGAACGCGCTGCGGCTCGCCGCGCTCAGGCACAAGAACGCGATGGTGGACAAGAACGCCACCTTCAACGATTTCTATATCTCGCTCATCTCGCGGATCGGCTCGCAGGGCGAAGAGGCCGCCGACCGCATCAAGAACCAGGAGACGCTCCTCAAGAACCTCGCCAACCTGCGCGAGTCGGTTTCGGGAATCAACCTCGACGAGGAGATGGCGAATATGATCGCCTTCCAGCACGGGTACAACGCCTCCGCCCGGGTGATCAACACCATGGACAGAATGCTGGAAACCATACTGCGGCTGGGGGTATAAACCATGCAGCGCGTAACGAACCAGATGATCAACAACACCATGATCCATAACCTGAACCGCCACCAGGCGGAGATGGACAAAACACAGGACATGCTGGGCACCGGCAAGAACGTCCGCTTTCCGCGCGACAACCCGATCGCCACGACGAGCCAGATGATCTACCAGAGCAGGCTCACCGAGGTGGACCAGTACATCTCGAACCTCGGCGAGGCGAAGTCGCGCCTGGACGAGGTGGACACCGCGCTCCAGTCGGCCATGCGCATCTTCCAGCGCCTGCGGGTGCTCACCGTGCAGGGGGCCAACGGCATCTATTCCAACTTCGAGCGCAAGGAGGCCGTCGCCACCGAGATCAACGAGATGCTCGAGGAGCTCGTGGCGATCGCGAACACCCGCAGCGCCACCGGGCGGCCCATCTTCGGCGGCTTCCAGACGGGGACCGAGGACATTCCGACGCCCTTCCAGGCGATCTACCAGACCCTCACCGCGGGTAACCAGGGCGACGCCATGACCGGGGTGGAGTACCGAGGCAACATCGGCCGCATGCTCCGCGAGGTGGCCAAGGGCGAGTACCTCGACGTCAACGTGCCCGGTAACGAGGTTTTCTGGGCCTCCAACCAGATCATCACCTCGAACAAAGACGCGACCACCTACGCCTCCGAGACCAACCAGATGATTAAAATCGATGGGCGCGAGCTTTCGATCAGCGCCGGCGACAACCTGGACGTCATCATCGACAAGATCAACAACGCGGGCCTCTCGGTGCGCGCGATAAAGGGCGGCCGCAACAACCTGATTCTGGAAAGCACCACGCCGCACCAGATATGGCTGGAGGACGTGGGAAGCGGCCGCGTTTTGAAAGACCTGGGGCTCGTCAACACCGACTACCCGCATCCGCCGAACAACCTCGACCCGACGGTCACCGTCAACGGCATGTCGATTTTCGAGATGGTGATCCAGCTCCGCGACGACCTCGTGCGCGGCGACCAGGAGCTGGTGGGCGGGCGCGACCTGGGGCTTCTCGACATGGCGCTCGACAACGTCCTGCGCCACACCGCCTCGGTCGGCGCCAAGCAGAACCGCGTGGACGAGCTCGCCAAGCGCTCGGAATACGACAAGTCGAACGTGCTGGCCATGCTCTCGAAGACCGAGGGGATCGACATTCCCGAGACAGTCATGAATTTCAAGTGGCTTGAATCGGTGCACCAGTACGCGCTGGCGGTGGGGGCCAAGTCGATCCGCCCGACGCTTATGGATTTTCTGCGATAGCGCGCGGCGGCCGTTAGTCCGGAGTTCGCCATACCCCGGATACTGCCGGGACCCGCGATGACAGGTTATTCCAGGTGGCATGTCATCGCGAGGAGCGTAACGACGCGGCGATCTCGAAAGGCGACAGTCCGGTCACGCGACCCGGTGTAAAGCGAGATTGCCACGCCCCGATACGGCCGGGGCTCGCAATGACAAAGCATTTGCCAATCGGTATATCATTATTTTGTTGCAGTATTCGCGGCATCGGCGTATTCTGATCTTTCAAGGAGCGGCGCAGTGCTGGTAAAAATCACGACCAAACCATTCGGCGAGACAGAGGTGGACGAAAAGCAGATCATCGATTTCGATGACGGTATCCTCGGTTTCGATTATATCAAGAAATTCGCCATCCTGGACTCGAAGGACAATTCCCCCTTTAAATGGATGCAGGCCCTGGGACATACGGAGCTCGCCTTCATCATCATCCGTCCGGGCGACTTCATGGCCGATTACCGGCTGGTGGTATCCCAGTCCGACCTGGAATGCGTGGGCGCCGAGAATCCCGACGGCGTGCTCGTCTTCGCCATCGTCACCATCCCCGCCGATCCCGCGGCGATGACGGCGAATCTGCAGGGGCCCATCATCATCAATCCGAAAAACAGGAAGGGCAGGCAGGCGATAAGCCTGAGCGAGGGCCACAGGGTGCGCCACGGGATACTCGATGAGATGAAGAAGACCGCGGCACGGAAGGAATAGTCATGCTGGTACTGGCGAGAAGGCTCAACGAGAGCATCATCATCGGGGACGACATCGAGGTCGTGGTCATCGACATCAAGGGCGACCAGGTGAAGCTCGGCATCCGCGCGCCCAAGCGGATCAGCGTCCACCGCAAGGAGATCTACGACGAGATCCAGCAGGAGAACATCGCCGCGATGAGCTCGAACCTGCAGCCCGAGGCCCTTAAAAACCTTTCCGAGTATCTCTC
>CAZVEG010000138.1:0-8877 GCA_964625625.1 uncultured Leptospirales bacterium | reverse complement strand
GCGATGGACCCGGAACAGTGCTATCTCGGTTTCGAGATAGACCTGAGCGCCGTAACCACGAAGGAGGCCATAGAAAGCGCGTTCGAGTTCGTGCGGGACGACTGCCAGATACGGATCATCCCGCCCAACAGCAGCGTGGATCTTTATAAAAAGCTCATCCAGGAGTTGCCCGAGAACCCCATGAATATCGGCGAGATACTCATGCAGAGCGGCACCATCACCAGGAGCGAGCTCGACGCGGTGCTTGCCATACAGAGTGAAGCGGTTGCCGGGGAAAAGGAAGCACCCCGGATCGGGGAGATCATAGTCGAGCAGAAGATAGCCCCCAGGGAGGTGGTCGAGGCGGCCCTCGAGAAGCAGAAGCAGAACCGCGCCGTGGAGGAAAAGAACAAACGCTCCATGCGCATAGACGGCGAACGGCTTGACCAGCTGATCAACTTCGTCGGCGAGCTCGTGACCGCGGGCGAAAATGTCAAGCAGCTCGCCGCGCAGAACGGCGACGGCGAGCTGCTCGAATCGGCCGACCGGATGGCGCGACTGATCGAGGAGATCCGCGAGGGCGCCATGAACATGCGGATGGTGCAGATCGGCGAGACCTTCCGCAAGTTCGAGCGCGTGGTCCGCGACCTCAGCCGCGAGCAGGGCAAGGAGATAGACCTCGTGATCAGCGGCGCGGACACGGAGCTCGACAAGACCATCACCGAGAAGATAAGCGATCCCCTGATGCACATCGTCCGCAACGCGATCGATCACGGCATAGCCGTGCCCGAGGTGCGGAGGGCGCAGGGGCGTTCGTCGCGCGGCGTCATCCGCCTCAATGCCTATCACGAAACGGGAAGCATCGTGATCGAGGTCAGCGACGACGGCGGCGGGCTCAGCCGGGACAGGATACACGCCAAGGCGGTCGAGCGGGGGCTCGTGACGCCGGGGCAGCAGCTGTCCGATGCCGAAATACTCCAGCTCATTTTCAAACCGGGTTTTTCAACGGCGGAAAAAGTCACGAATATTTCCGGACGCGGGGTCGGAATGGATGTCGTTAAGCGAAATATAGAATCGCTCCGGGGTGTCGTCGATGTCGAGAGCGAGGACGGTGTCGGGACAACGGTGCGGATACAGCTTCCGCTCACGATCGCCATCATCGACGGTTTCATGTTCAGGGTCGGCGAGCTCACCTACGTGGTGCCGCTCGACATGGTGGTTGAATGCGTTGAGTTCGCCAGGGAGGAGTTCGAGGGCATGGAAGGCGGGAGCTTCATGAACCTCCGCGGGTCGGTACTGCCGTTCCTGAGTCTCCGGGATTTCTTCAGGGAGGAGGGCGAGCCGCCGGCCAGGGGCAACGTTATCGTCGTGGAGTACGCGCGAAGAAAGGCGGGGCTCGTGGTCGACAAGCTGGTCGGAAAATTCCAGACCGTTATAAAGCCCATGGGAAAGATTTTCAGCAACATGCACTGGCTGAGCGGTTCCACCATAATGGGGACCGGCGAGGTCGCCTATATCATCGACGTCCCGCGGATGATCATGAAGATCGAGTCGATTGTCGAGAAAGAAGGCGCGATAGCGTGAGGTAAGACATGGATGAGATGAAAACTGCCGACAACGCCCGGAAGTACCTGAGCTTTCTGATAGGAAGCGAAAAATACGGAGTCGATATCGTCAACGTGAAGGAGATCATCGAATACGGCCAGGTGACCAGGGTTCCGATCGCGCCGCCGGCGATACGCGGCGTGCTTAACCTCAGGGGTAACGTGGTACCGATCGTGGACCTCTCGGCCAGGTTCTACGGCTACCGGAGCACCATCACGAGACTGTCGTGCATCGTGGTGGTCGAGATAGAGCACCAGGGGGAGCGCATCCCGATAGGTCTTCTCATCGACGCCCTGCACGAGGTGGTGGACATTCAGCCGGAAAACACGGAGCAGACGCCGGGCTTCGGGGCGAAGATTCGCACCGAGTTCATACAGGGTATAGGGAAGACCCACGGGAGGTTCGTTATACTGCTCAATCTCGACCGCGTGCTCGACATTGAGGAACTCCAGGCCGGAGGAGATGTTTCAGTCAAGCCGGGTGCACCGGCGAAGGCGGCGGGCGGCGTGTGATCGCCGCACGAACAACAGTGAAAGGTGCGATGCGATGAACGGGATGAATCCTCTATCTGAATCGTCGGTGACCAGGTGGCGTCCGTTGAGCGACGCGGAATTCGCGCGTTTCAGGGACCTCCTGTACCGTGAGATGGGCATACACCTGTCCGATGAGAAAAAATCGCTGGTGGCCGGGAGGTTGATGAAACGGCTGCGCCACTACCGGTTAACAAACTATGCGGACTATCTCGAAATGGCGCACGACGCCAGGAACGGCGATGAACTCCGGGTTCTGCTGAACCTGCTGACCACCAACGAAACTCATTTCTTCAGGGAGGCGGATCATTTCACGTTTCTCTCCGGCCGGGTGCTGCCGGCGTGCCGGGACGGTGGAGCGTTCAGGGCATGGAGCGCCGCGTGCTCCACGGGCGAGGAGGCATACAGCATCGCGATGGTGCTGGACCACGCACTCGCGGGGCGCTCGTGGGAGGTGCTCGGCTCGGACGCGAACGACGACGTTGTACGTAAGGCGAGAAGGGGGGTGTATCCGATTGAAAGCATCAGGGATATACCGGAGGCCTTCCGGAAAAAGTACTGCATGCGCGGGGTGCGCTCCCAGGAGGGAAGGCTCATGATCGACCAGTCCCTTCGTTCCGGAATGGATTTCATGACCATCAACCTCAATAGACCGCTTCCGCCGATCGGGCAGTTCGACGTGGTGTTTCTGCGCAACGTAATGATCTATTTCAACAACACCACGAAAAGAGAGGTGCTGGAGCGAATTTATCCATTGATAAAACAGGGCGGGTATCTTATGATAGGGCACACGGAGAGCCTGGTCGAGTCGGAGGGAAAGTACGTAAAAGAGGCGCCTTCGGTCTACCGAAAACCATGAAGCTGCCTCCCGCCCCCGATTACGTGCTGGAGATATTCCTTCAGCCGGGAGAGTTGTACTGGAGCGATGCATATACCCGCATACGGACCGTGCTCGGGTCGTGTATCGCGCTCTGCCTGTGGCACCCGAAAAAGAATATCGGCGGGATGTGCCATTACATCCTGTCATACAAGAATGAGCCTTCGAAAAGCGAGCTGGACCCGCGCTACGGAAGCGACGCGATCGAGCTGATGCTGCGTGAAATTCGACAGGCGGGGACCGCGCCGGAGGAATACCACGTCAAGATGTTCGGAGGAGCGAACATGTTCCCCGACGTCGAGGGTAAAAGACTCGACATCGGCGCGAAGAACATAACGGCGGGCGAGGAGCTTTTACGGAAGCACGGCTTCCACATACGAAAGGCGCGGATAGGCGGGACACGACCGCACAACATCATATTCGATCTCTGGAGCGGTAACGTATGGGTAAAAAGGGAGGAATAAGGGTCCACATCGTCGACGACTCGGCGCTCCTCAGGCAGGCTCTTACCGAGATACTGAGCTCGGATCCCGACATAAACGTCATCGGCGCCTCGTCGGACCCGCTTTTCGCCGAAAACCATTTCAACCGGGAATGGCCCGACGTCATCATCCTCGATGTCGAGATGCCCCGCAAGGACGGGATCACCTTTTTGCAGGAGATAATGGCCCGGCGTCCGACCCCGGTGATTATTTTCACCGCTCACGGGAAGATCGCCATGCAGGCCATGGCCGCCGGCGCCGTTGAGGTGCTTTCAAAACCGTCGCTGGAACTCAAGAAATTTCTTTACGACTCCGTGACCATGCTTACCGACGCGGTCAAATCGGCCGCCCAGGCGAAGGTTGTAAAAATACCGGCGCGGCCCGCGGCCGACATAGCAATAAAACCCAAGCTGACCGCCGACAGCGTACTCACCCCGTGGGACGGCAGGACCGTCACGCGGACGAAAGACCGGGTTGTGGCCATCGGCGCCTCAACCGGCGGAACCCAGGCGATCGAATACGTGCTGACGGCGCTGCCGAAGCAGTCACCGGCAATCGTTATCGTGCAGCACATGCCCGAAAAGTTCACGCAGGCCTTCGCCGAGAGGCTTGATGACATCTGCGAAATAGAGGTGAAGGAGGCCACACACGGCGATCCGGTGCGCTCCGGCCAGGCGCTTATCGCCCCGGGAAACCGGCACCTGCTGCTCAACCGTCGGGGAGACGAGTATTACGTGACGATAAACGACGGTCCCCTGGTGAGTCGCCACCGTCCCTCGGTCGACGTGCTGTTCCGCTCGGCGGCCAAGAACGCGGGGGCCAATACCCTGGGTATCATCATGACCGGCATGGGGGACGACGGGGCGGCCGGGATGCTCGAGATGCGCAACGCGGGTGCGCATACGATCGCCCAGGACGAAAAGAGCTGTGTGGTCTTCGGTATGCCCAAGGAAGCGATTAAACGCGGCGGGGTGGATGAAATACTTCCCCTCGAGAAGATGCCTCACGTGATAATGAAGGCCTGAGGGGTGAACCGGTGATTGCCGACCATGTCCAGATAAACGAATCACCTTCCGTCGACGCGCTCGTTCCGGCGGAAACGGTGCGGGAGATAAGCGGGATATTCCTCCATCTCCGCGACAACGCCAGGACCATACTCGGCGATACGCGTGAGTTCCTGATACGCGCGGCACTCAGGTTGCGCGACTTCAGGTCGATGGTCTTTCCCCATATAAAATATTTCTACGCGATCGAGGGGGAGGGGGAGGAGGACTCGTTCCTGAACAAGGTCATCCACGCCGAGCAGCGGGTGATCGAGGGCATCATCGAGCAGAGTCTCGAGGTTCTGCGTGCTGACGAGGCCATAACCAATCACGTGATGGCGGGTATAGAGCGGAGCTTTGAGATCCCGCGCAGGGTGGAGGAGATCATAGATATCATCGAGGCGATCGAGATACACTCGGTCAATACCATGATCATTTCGAAGAAAACGGGCATCGAGGGCGAGGCGCTGGCGCGGATATCGTACGAGATGGGGCATCTCTCCAGGGACGCGAACGATATATCCTCGAGGTTCGCCGCATTGATAAAGGATCTGAACGACTCATACGAGGATTTCGGCAGGACGAGGGAGGAGCAGGCGGGCGCGTATGAGAGATACCTTTCGCGTTTCAGAAATGTTACCGAAGACATATTCGGGACGATAGCCCGCGAACTGAAAAACGCCGCGGGCGACGTGATCCACCTGGTGGCCGCCATGGACGACGTGGACGGCTCCATCCGCGGCGTGATCGACCGTATAAGCGTCGAGGACGTGCTGCGGCAGGATATTGAAAAGGTCATTTATCTTACCGACGAGCTTGCCTCCGGCTTCGGGAAGTATTTCCGGGGCGCGCTCGATCCGCTGGGCCCCGACCGGCTGACGTGCGTTTCGCTTGCGATGATGCGCGAGAAGATAGGGACGATCGCGCGCAATCTCGACATGATCATCGATCAGGCCTCCGCGGGATTCACCGGGGTGCGCGAAATACTCGCGGGTGCGAGCCTCGTCGGAAAGGGCGGTGGGATTACCATTCCGCAGAGCCTGCGGGGCATGGACGCGGTATACGACAGGATGGAGTCTATCCGCGCGGGCTACGACGCGGCGATCGAGAAGATAATCGGCGGCCGGCGCGAGCTCTACGATATGGCCGCCAGGGTGCTCGCGACCGTGTCGGGCTTCGGCGCGTTCTTCGATCAGATAGGCGCCATCGCCCGTCGTTTCGAGATCATCACCATGATCACCCGCATCGAGCTCGCGCGGCACCACGAACTGCGATCCGCGCTGGAGGGCACCCTCGCCGAGGTGAGCTCGCTGCCCAGGGAGATAAAGCGGATAGTCGACGGGCTGAACGGCCTGTACGGAGAGGTGATGGACGCGATGCGCTCGGACATGGATCGCTACCGCGAGAGCTTCGAACTCGAGGAGCGGCGCCTGCGCGGCGGTATCGAGGCGATCGGGACCGTCGCCTCCCGCCTGGCCGAGTCGCGCGCCAAGTATCAACAGGTTCTGGAACAGATCGAGGAGAAGAGCGGCCACTTTCTGAGCTTCATAGGCCAGGAGGAGGAGCGGTTCATGCATCTGCGCCGGATCCGGGCGTCGCTTGACGGCACCCTCGGTGATATAGATGCGGTCCCGTGCGAACGTCGCGCCGACGGCATGGTCGGCGGTGAGGGCGAGATTGGCGCGATCCGGCGCAGCGTCTCCGATGCCGGGGAGGAGGGCGATTACAGGAGGATGATGCTGCTCTCTTTTCTGGGTGAGATGCGCGAGGGAGCGGAGCAAGAGGAAGGAAGCACCACATTCTTTTAGGAGAGGACACATGGAAACTACCAGGACCGACTCACGGGGAGCACGTGTCGAGGAGATGCAGTACATCACCTTCAGCCTGGCCGACGAGATATACGGGATCGAGGTGCTGAAGGCCCAGGAGATTGTGGGCATGCAGAAGATCACGCACGTTCCGCATTCCATGAAATTCATGAAGGGTGTCATCAACCTCCGCGGGATGGTGATACCCCTTGTCGACCTGAGGCTCAAGTTCGGCCTCCCCGAAAAAACCTACGACAAGATGAACGTCATCATGGTGGTGCAGGTCAAGACCAGGCTTATCGGCATCATCGTCGATTCGGTGTCCGACGTGGTGAGCCTCCGCCATGACAATATCCAGGACACGGTGCACTTCAGCGTGAACATCGAAACCGACTACATCAGCGGCATCGCCGAGGACCAGGATAAGCTGATCATCATACTCGATGCCGACAGGGTGTTTAACGACGAGGAATTGAAGCTTCTCGAGATGAAACAGTGAAGCGGGGCGGGTCAATCCGGCAGCAGGGCGTCCGCGGACGGTCGCGGGGTGTGTCCGCCGAGCGTCTGGGAGAGCGTTTCCTGGAGGTCTTCTATCCTGTACGGTTTTATCAGGATGTTGCTGAAGCCGTATTCACGGTAGTTGGCCATGATCGGGTCGTTCGAATAACCGCTTGAAACGATCGCCCGCACGTCCGGTTTCAGCTGGCGCATTGCCACGATGGTGCTTTTCCCGCCAAGCCCCCCCCGGATGGTCAGGTCCATGATCACCGCGTCGAAGGGCGAACCCTTCTCGAGCGCGTCGGCGTAAAGCTCCACGGCCTCCATGCCGTGGTGCGCGCAGGCAACCTCGTATCCGAGCAGTTCCAGCATCCTCCCGGTTACGCGCAGGATGCTCTCCTCGTCATCCATGAGCAGTACCGACCTGCCCGCGTTCCCGCGGGAATCAGCCTGTTTTTTATCATGTTTTTCCCCTGTCATCATCTGAACGTGCACACTCTATAAACGGGATTGCGGCCGAAGGTGGGTGACCCGCCTGGATACCGGTAACAGTCTATCACCCGCGGAAGGCTTTTCCATGTAAAGTTGCACCCGAGGGGGCTTCGCGGGCTATTCGATGAATATTCGCGAAGCCCATTCTATCGATGAGTGGAAAATGGTGGGAAACTCTTCCTCTCCCATTCCCAGCCTGGACCGCAGGTCGCCCAGCGAGTCCCAGTCGCCCCTTTCGTATGAGATCGCCGTCTCCAGGGCCGTGCGATAGACGTTCTCGCCCCCAAGGAGCGCCGTTTTGATACCTTCCGACAACGGCAGCTCGTTAAGGATTTCCTCCATCGGCTGGTCGATGAACGCGTCGATCATCGAGAACATCCCGGTCAGGAAGAGGTCCGATGATTTGTCCTTCATGCCTATTCTCGGCGCTATGAGCTCGCAGAAACGCGCCCTGCTCATGGACGTGAGCACCAGTTCCTCGGGCTTATCGTCGCCCATGCCGCTCAGGGCTATGAGCGACACCCATTTCCTGAACTCCTTGAGACCCAGAAGCGTAAGCGCCTGCTTGATGGACTGGATCTTCGTCGAGAACCCGAAGGCCGCCGAATTGATGAGCCGCAGCAGCTTGTAGGTGATGGAAACGTCGCGCTTGATGATGTCCTCGAGCTCGCCGAAGTCGGCGTCGATCTTGTGGACCTCTCTGAGTATCTGCAGGTAGTTCAGCTTGTAGCCGGGGACGTCCTTGCCCGAGACGATTTCTGGCCGTGCGAAAAAATAGCCCTGGAAATAGGAGAAACCCATCGCGAAGGCCTCATCGAATTCCCTCCGGGTCTCGATCTTCTCCGCGAGGAAGCGGATCCTTCCGTGGCCGAGCTGGTTGATGAGCGACTGGCGCTCCCTGACGCCGGAGATGCGAAAATCCAGCTTGATGATGTCCGCCATGTCGACGAAACGCTGCAGCTCGGGCTTGAAGATGAAATCGTCCAGCACGATCGTGTACCCGGCCTTTTTAATCCGCCGGCACGCGGCGATTACCTCGTCGTCGGGCGCAATCGTTTCGAGTATCTCAACGGCGAGCTGTTCGCGCGGGAATATCGTCGCGACCTCTCCCAGGAGGAGGTTCCGGGTGAAATTTATGAAGGCCATCCTGCCGCCGGTGAGAGAGTCCAGGCCCAGCAGGAGAAAGCTGTTCATGATGGTTTTCGAAGAGGCGAGATCGCCGTCGGTCTGGTCGTAAAACTCGCTGAAGCCGGAGCGGAATAACAGCTCGTAGGCGTAAAGCTTCAGGCTCCTGTCGAAGATCGGCTGGCGCGCCACATAGACGCCACGGATCCGTCTGGCCGCAACGTCCGGAATTTTTTTCCCCGTCATCCAATCCCCTTCCTGCCGCATCATCCCCCCGAGCCGGTTGCGCAGTCTATCCCGACCGGCGAGCCGGTTCAACACCTTTTTGCCTTTCGCGGCCCCGCCGGCGATCGTTTCATTATGGCATAAAAAGCATGAAAAAGCAAAACAAAATTATATTACTACTTGACAGAGTAGAGTATATTAATATTTGTATAC
>CAZVEG010000137.1:8727-8967 GCA_964625625.1 uncultured Leptospirales bacterium | reverse complement strand
ATGCATCCGTCCACCAGCATGGAAGAAAACGGGGTGGGGTGATAATCGCGGTTGCCGCGTTCGATGACCTGAATATCGGAGATGAACCGGTCAACCATGTGGGATACCTGCGCACGGAACGCCCCGAGAAGGTCTTCGATACCGCCGAAGCCCGCGGAGGCGCCCGCGTTGGAGCGTGTACGCCGTCCCCCGCGGACTTCGGCGGTATCGAAGATCTTCTCGAGGCGTTCCGTGCGCAGG
>CAZVEG010000137.1:0-8717 GCA_964625625.1 uncultured Leptospirales bacterium | reverse complement strand
ACGCTCCCACGCGGGCGCCTCCGCGGAGGCGCCTCCCCCGGTTGAGCGCGAGCTCGAGGCATACGGGCAGATTGAAGAGCGCGGCATCGGTCGAGAAGAAGCTCTTTCCCGGCAGGGCCAGCTCCACGCAGCCGACCACGCCGTAGTTGCGCGCTTCTTCGAGCGGATAGCCGTGACGCAGCAGTGCCGATATCGACGCCTCATCATTGAAGAGGGCGGGAACGCCGTTCCCCTTCCTCGCCACATCCACGGCTCTCAGCACATAGCGCTCCGGCGCTCCGGGGTGAATGCGCGCCTGGTAGTTCGGGTCGCGCAATCCCGATTCCTCCATAACGTCGAGAAAGATATAGGTTAGGTCGTTGACCGCGTCATTTCCGCTTTCATCGACACCGCCAACAATCGCCGCCTGCGCCACGAGGTACCCTCCGTGGTATTCACTGGTGCGCTCGGAGAGCAGAAAGACGTGTTCCGTCGCCTTGGCGGAGAAGCAGAGAAGAAGTTCGCGCGCACGCTCCGGCGTGATTCTTCCCGCTTCGAGGTCGGCATGGTAATAGGGATAGAGGTACTGGTCGATCCGTCCGAATGAAACGGCCGAATTGATGCTTTCAAGGCATACGCCCATGTGGGACAGCCAGAGGGACTGGACCGCCTCGTGGAACGTTCCTGCGGGCTCGAACGGAACCTTCGCGCAGATGCGCTCGATCTCTTTAAGTTCGGCCCGGCGCTCGGCATCGCGTTCGATTTCCGCGAGCCGCGCCGCCTCCGCCGCGAGTTTTCCCGCGTAAGCGACGATTCCTTCACATGCGATAATCGCCGCGCGGTGGAAGTCCGTTCCGCCTTTCTCAAGCTCTTCGATATATCCACGGATCCCGATTTTCAGGATTCTCTCGTAGTTGGGAAGGAAATGCCCGATGCCACCGGCTTCGTTAATAAGATAATACGTCGCGTTGAGCTGCTCGGCCGCATAGCGCAGGAAACGTCCGATGCGCGGGTAGAACGCGCGGAAGACAAGATTGCGGAAAGACCAGTACGGCACCACACGTGTGAAAAGCTTCAGGCGATCGCGCCGGGATATCCGCATGGGATTCGTACTTCTTTTCTCGATGCGGGCGAGGTCCGTGATCATCGAAATGACGCCCGAGAGCTCCGGCTGGATTATGGCGGATTTCCTGCGGGTGCCCATGTTGCCGGCTATCAGCTCATCGGGGAAGATGATCGTGGACTTCGAGCTCATCAGGTGCCGGAAGGCCTTTGCCTTGCGGACGATCATCGGATCCGCCGGTGAATCGTGCCTCTTGAAGTATTCGGTGACCAGGTATGCCCTCTCGGGGCACAGATGCATGGGCTCGCCGAGAAGCGCGTTCTTTATCCGCTGGAAGCGTGCGGATCGATGATCCAGGAGTACGGCACTGTTTTCAATCATGTCGACCTTTCCTTCGCGATTCGGGGAATACCCGGTTGCGATACCGTCGCCGGAAACGCGGTCCCCACGGTCTCACGGATTATCATCATTTCCCTTGTTCTATACCAATTTCCGAAATACAGGTATCGTTGTACTTCGTTCCCCTGTACACGGAAAGTATCTCGACGGCGAGAAAGGTGCTGTCTTTGTGATCAACGGCCGGTTTCCCGTTCTCGATAACGCTCCGGAAGGCCAGTCCCCTGCGAGGCGGCAGGGGGAGCGGTTGCCAGCCGTTCAGATCATTCAGGGTGACTTCATGAGAGCCAACCACGGTAATGTCTTCGAAAACGAGACCCGTTTCGTACTGGCCGATCTCCTTGCGGGCCTGTCTGGCCTGTAAGGCCCATATCCTGATTTTTCGGGCGCGGTTGTTGGCCTTATATAGATGGTCGCTCGCGCCAAGCCCGCTCCATATCCGTACGGGTTTTGTCGTGTCCACCTTCACGACGAGTATTTCGCCGACACCTTCGTCCTTTTTTCCTTCGCACCATGCGGTCGAGGTATCGCCGTCCATGGCGCTGAGGGCGGTGTACATGCACGACCAGTTTTCAAGGGCCCTCCAGGATGCGTATTCGGCCTCGTCTTCGTCCATGTTCGCGGTGGGAATTGGCTTGACGGGAGGCTTGCCGGTCGCCCCGAGGTGTGAGCTGCTCCAGTCGCAGATATCGCCGCCCATATGCACGCCTCCCCACCAGGTGAGCGCGCCAATGGATCCTTTCTTTAACAATTCGGGCAACCTGGGATTGCCGGCCCTGCCACAAGGGGGGTCCATTTCGGCCTGGGCGCGGACATTCGTGGCGAGTGACATGAACGCGACCGCGAGCACCATCGGTACGACCGCACAATATTTTCTGATGAAGGATGACATGGTGTTTCCTCCATACCGGCCACATCGTGTATCGGGCATGCAAAGATCGGAATGATGAACCGTACCACCATGATTTCTCCTTGTCAAACGATAAAGACACTGTCCATCCTACTATCAGTGCGGCTTACTCCGCGATCGTCCCGGGCATTCCGGGTGGCAGGCCTCCGCAAGAGCCGTGATTCGGCGCCCCCCCCCTGAAGGTAGTATACGGATGGGCTGATCGCGGATAAAATAAAACGAGCGTTCACTCATATTTTTGCAACCTGTACGCCGGGCCCGTGTCTGTCTATGTATACGGGTCGCGGAGTACCGGCGGCATGGCTTTCCCGGCAATACCGGCGGTTTCATACGGCCTCTATACCGTACGCCCGGAACGCCATGGAATCCTGAATACGGAGGAGTTATAAATCGCCCGCATGAAAAAGAAATTCGACGAAACGGACCTCGCGCGGAAATCCCTTGCGTTGACCGGAAAGCTTATCGAAGAATGCGGTCCGCGGCTGGCGGGTGGAGAGGGCGGCCGCAGGGCCGCGGAAAAACTGCATGAGAACCTGGAACGCTGTTGTGACAGGGCGCACCTGGAAACATTCAGCATGCATCCCGGCTCATTCCTGGGCTTTATGTACACATCGTCCACGCTGTTTATCGCGGCGACCTTCCTGCTGCTGTTCGATTACGTGCTCGCGGCGGCGGCAGGGTATACGCTGGCACAGATCATGGCCTTCACCCAGTTCATCTGTTACTGGCAGGTGTTCGATCCGCTGTATCCCGAACGCGAAGGCCGAAACGTGTATGGCGTCATAGAGCCGGTGGAAGAGGCGCGCTCGCAGATAATCGTAAGCGGACATCACGACAGCGCGTACGAGTTTACCCTCATGGCGCGGATGCCGCGCGGCTACCGGATCTGCGTCGCGGGGATGATAGCCGCCCTCACGGTTGCGCCGGTTTTCGCATGGATAATCGCGGGATTTCGATTCATGGAAGGAACAACACCGGGTTTCGCCACTTATTTCACCTGGGGCGCTTTCGTGTGTTTTGTGTTCATAGTGCCGATGTATTTTTTTATGGGCAAAAACGGTACTCCCGGGGCCGGCGACAATCTTATAGCGTCGGCGATGGTCGTTGAGCTGGCGCGATATTTTGGAGAATTGAAGAAGGCCGGAGGGGGCGTGCCGCGGCACACGCGACTCGTGTTCGCCAGTTTCGACGCGGAGGAGGCGGGGCTCAGGGGTTCGCGGGCATTCGCGAAGCGCCACGGAAACGGTTTGAAGTCGCCGCCCACCCGCGTTCTTAACCTTGACAGCATATACAGGAAGGACAGGATAAAGTTTCTTGTTTCGGATATCAACGGGTTCGTGAAGCTGTCCCGCTCCATGGCGGAGGAATGCGTCGCCCTCGCCGGGAGGGCCGGGTACGAGGCGAAGCTCTTCCGGGTATATCCCGGCGTGGGTGGCACCGATGCGGCGGAATTCGCGAAGATAGGGGTGGAGGCGACCACGCTGATCGCCCTTCCCACGGACGTCGAGAAGGAACGCATGGTGTATCACACGCGGGATGACACCGTCGAGAACATCGAGCCCGGGGCCGTGGAGGCCTGCCTGCGCATCATGTATGAGTATATAATGAAAAAAGAAGCCGAGTCGCGAACGGCCTGAAAACACGGGCCGTGTATACCGAACCGAGGGAGGATATCGTCCGATGGAACCTCTGGGAATAGTGCTTTACGGCTATGCAAAAGACCAGGCGCTGGCAATCGAGGCGTCGCTGAAAAGACTGCTCGGACGTGATGTGATTCTCATAAGCGCCTCGGGCAGGGAGGACGAAACCGTCGACGAAATAATCGACGCGGAGGGCAATGCCGTCTTCGAAAAACGCGAAGACCGTGTCCTCATGTTCCTCGGATTCGATGACGACCAGATAGCGCTCGCCATGGACGATTTCTCCGGAGATGGGCCGCTCCCGCGTCCGATCTTCTGCGGGCTCACCGAGGAAAACCATCGCTGGAAATTCTCGTACCTGCTCGAGCACCTGCTCGAAGAGCATCGTCGCTGGAGCGGACCGGTGCAACGAACGGACGAGGAGTAGTCCGGCACGGGGCGTAAATGAATTGACATCGCCGTTAAACAATGGAATATCCATATACTTTCCAGGTGAGGTTTGCGATGGATACCGACAGCATGAAAAGCATCGGACGTGTGGACCAGATCGGAATCGTGGTGCACGACGCCGGAAAAGCCATGAGGCGCTATGCCGAAACGCTCGGGATAACCCGGTGGTATAAGGCGAACAGCTCGACGCCGACGGCCGTGCTGTCGCGGGGCAAGAATATTGTCCTGGATATAGATATATATCTCGGTTATTTGGGCCATGTCCAGCTCGAGCTCATAGAGAGCCGTGCCGGATCGGGAGGCATATATGCCGAACATCTCGCGGCCAGGGGCGAAGGGATACATCACGTGGGTTTTTTCGTCTCGAACCTGGACAAACGGCTCGCAGCGCTCCGGAAAACGGGGATCGGTCCGATCCAGAGCGGAGAGATCCGAAGCCGCGGAGGCGCGGTCACCCGGTACGCGTATTACGAAACGGGCGGGCCCGGAAGCATCATCGCCGAATTCATCGAAACGAAGCTGGCGGGAATTCCCGTCGGGATGTCGCAGTTCATGATGAGAATCGGCTGCCTGACCGGCGACGCCGAAAAAATCCGGTTGTAAAATACCGCCGAACGAATGGAAGTGTTCACCATGTCTTCAGCCGCAGGCCGTCCGACCACGACACCCCGGAGGTATGAGGCGTATGCTCAGTGCGCAGTTCATTAACACGGTGCTGGTGATCGCCGCCGCGGCGATCGCGCTGTTCATCATATATCATATCGTAAAGGGGATTCTCAAGCTCGCGGCCATCGTGCTCCTGCTCCTGCTGCTCTATGCGGGATACCTCTCGTATACCGGAGAAAAGCTTCCGGGGAGCGGGGAAGAGATGATGCGGCGCCTGTCGGAGCAGGTTGACGCGGTGCGGGAAAGAGGCGATGGTTTATTTAAAACGATACTGCGCGCCGCTCCCGAAACGAAGGAGCGGTAACGGCGCGCAGCATGGCGGTTAAAGGATGTATACGCCATTTTGAAAAGAACGACAGGTGGCGCGCGCGGCGCATGCCACCCGACAATAAAACGCAGATATATGGAGATCGCCAATGAGTACGGTATGGTATGGGCTCGAGGACAAGGTTGTTGTCGTTACCGGCGGTAGCCGAGGAATCGGGCTGGAGCTCGCGAAGGCGCTCGCGGCGCAGAAGGCGAAGGTGGTGATATGCGGACGCAAGAAGGAGGGTCTCGACGCGGCCGTGGCCGCGATCGGCGGAGGAGACAGGGTCCTCGCGGTGCCCGCGCATATAGCGAAGGAAGAGGACGTCAACGCGCTCTTCGACGCGGCGGTAAAGACCTTCGGCCGGGTGGACGTCCTGGTCAATAACGTCGGGATGAACCTGCTCACCCCGTCCGTCGTGGACACTGAACCGGCCACCTGGACGAAAATTATCGAATCGAACCTCACCGGTACCTTCCTGTGCTCCAGGAAGGCGGCAATGATCATGCGCGGACAGAAAAACGGACGCATCATCAGCATCTCGTCGATTGCCGGCAGAAAGGCCGCGCCGGCAATGGGCATATACGGCATCGCCAAGGCCGGAATTGAAATGCTCACCAGGGTGCTGGCTTTCGAGCTGGCGCAGTTCAATATACAGGTCAATGCCGTCGCTCCCTGCATGGTGAAGACCGATTTCAGCAAGCCCTTCTGGTCCAACGATGATCTGCGCGCACAGATAGAAAAGGGCATCCCAATGGGCAGGATAGCCGAGGTCGACGACGTGATTCATCCGGTACTCTTTCTCTGCTCGGACAAGGCCGGATTCATCACCGGTCAGGTGCTCGTGGTCGACGGCGGTTCGCTGGCCTGATACACGTGAAAAATAGCAACTTTTACTTGTGCAAATTGTCGAAAAGTAGTAATAGAAACCTGAATGAAGGGTGCGGGAGGGCGCCATGGAAGTTCAGGCCATAAGCGGTCCGGATATTGTTCCGCAGGGTTTTTCGGTGCGCGGCGAAACGCCCGTCGCCGCTCCTCCCGTCGAGGAACGGCGGGAGGAACGGACGGAGACGAGAGTGGAGGAGAAGGGCGCCGTAATAGATGCTTATGCGTAGGGTGGCGGAATGGCCATAACCAAGGCGGAAAAATCCGTTTATAACGATTATATCAAAGACTTCAAAACACAGAAAGACGCGTCGTATAAACGGATCACCGAACTCGAAAAGAAAAAGAAAGAAATGCCTCGCATCAAAGGCTATCTCGCGGTGGAGACCGTGATAGAGCTTTTGAAAATCATCATGCTGGATCTCAGCATGAACGACGCTTCGTTCGAGATTCTGAAAATCAAGAACGAGGCGGCGCTTAAAAACGCGCGCAAGGAATTCTTCTCGGTGCTGCAGAAAATGGAGGAACTGGTCGGCGACCAGGTCGACCGCTCCCTCAAGGAGAACGAGGAGTACCTCGCGGCGATCGACCGCATCAATCCTCTGCAGATGCTGAAAATCATCCAGCGCATCAACTATGTGCTCTCCACGCTCATAGACCGCATCGGCGAAACATCAAAATGGAAATGGTCCTTCGTCGACCTCCAGGCCCGGGTTGCGGCGGTGACCAAGAACAGCATCAATTTTTCCGATGTTCAGAAATATCGCGACCCGCGCACCGAGTTTTACCGCGAGCGCCAGCAGATGATGACGCTGTGCAAGCAGAGCCTGCGCGACGCGGCCCAGCAGTATCGCACCAAATACGAGCAGTCCACCAAGGTCCCCGGCGACATGCTTAAATCGATCGAGTTCCTGTCGGTTCTGAGGCGCATACACGTGCTTTTCGGCGAGTCGGACGAGGCTTCCAGGCTCAAAACGGCGATTGACGCCATGCGGGCACGTCTCGAGGCCGACGAAAAGGAAAAGGAAAAAGAGAAAAAAAGCGGCAAAAAGTAGCCCACGGGCCCCCCTTCCTGAGCATTTTCCCTTTTTTTGACTTGACGAGAATGAAATATTTTTATACGTTATTAGCACTCATTCATATAGAGTGCTAATAACGGTGGCGCAATGAATACCGATGAAAAAATAGATCGACCTTTAAACGAGCGAGAAGCGGCTATTCTCGGTGCCATCGTATACGAGTATATCACCACCGGGAAGCCGGTCGGATCGCGATCGTTCGTTCACAAGTACTCGTTCACGCTGTCTCCCGCGACCATGAGAAACGTCATGTACGACCTGGAGATGATGGGATTTCTCATGCAGCCGCACACGTCGGCCGGACGCGTGCCGACCGACAAGGGCTATCGCTATTATGTGGATTCACTCCTCGACACCTACGAGTTCGTGATGAACGAAAAGCTGAGCGTTCGGGAGGAGATGATCAAGCGCGAAATGCAGCTTGATAAGATATTCAGCTCGTTGACCAGGACAATCTCCCTCGCTTCCCAGTACGCCGGGGTGGTCCTCACGCCGAGGCCCGACTTTACGGTCCTGAAGCATATCGAGCTCGTACTGCTGGACAACAACGAGATCCTGGCGATCCTGGTCACACGCAACGGTATCGTGATCAATAAGAAGGTGGTCGTATCGACCAACATCACCCAGGACGAGCTGTACCGGTTCAGCAAGTTCCTCACCGGCGAGCTGGGTGGCTACTCTCTCTTCGAGATCAAGAAGGACATGTTCGAGTCGCTGCGCGAGGTGAAGGGAGCGGAAATCGACAGGGCGATGGCGCTCGACATAGCCGAGCTCGCGCTGGCGGAGAGTGAGGACCCGGATCTCTATATCGATGGAGTGCAGAACCTGCTTCATATTCCGGAGATGATCGAGGCCGATCGTCTGAAGGGGCTTCTGCGCCTCGTCGAGGAGAAGAAGGTACTCAGGGGAATAATCGAGAAGACCATGGAGCGTGACGGAGTGCAGACGCTCATCGGTGAGGAGATAACAGAGGCAGAGGTGTCCGGCTGCAGCATAGTGACTTCTTCGTACAAAATCGGTAACAGGCGGGTGGGGGTCGTCGGCATTATCGGGCCGACCAGGATGGATTACAAGAAAGTGGTCCCGCTCGTGGATTATACGGGAAAGATTTTCTCGGAATTTTTAACCAAGATGTCAAAGTGAAATCAGCCTCGGTGTTACGGGTTGGAGAGCATTGCAGGGAGGAGAGAGGATGATACGGGACTCAAAAAACGAAGCCAGAGAGGCCGACTCGAAGGGTCAGGCCGGCCAGCAGGCGGCCGACATGTCGAAACCCCAGGCCGGCGGCCCTGGCAACGGAAACGAGATGGGCGGACAGATCAAGGGAGGGGAGGGTCCTCCG
>CAZVEG010000136.1:0-9180 GCA_964625625.1 uncultured Leptospirales bacterium | reverse complement strand
GCCACATGAACGCACCGCCCCGCACGAACCACTCGTACAGCGAGATGCTCGACGCGGAATCATCCCCGGCACCTGAAAAAGCCGTATCGTCCGCTTCCGAATTTTCCGGGGCGTCTCTGATCACCGAAGGATTATCCGCGGCGTACGCACCGTTTAAATTTATCACCCCGGGAGAGAAGAAGATAAGGAGCAGGACTATCCCGGGGATGCATTTCGTCGTCATGTATGATTACCCGTCTTTTCGTTGATTCGATTTAACGTCCGTACGCGGTGCGATATGGACCCCTGTAGCTCCGTTCATGCAGGTTTTCAATGATTTTTTATCCCTCCGCGGGAGATACCGGTATTTTAATGCTGAACGTGGTTCCCTCCCCCTGCGTGCTCCTGAACGAGATACCGCCTCCGTGTTTCTTGGTGATTATATTATGCGCAATCGCGAGACCCTGGCCGGTCCCCCGCCCCGCCTCCTTGGTCGTGAAGAAGGGGTCGAATATCCTGTCCTGGATACCGGGGGGAATCCCCGGGCCGGTATCGCCGATGATGATCTCAACGATGTCCTCACCGTGCTTTGTGGAAACGGTAATCGTCCCTCTTTTTCCACCTTCCGTTTTGCCGCGGTCCTCTATCGCATGCGCCGCGTTTATGATGATGTTGAGTATCGCCTGGTTGAGCTCTCCCGGATTGCACACCACCGCCGGCAGTTCAGGATCGAAATCCGTAACCATTTCCGCCGTATACTTCCATTCGTTACGGGAGATGGTGATAACGCTTTCCAGGAGCCTGTTTATGTCCGCTGAGACCTTTTCGGTCGTGCCGGGATGTGAAAATTCGCGCATCGACCTCACGATCCTGGTGACGTGCTCCGCCCCGTGCAGCGAATCAGCGATGGCGCGCGGTATTTCCCTGATATTGTCAAGCACCCTCTCATTGTTGGCGGCCGTCAGCAGTTCCTCCTTCATCTGCGGGGCCGCGGCGGAAGCCGCGGTAAGCAGGCGCTGGAGATCCGAAAAATACGCCGTAAAACCCTCGAACTCGTCCTTTATATAGTTGATATTGTCATAGATATACTGCATGGGGGTGTTTATCTCGTGGGCGACGCCCGCCGCGAGCTGTCCGATCGATTCAAGCCTTCGCGCCTGCGCCAGTTCACGCTCCATCATGCGCTTTTCGGTAATGTCCCTGCCCCATAGTATGAAGCCGTACAGCGCCCCGCTGTCGTCCTTCATCGGGCTCACCATCATCTCCAGGAGCCGTTCCTTCCCGTCGCATCGGGTGATGCCGACGTTGTCAAGATGCACCGGAGCGTCGCTCGCAATCGATTCGGCTATTCCCTCGAATATGACGTCCCATTCCCAGCCTATTCCGGTTTCGCTCACCTTTCTTCCGATCACGTTCGCGTATTCACAACCGAGGATCTTTTCGGCGGCCGGGTTCCAGTGGGTGATGGTGTCCTCTGTTGAGACACCGATGACAATGGAATGAATTGAAGACAGCAGGTAGCGAATATGGTTATGCGCCTTGCTCAGTTCCTCCTCCGCGAGTTTCCTGTCCGTGATATCCGTCATAACGCTGGTCAGCCCCGAGACCATTCCATCATCGTAGTTCAATCTTCCGGAGGTGCGCACATATACAGCCCTTCCATCCGCGGCAAGAATCCTGAATTCCCGCGAGGCCGGCCTGCCGGCGATGGATTCCATGAAGCCCTTCGTGATCCGGGACAGGTCTTCCGGGTGGATGAATGATACGAATGATTTCCCGATGATTTCTTCGGGCTTATGCCCCGTCATCCGTTCGGAAACGGGACTGATATAGGTCATGACGCCTTTTTTGTCCACGGTGAAAATGACATCATTTATGTTTTCCACAAGCGTACGGTATCGCTCTTCGGATTCCAGGAGTTTCCTGGTGACCGCATGATTGTACAGCGCCATCTCGATGGTATTGTGAAGCTCGCGCTCCTGGAATGGTTTTATGAGATATCCGTACGCGTGTGTTATACGTGCCCGTTCCATCACCTTCCCGTCCGTCAGCGCCGTCACATAGATAACCGGAATATGATACCGCTCGTTGATGATCTTGCCGGCCTCTACCCCGTCCAGCCTGCCCTTGAGCATGATGTCCATCAATATGAGATCGGGCCGGTTCTTGCCGCAGAACTCGACGGCTCCCTCTCCCGAGTCGAAGGAGCCGGCCACCGTATACCCAAGGCCGGTAAGAAGCTCCCTGAGGTACATGACCTCGAGGCTGGAATCCTCGACGATCAGAATGCTTGGTTTCATCGCGCCGTCCCGGACGGAGCTTTCGCGCCGTCGAATCATAATGGTTCCGGCGATCACACCTTCCCGTATGGGGTAATCGCCCGGTATGTTCGGTATTGTATAACGGGAATGGCGCGGGAGTCAAATCAATTGGAGCGATCGCGGTCTTCACCGGCCAGCATCCGCCAGGCGCCCGCGAGGAGGCTTGCGATGACCGAGTGGAAGAGGCTGGAGAGCGCGGGGGCGATCGCCACGAGAGGGCTGGCGAAATTCTGCCGGGCCAGCACCACCCCGAGACCGGAGTTCTGCATACCAACTTCGATGGAGATGGTTTTGGCCGCAGTGCTGTCGACCCCCGCCAGACGTGAGAAGAAATACCCCAGCAGGAAGCCCCCGGAATGCAGGCAGAAAACCGCTCCCAGAAGCGGGAAGCCCGACATCAGTATTTCCTTCCTCCCCGCGCCGATAACTGAGGCGACGATGAGCGTGATGAAGAGCACCGCGAGCACCGGCATTACCGAAAGAATGCGTTGGGTGAGGCCTCGCAAATAACGACGCATTATAACGCCGGCGGCCACGGGGAGAATAATTACCTGTACGATGCTGATGAAAAGCCCGAGAGTGTCGACGTGAAGCCTGCTGCCGACGATCAGCGCCGTGAGGAAAGGAGTTAGCACGGCAGCGAAGAGCGTGGAGACGGACGTCATCGTCACCGAAAGGGCCACGTCAAGGCGCGCGAGGTAACATATAACATTGGAGGCGGTCCCTCCCGGGCAGCAGGCCACCAGCCCGAGCCCGACGGCGAACTCGCGCGGAAGGTCGAACAGGTAGCCGAGCGACCACCCCAGAAACGGCATTACGCTGAACTGGAGCGCCACACCCAGCATTACCCTTCCCGGCATCGTGAAGACCCGTTTGAAATCCTCCCACTCGAGCGTTATCCCCATCCCGAGCATGATGACGCCCAGGCCGAGGGTGATGAGGCTCCCGCTGAACCAGGTAAAAACGGGCGGGTGCACGAGCGCGATAAGGCTCGCCAGGAGCACCCAGACGGGAAACAGGATAACAATATAATTCATGATCGTGTGCCGGAGAAACGCGGCCCCTAAGGAAAGAACGCGGATACGCGTCCCTGTCAAGCCATAAAGCTCATGCCCGGTCCCTCAGCGGGCCGATACCATCTCGCACGCGCGGAAGCGCTCGCCCTCGAGCCGCTCGACGGCCCCGACCGCCAGCAGCCGTTCGAGGTGCTTTTTAAGCATGGATTTTTCCCAGAAGAGAACGAAAGTGGTCGGATGCGCCCGGTAGATCAGGTTCCGCTCCGCCAGCTCGTGGATGGTCGAGGGGTGCTCTTTCAGATAATTGAAAATCCTCTGTTCGCGCTTCAGCATACGGTCACGGTACTCCGTCAACACCCGCGGGATGTCGCTTTCAATTACGCCCGGTCTGTGCCCGGTGACTATGCGCGCCGGATTGAGTTCGATGATGCGGTCTATCGAGCCGATGAACTCGTCGATATCGGCGTTTTCCTCACCATACCACGGACCGGCCGCTGTGAGGCAGATATCACCCATAAAAACGAGCGATTCCTCCGGAAAGAAAAAGGAACAGTGCCCGGCCGTATGACCCGGCGTATGCAGCACCTCGAAACGCGTCCTCCCGCAGTCGATAACCTGTCCCTCGACTATGGTCTCGTCCACCCGCCAGGGCTCGTAGAGCCTGGCGGGAATGCCGCCAAACTGCGAGGCATGCTCCTCGAGGCTTCCTTCCATAAGCTCATCCCAGCCGCTCACCGCCATGAGCTTCTCCGGGCTCCCCATCGCGTCCTTCTCGAGCCGGTGCGCGAGTATACGCGCCCGCGTGAAGTCGTCGTTTCCGCGTATATGGTCCACGTGATGGTGGGAATTGACCAGGACATCCACCGTATCCGGCCTTGCCTCGGCAAGGGCCCTTCCGGCCCCGCTGTCGATCATGAGCCTTGTGTCGTCTTCGACCAGCACGCAGTTGCTTTCGGTGAATCCGTCCTCGGTATAAACGATCTTTATGGTCGTCGTCAGCTGCTGAATCATCCCGCACGCTCCTTCCGCAATGGCATTTTATATATCCGGGTCCCTCCGCATCACGCGGGCGCGATCGTTCCTGCTTTCCCGGTATTCCACGAATCGGGAATCTTTACATTAGACTTGTTGCTTTACCGAGTGTCATTGCGAGCCCCGGCTTTATCCGGGCGTGGGCCGCTCACGCACATCCGTGTGCTCCGCGGCACTCGGCCGTCCTGGCCGGCGCAATCTCTTTACGCACCGAGCTCCATGAATCAACGTACCGGCTTTTGAGATCGCCACGTCGGCCTGCGGCCTCCTCGCGATGACAGTTTTGTCAGTCACGCGACAAGTCTAGTATAATAATACTATAATAATATCACTAATTCATTATTTAAAATAATATGTATGATTTGTCCGACTGTATGTCAAGTAAAAAGTGGGAGTTCAATAGCTCTGCTCGGTGCCGAAGGCGCCCCTGCCCTCCACGGGGATGAAATAATATCCATGGTAAAGCCGGTAAAGCGCGTCGACCACGGCCGTCGCGGTTACGAGGGTGGTCTTGTTGCCGCGGCCCACGTAGTTCGAACCGGCGTCGACGAGGAGCGTCTTGCCGCCTCTCTCGCTGGCGAGCTTGATATGGCCTCCATGGGTCGGATTGAAGCTGAAGGGCTCGTTCTGCAGAATCCAGTGTGTTTCCTGGTGGGGCTTCGTGCCGGCCGAGAAGAAAGCCGGTGGCTTTATCGTGCCGTCGGGCACGCTGGCGAGATAGGTGAGGTGATCGCCGGGATACAGGGCCTCGAGCCTCTCCCTGAATCCATCAACGGACCGTTTCTTCCAGTCTGTCTTTTCGGCGTATTTCCCGATCGCGAAGCGCTGTTGTATCGGTACGAAAAGCTTCTGAAGCGTGTCCGTTTTTTTCATTTCAACGATCTGCTCGGCCGAATAGCAGGCGGCGACGAACGATAGAACCGCATCATGAAGCTCGGGATGTTTTTTGAAGAGAGACCAGTCCGAAACGACCTGCAGCGCCTGGGAACGGAGGGGGCTCGAGGCAAAGCCGTGCGCATGGAGATAGAGCATGTCACCCTCTCCAAGCGAGAGCAGACCTTCCGCGGCGGCATATTCGCCGGCGGCGAGGTCGATCACCTCACGCAGCACCAGCCGGTCCGACGAACGATCGAAAAAGACGCCCTGCTGGTCCTTGCCGTTGCCGATGCGCCTGACCAGCGTTCCCCGCTCGATTGGATGGTCGGGCAAGATGTTGATGAGATACCCGGGCACGCTCATGAGAGCAGGTAAGCGCACCGGGTGTGATTTACACAATTATTTTTCTTCCCGGCCTAAAATTTGGGCTGACGCTTTTCAACGAACGCGTCCATTCCCTCTTTTTGCTCGCCGGTCGCGAAACAAAGCCCGAACAGGTCGCGCTCAATGGCCATTCCGGTGGCGATATCGGTCTCGATCCCCCGGTTTATGGCGGTCTTGGCATACTTGACGGCGTGCCTGCTCTTCATCGAAATCGTTCCGGCCAGGTGCAGGGTTTCGTCCATCAGGTCCTCCGGGGCCACCACCCGGTTGACCAGGCCTATACGTTCGGCCTCCTCGGCGCTCACCACCCTCTCCGAAAAGATGAACTCCTTGGCGCGCGCGATCCCGATCAGGCGGGGCAGCCTCTGCGTGCCGCCGAAACCGGGGGTAATGCCGAGCCCTACCTCCGGATGCCCGATCCTGGCGTTGGTGCCGGCAATCCGTATATCACAGCACATCATGAGCTCACATCCTCCGCCGAGCGCGTAACCGTTGACCGCGGCGATCACCGGCTTTTCCATGAGCTCGATCCTCCTGAATACACTCTGTGCACGCTGCGAAAAGAAGCGCGCCTGGTCGGGCGTGAGATCCTTCATCTCGTAGATGTCGGCCCCGGAGACGAACGCCTTACCTTCGCCGGTAATAACGACAACGTACACCTCCGGATCGGCCTCGACCATCCCGATCGCCGAATCGAGCTCGAGGAGGGTTTCAGTATTCAGCGCGTTGAGCGCTTTGGGCCTGTTGAAGCTGATAATACCGATGTTCATTACACGCTTATAGACAAGATTCCTGAATTCCATCCCCCCTCCTGGTACGCCTTCATACGTTTTTCGCCAGTTTGAATCAGTATAGCGCCTGTATCAGATTATACACATTTTGTACACTAAAATTTATATCATATTTTCAACGTGAATGCAATCAGGCCCGGGCGCCCCCCTTCGGGACGGGGAAGCCTGTCGCTGAGGCTGGTATCAGGGCGCCTGTCCGAACGGCACCATCACTCAAATCGCCCGAGCGCTATATCCCTGTACAGCATGGAAGGACCCGAACGATCGGCCCCTGCAACTGAAAGGAGTACCCGGAAATCCATATAGGCCAGCGCCGGAAAGGCGAGAAGTGAATGGAGCAGATGCCAGCGGCTTATCGTGCTCAAAAGCGTGTTAAAGAGACGGTCGATCCGCTCGTCGTAGACGGATTCGTGCCCGAAAAAACGGTCGCGATACAGTTTGGAGAAAAGCTCGTCCATCGAGGCCAGCGTGGACTTGCCCGTATTCCGGAACCGGAAGGGCAGTCTCATGAAGCCGCCCTTTGCGGACATCTCCCTCGAAAGCTGCCGGTCGATTATCCGGAGCATCAGCCCCGCCGCGTCTCTCGTTTCGATACCGGTTCCGGGCTCGTTCATTATCGTCCTCAACCGGTCACGATGATAGCGGACCGCGGCATGGATGATCCTCTCCCAGCGCGGAAGGCCCCGAACCACGTAGGCCAGCGGAAGCGAAACGGCCAGTAACGGGAAAATGAGATGATGGATTGTATCGAAAAACATTGGCTTCGTATCCGGGCGCGGGCGGTGTGCCGAAGCACGGTCGTTGTCGGAATTATTGCATTCCGGCGGAGGTCAGGGTTTGTTCTTCCAGCCCAGGCGTTTGAGCGCCTCCGCGACGTCCTTCCTGACGTCGCCGTCCCTGTCGTTTACCAGCCCCACCAGCGCGTCCACGGCGCGGACATCCCCCATCCTGCCCAGCGACCATGCGGCATGGCTCCTTACACTGGCGTCCCTGTCCTTCAATGAGGCGACAAGCTGTCGGAAAAGCCGCGCCTGTCCGTTCTTACGATGGTGCTCGTCCCTGTCGCCCGAACGCGGGCGCGCCGGCGTCGCCTCGGTTGTCCCGTTTTCATCACGCGCCTTTTTATCCCTTACCGGATCGCCGGGCATCTCCCTTTCGGATTTTGCCGGTTCACCGGAGTCTTCTCCGCCCTTTTTCCGCCCTTTCCACCACGGCATGATCGCCTCTCGTCTGGTATCAGATTTATGCCACATTCAAAACGCCGCGGCGGCCCCGCTACCGCAAATGGTCGCCCGGCGGATGAATGCCACCGTACTTTCGCATCAGGCGGCGGATGGGTCAAGAATTTTTATCGTACGTTCAGCCGGCGACCGATGCGCCCGCGGCCATGCGACGCTGAACGGTTCCGATCTTCGCCTTCAAATTGAGCAGATACGCCGGCTCCGGTTGCTTTTCGCCCTCCAGCACGTCGTATTCCTCTTTCTTTATCGCGCGCAACACCGCGTCCTGGTCGCCGCCGGATTCAAGAAGCAGGCGCTCCACCCATTCACGGAAGCGTTCGGTCGCCGCGATGGAGCGTGGAATGTATGAGCGGGCTTCGTCGCCGGTATAGTACAGGCCGTGCGAAATGACGAGGATGTCCACTTCGTATGTGGCGAGCCGCCTCAGGGAATTCATGTATATGTCGTAATCCGTTAGGAACTCGCTCATGATGTAATCCCCTCTCCCGGGAACACCGACCGATTCCGATGGAATCATCGCCTTGAGCTCCGGGATATAGTACGTGGTCATGTCACGCGTGTGCCCGGGGGTACGGACGACGCGAACGGTCAGACCGGACGACACGCGGATCTCATCGCCGTCCTCGAGGATCCTGTCCACGCTGAACGGCTCGAACGCCGGGGCATCATCCTTCCCGAAACGGTTGAGCTTCGTTATGAGCTCGACGGCCGATGGCTTTTTAACGATTTCGCTTCCCTCCCGCGAGGCGCCTATCGCGAGTCCCGGGATCCTCCGTTTCAGGTAGCCCGCCGCGCCGCAGTGGTCGAAGTGGACATGGGTGAGGAACAGGAACTCGGGTCTTCGCTCCCCCATGATCCTGACGATCTGGTCGTGGTAGTGTTTTCCGAACAGGTAAATCCCGGCCTCGAACATCACCGGGTGATCACCGTCGAGCAGGAATGATGGAACGGGCGCCGGGCCCAGGCAGTAAAAATTTTCGGCGATCTTCGCCGGGTCGCTCCTCACGATCATGGCAATGGCTCCTCCCTTCATGTAAACCCGATTAACTGTCAGACCGGCACGATCCGTCAAGTGATATTGTGCGAATAATCAAAGCACCTGCCCTCGTCCGGGGAGGTTTTGCTCCAAATAACCATTGACACATTGGAATAAAAGGAAAAGCTCGGAACAGGGCATCATCATATCCCGCCATCGGAGAAACGCCATGAAATACGAAACCATTTCGTTCAGCAACATCGAGAAGGGCATCGGTCATCTGCGCCTGTGCCGAACCCACTGTTACAACGCCATCAACCACCAGATGATGGAAGAGATCGAGGACTTCTGGCGCGAAAGGCTCTATGACCTCGACACCGTGGTCATCATCCTCAGCAGCGAATGCGAAAAGGGTTTCTGCGCGGGACTCGACCTCAAGGAGACCTCGGAAATGACGCCCGGAATGAACGTCGCGGAGTTCTACCGTTTCCAGGCCAGGCTTGCCCGGCTCAACCTTGCCATGCGCCGCGCGCCGCAACCGATCATCTGCGCCGTGCACGGCGC
>CAZVEG010000135.1:0-9264 GCA_964625625.1 uncultured Leptospirales bacterium | reverse complement strand
TCAGCGGGAACATCAGCATCAATTCAACGGGTCAGAGCGGGCACCCGAAGAGCCCCTGGTACGGCGATATGATCGAACCGTGGCGCAAGGGGACGTTCCGGCCCATGCTCTGGACCAGGCAGCAGGCGGATAAGGGCGCACGGCATACGCTGGTGCTCAGGCCCTAGGCCGGTCGCCCGATTCGCCGCTTTTCAGGCCGGGTCCCTGTATCCGGGGAGCGGCCGTAAAGACGAAAAAAGAACCCCGGACCTGCCGGGGTTCTTTTATGAGCGGGTGATGGGAATCGAACCCACGCTATCAGCTTGGAAGGCTGAAATTCTACCACTGAATTACACCCGCATATACGTACACGTAATAACTGGAGGGGACATCGTCAAGAAAAAAATATCCCTGTCCGGACTCGGTCATAATGTCGGGGTATGGCGGCATCCCCGGTGTTCATTTTTTTATTGAAATTTCTCACCCCTTTGTTAAAATACAAAAAAATGTGCTTAAAATTGACGTTTTATGCAATGAATAATTCCGTATTGTAAAACCCGGGCGGAGGCTTCCGAAACGGATGTTCGAGGCGTTCCGGCGGGAACGGCTGTTGAATCCCACTGATTTCAAGAGGCTCGATGGACGAACTCGTACTCAATATCGGAAAGAAAATACAGTACTACCGCAAGAAGAACGAGATCACCCTGAAAAAGCTCGCGGACCTGATTCACGCGACGCCGAGCCTGATAAGCCAGATAGAGCGGGGCAAGGCCAATCCCTCGCTTTCCACGCTCAAGTCGATCGCCGATGTTTTCGAAATCCCCATAGGCCTGCTTTTCGAGTACGAGACGAAGAACCCGGCATCCCCGATCATTAAGAAGGGCACCCACAAGAAGATCATCACCGAGGGCAACGTGCGCTACAGCCTGCTTACGCCCGGGGCGCAGGACATGGAGGTCATCATCATCGAGTTTCCTCCCGGAAGCTCCTCCGGCGAGCGCATGTACGAGCACGAAGGCCTAGAATGCGGCTATCTGCTCAAGGGCGAGCTCGCCATCGAGATCGAGGACGTCGCCTACGTTATGCAGCCCGGCGACAGCATCAGCTTCGAGAGTTACAAGCGGCACCGCATGACCAACAAGGGCGAGGTGACCGCCGTCGCGCTCTGGGCCAACGTGGTCCCGTGGATATTCATCAACGAAAAGCCATGAGCCGGGGAATACGGCCCCCATCACGCCTTCCCATCATCTCAAATCCTTAAAAAAACGCTCCCGTGCAGGCGGTATATATTTTTTTTCTTGACAATTATGTCACATTGTGGTGCTCTTGTGGGGATAAGTGGGGATTTGTGTTGATCCGGGGCGTAATAATGGTGTGAAAGGGGTGTTTTTCGGGTGTTCATGGGGGAATATCATCCGGCGCTGGACGAAAAGGGACGGGTGGCCATTCCGGTACGGCTGCGCAAGGCCTTCGGCGAGAACGCCGTCATCAACAAGCTCATCATCACCCATGGCTTCGATAAATGCATCATGGCGTTCCGGGAGGAGGACTGGCGGGATTTCGTGGCGAACAGGCTCCAGCCGCTCTCCCAGGCCGACCCCATGAACAGGATGCGCCTTCGCTTTCTGATGGGCGGCGCGAGCGAGTGCGAGCTGGACAAGCAGGGCAGGATCATCGTGCCCGCCTATCTCAAGGAGTACGCCGAGATCGACAGAGACGTAACGATGCTCGGCCTGTACGACAGGATCGAGATATGGGGCAGCGAGGTCTATAACAGATACAGGCCCGACGGCGAGGCGCTTAACGCCTTCGCGAAAGACCTGGGCTTTTAGTCGTGTCGTGACGGCTTTCGGGGGAGAGCCGCAACCGATAATGAGACATAATACAGACGACGATTCGAGCGGGCCCTTCGCCCATACCCCGGTGATGCACCGGGAGGTGATGGAATACATCGCCGGCATCTCCGCGTGCGACGGGAACGTGGTGGTGGATTGCACGCTGGGCGAGGGGGGGCATTCGGAGCTCATCCTCGACGGCTTTGCGGACCTGCGCGTTGTGGCTTTCGAGCGCGATCCGGAGATTCTCGCCATAGCGCGCGAGCGGCTTTCGGGGTTCGGGGACAGGTTTACGGTGATTAACGATAATTTCGCGAACATAGAGGAGAACCTGGAGGGCACGGAAGGGCGCGTGCGCTGTTTCCTGTACGATTTCGGAATTTCTTCCTTTCACTTTGACAAAAGCGGCAGGGGATTCAGCTTCCGGGGTGACGAGCCGCTCGACATGCGGCTGGATCCGAACCTCGAAACGGACGCGGCGCGCATCGTGAATACCCGGCGGGAAAAGGAGTTGACAGATATCTTCCTTGGATATGGAGAGGAACGCTGGGCGAAGCGGATCGCCCGGCGCATCGTCGAGCGCCGGGGGGCGGGACCGATCAAAACCACCGGCGAGCTCGCGGAGCTGGTGCTTCGCGCAATCCCGGCGCGGTACCACGTGCGCAACATCCACCCGGCAACCAGAGTATTCCAGGCGCTCCGCATCGCGGTGAACGACGAGCTCGCGGCGATCGGCGCGTCCCTGCGCGGTGCCGCCCGCCTGCTCGCCCCGGGAGGGAGAATCATCGCCATCTCCTTTCACTCCCTCGAAGACCGGGTCGTGAAGGACTCGTTCCGGAGGATGGCCGCCGGCTGCGAGTGCGGCGAGGAGCCCCGCCACTGTCGGTGTACGGGCTCGCCGCTCGTGCGGATTCTCACTAAAAAGCCGCTTCTGCCGGGCGAAACGGAACTCGCGGAGAACAGGCGTTCGCGCAGCGCGAAGATGCGGGTGTGCGAAAAGATCGGGAGGGCGTCATAAAGTACATTGGCATAGTTACGGGTGTCATTCTCTTCGTGCTGCTGTACGTCTGGCAGAACATAGAGGTCATGAAGATGAAAATGGCGTACCGCGAGAACATGGCGATCGAGAAGCGCCTGGTGAAGGAGAACGACCGCCTGCGCGCCGAGATAGAGCGCTACCGCCGGGTGGACGTGGCCGAGCGGTACGCGCGCTCGCGGGGGATGCGCGAGCTTGGCCCGGCGGATATCATCGTGCTCCAGGACGGGAAGAAGAATAATGGGAAGTAAGCCCTTACAGCGGACGATGGCCCTCCCGGCCCTTGTCGATAAAAGCGCGCCTCTGGTATCCCTGTCCTCCGGAGACGCCGGGTGTGTGATATCTTCAATAGAATACAATTCCGCCAGGGTCACCGAAGGTTCGCTCTTCGTCGCGATCGAGGGGACGCAGAGTGACGGCCACTCATACGTGCGCGACGCAGTTGATCGCGGCGCCTCGGCCGTCGTAGTTTCCTCCGGCAGGCTGGCCGGGTTCGGCGACCTCGGGGGAAAGACGGCGCTGCTCGCGTCGGCCGATACGCGCCGGGCCCTTTCGATCCTGTCGGCCGCCTTCTACGGTTTCCCCTCGTCCGGTATGACGGTGATCGGCGTTACCGGCACCAACGGCAAGACCTCCATAACCTACATGCTCGAATCGATTTTAAAAAGCGCCGGCCGCACGCCGGGCGTCATCGGAACCATCAATTACCGCTGGAAGGGCGGCCTGGTGCCGGCGCCCAATACCACCCCCGAATCGAGGGACGTGCAGGAAATCGTGCGCGCGATGGCCGATGACGGCGTCGACGCGCTCGTGATGGAGGTCTCGTCGCACGGGCTGAAGCTGGGGCGCGTGGACGACGTCGAGTTCGACGCCGGCGTCTTTACGAATCTCACGCGCGATCATCTCGATTTTCATCTTACCTTCGAGGACTACTTCGCCTCCAAGCTCAGGCTTTTCGATCTCGTCGGGCGCTCGGGAAAGACGCGGCGCGCGGGGATCGTCAACTGCGACGACGAATACGGCAGGACCATCCTCAGCGGAAAGGCCTCCCGGTTCTATCCGCTCTTCGGGTTCGGCCTCTCGGACGACGCGGACTACCGGGTGGATAAATCGAGCATAAAGAACTCCATAGACGGCGTGTCGTACCGCATGGACCGCCCGCTGCCCGGCGCCGCGATCGATCTTCACCTCGCCGGCGGGTTCCATGTCTTCAATTCGCTCGCGGCATTCGCGGCCGCGCACGCGATCGGCATCGCGCCCGGTGCGATTACCGCCGGCCTTTCGGGCCTTTCGACCGTTCCCGGACGCTTCGACCGCATCCGCTCGGGTGACGGTTTCGGCGTCGTCGTGGACTACGCGCACACGGATGACGCGCTCGCCAAGCTCCTCCAGTCCGCCCGCGAGCTTTCGCCGCGGAGGATCATCACCGTATTCGGCTGCGGCGGCAACCGGGACAAAACGAAGCGGCCCCTCATGGGCGAAACGGCATCGAGGCTCTCGGACGTGGTGATAGTGACGAGCGACAATCCGCGCAGGGAGGAGCCCGGCGACATCATCGGCGACATCCTCGCCGGCATGAAGGGGGCGAGCTACGACGTGGAGCCCGACCGCGAGCGCGCGATAGCGATGGCGATCGAACGGGCGGGCGAGGGAGACATCGTGGTCATCGCGGGCAAGGGGCACGAGGACTACCAGATCATCGGAACGGAAAAGCGGCACTTCGACGACCGCGAGATGGCGATGAAATACATCGCCGCGAGGGCGAAGCGGTGAAGGCCCTCTTCAAATCGACCATGGGCGCCGTCGCGGCGGCATGCGGCGGAAGGCTTGTCGCGGGCGATGCTTCCGTCGCGGTGGAAACCATCACGACCGATTCCCGCGAGCTCGGCGTGAACAACCTGTTCGTTCCGATCGTCGGGGAGAAGTACGACGGCCACGACTATATCGTGCCCCTGGCGGAGAACGGGTCGCTCGCCGGCTTCCTCACCGCGCGCGAATCGGACCTCGCCACGGCCGGGCGTTTCAATACGGCCGCCGTGCTCTGCGACGATACGCTCGCGGCCTACGGCCGGATCGCGACGTCGCACCGCGCGTCGATGAAGGCCGGGATTGTCGGCATTACCGGGACCAATGGAAAAACTACCACCAAGGAATTGCTGTACGCGGCGCTTTCGGCGAAATACACCTGCCTGAAAAACGAGAAGAACTACAACAACGAGGTCGGCCTTCCCTATACGCTCCTGCACCTGCGCCCGGAGCACGATATCGCGGTGGTCGAGCTGGGAATGAACCATCCCGGGGAGATCGCCCGGCTTTCGCGCATCGCCCGGCCCGATATCGCGGTGATCACCAACATCGGCGAGGGGCATCTCGAGTTCCTCGAAAGCGTGGAGGGCGTCGCCCGGGCGAAGGCGGAGATCGTCGAGGGGCTCGCGCCGGGCGGGAAGCTCTATATCAACCAGGACTCTCAGTGCTTCGACATTCTCTGCGAAACGGCGCGCGCGCGCGGCTGCGAGGTCGTTAGCTTCGGACTTTACTCGAGCGCGCATGTATTCCCCCAGGATTATTCTCTCGGCGCGGCCGACTGTTCGGTCATGTACCGGGGCGAGACCTACCATGTGCCGCTTTACGGCATTCACAACCTTTATAACCTGCTGCTCGCCGTCGCCCTGGCCGGGGAGCTCGGAGTGGAGCCGGAGCTGATCAAGAGCGGGCTTTCTTCCTTCAGGAGTATCGATAAAAGGTCGCAGATCATCGAGAAGGATTTCATCCTGGTCGACGATACCTACAATTCCAACCCGCTTTCAACGCGGTACGCGATCATGTCGATCGCCTCGATCTACCCGGCCCATCGCAAGGTGGCCGTCCTCGCCGACATGAAGGAGCTCGGCCCCTCGTCGGCCGCCTTTCACGAGAGGGTGGGGCACATGATGGTGGACTACGAATTCGACCTGCTCTGCGCCTACGGCGAAGACGCCCGGCACTACGTCAGCGGCGCGCTCGCCGCGGGCATGAAGCGTGAGGCCGCGCGCCATTTCGGGAGTAAAGAGGAGATCGGGGTGTTCCTGAAGGCATGGCTGAAGAAGGGGGACGTGGTGCTCGTAAAGGGCTCGCGCTCAATGAAGATGGAGGAGGTGACGGACGCGCTCGTCCGCCGGTAATCATGTTCTATCATCTGATACTTCCGCTGAAAGAGTACCTCTCGTTCCTGAGACTGTTCCAGTACATAACGTTCCGCTCGGCCTATGCCGCGCTTACGGCGCTCGTACTGGTGCTGCTCCTCGGCAACCTGGTGATATGGTGGCTGCGCAGGATGAAGCTCGGCGAGGAGATCCGCGAGCTCGGGCCGGAGAGCCATCGCTCCAAGGCGGGTACTCCGACCATGGGCGGGCTTCTCATACTCGGGTCGGTGCTGGTTTCGATCCTGCTGTGGGGAAATTTCAACAATCACTACCTCATCGTGCTCGCCGTGGCGACGCTCCTGCTCGGTGCGCTCGGCTTCATCGACGACTATACGAAATCGATTTTAAAGAACAAGAACGGCCTGCCGGCCCGCATGAAGCTGTTTTTCCAGGTCGCCATCGCCCTGGCGGTGGCGCTTGTCGTCTATTTCTTTCCGTCGGGCGGCGAACACACCACGAAGCTCTTCATCCCTTTTTTCAACGAAGCGGTGCTCGACATGTCCTACTTCTGGATACTGTTCGCGGTGATCGTGGTGGTGGGAAGCTCCAACGCCGTCAATCTCACCGACGGCCTCGACGGCCTGGCGATCGGTTCGGTGATAAGCGTGGCGGTGAGCCTCGGCATCATGACCTATCTCTCGGGGAACGTGAAGATCGCCGCGTACCTTCGCATCCCGTACATTCCTCTCGGGGCCGAGCTCACGGTGTTCCTCTCCGCGCTCGTCGGCGCGTCGCTCGGTTTTCTCTGGTTCAACAGCAACCCGGCCTCGGTATTCATGGGCGACACCGGCTCGCTCGCGCTGGGCGGCATCCTGGGAATCGTCGCGATAATGATAAAGAAAGAGGTCTTCCTCTTCATCGTCGGCGGCGTGTTCGTCATCGAGGCGCTTTCGGTCATTTTTCAGGTTGCCTCGTACCGCCTGCGGAAAAAGCGGATATTCAAGATGGCGCCGATCCACCATCACTTCGAGCTTTCGGGCTGGCCCGAACAGAAGGTGGTGGTCCGCATGTGGATTCTCGGAATATTACTGGCGATACTCGGTTTGAGCTCGCTTAAAATACTGTAGGATATGTGGGCATGAAGGAAATCGGCTCCGGTACATCGGCACTCGTCGTCGGCCTGGGATACAGGTCGGGGCTCGCCGCGTCCAATTTCCTGGCCGGCAAGGGCTGTCGCGTGCTGGTGTCGGATCTCAGGAGCCGGGATGAGCTCGCCGACACGATCGGGCGCCTCGATGCGCGCGTCGAGGTGTTCGCCGGGAACCAGGAGCCGTCGCTCCTCGACCGGGGTGTCGATCTGGTGGTGCTGAGCCCGGGCGTCCCCGCGGTCATCCCGCTCGTAACCGAGGCGCGGCGGCGAGGCATACCGGTTATCGCCGAGATCGAGCTCGCATTCCGTTTCCTGCGCGGAAGCGTGGTGGCGATCACCGGCACCGACGGCAAATCGACGACCACGAGCCTGGTGGGGCATGTGCTGCGCTCACTTGGTTTCAAGGCGCTGGTGGGCGGTAACATCGGCATTCCGCTGGTCTCGCTCGTCGACGAGAGCTCGGACGACACGGTGAGCGTTATCGAGCTTTCATCATTCCAGCTCGAGACGATCGAGCTCTTCCGGCCCGACGTCGCCGCCATACTCAACATCGGCACCGATCACCTCGACCGCTATGCCTCGATGGACGATTATTTCCGGGCCAAGCTCCGCGTCGCGATGAACCAGTCCGCCGGCGACAGCTTCGTTTACAATATGGACGATCCCGCGCTCTCCGCGGGGATCGGAAACATCGCCTCCCGCCGCCTGGGCTTTTCGATGACGAACACGGACGCGGAGGCCTTTCTCGAAAAAGATACCGTCTTCATCCGCGACAACGGCGCCGTGAAGGGCGTGCTCGATCCGTCGCGCATGAAGATCATCGGCGTGCATAACGTGCAGAACGCGATGGCCGCGCTTCTCATGGTCGTGTCGCTCCTCCGGAAGATCGGGAGGGAGCCGGATTACCCGCTGATGGCCGAAGCGTGCTACTCGTTCGAGGGGCTCGCCCACCGCATGGAGCGAGTCGGTGTGCTGGAGGGGCGGCTGTTTATCAACGATTCCAAGGCGACCACCGTCGGTGCGGTTGAGATGGCGCTGAAAAGCCTTTCCGGCGGTGTTGTGCTCATACTGGGCGGCCGGACCAAGGGGGACGATTATTCCCGGCTGCACGATCCGATCGCGGAGAGGGTCAGGTTCCTGGTGCTGATCGGGGAGTCGTCGCGGGAGTTCGCGGGAATTTTCGCGGACATTCCCGGTGAGACCGCGGACGGCATGGACGACGCCCTTGCCAGGGCCATGCGGGCGAGCGCGGAGGGCGACACGATACTGCTCTCGCCGGCGTGCGCGTCATACGACATGTACAGTAACTTCGAGGAGAGGGGCGAGGCGTTCAAGGCGTCGTTCGCGCGGCTTTCGTCGGGGGAGATTTCATGGACCTGAAATCGGTAATCGACACCCGCAGGCGCGGCGAGCCCGATATCGTGCTCTTCGTCATCATACTTCTGCTGGCGGGTATCGGTATCGCCATGAGTTACAGCGCGAGCGCCGTCGTCGCGGCCAGGACCTTCGGGGACTCGTTTCATTTTCTCAAGCGGCAGGCCGCCTGGTTCGTGCTCGGGTTCGCCGCCCTGTTCCTCATCCAGCAGTTCGATTATCGCAATTACATACGGTATACAAAAATCATGTTGTTCGTGTCGCTGGTGCTGCTCGTCATGGTGCTGATACCCGGTGTGGGACACAGCGTGAAGGGCTCGGCCCGCTGGCTGGGAAGCGGATCGATCGGCCTCCAGCCGTCGGAATTCGTCAAAATCTTCGTGGTCATCTATCTGGCGAAGGTCTTTTCGTCCGAACCGGAAGGGAGGGGGAACCAGGTGGTCCAGCTCCTCGTTCCGGTCGTGGTCGTCGCGCTCATCTTCATACTCGTCATGATGCAGCCCGATTTCGGAACGGCCATCGACCTCCTGCTCGTCTCGGTTTTCGTGCTCTTCGTTTCGGGCTTCCCTTTCTTCTATATAGCGGCGCTCTTCGTGACCAGCATACCGATGTTCTACCTGCTGGTTTACCAGGTCGGGTATCGGAAGGACCGCATGCTGGCCTATCTCGACCCCTGGAAGGACCCCTATGGAATCGGCTATCACGTCATTCAGTCGTTCACCGCGTTCCGCCGCGGGGGCTTCTTCGGGGTCGGGCTGGGCTATGGAA
>CAZVEG010000134.1:0-9313 GCA_964625625.1 uncultured Leptospirales bacterium | reverse complement strand
TTAGTATTAGGATATTCGTAAATCTTGAATCTTAAATCTTAAATCTTAAATCTTGAATCAAAAATCCACCCCGCGGGGGAACGCAATGCAGATGCCCGATGTGCGGCAGGTGTGGAACGGCATCGAAATCCGGCTGAGATGGTTCGCACGTGTCTACTTATTCCTTCTCGCCGTCGAAATCGCTTCCATCGCAGCCCTCTTCGCTTTCGGGATTTACGCGATGGCGGGACGACAGTTTGTCATCATGATTTCCGATTTCAATTCGTTTGCGGACGCTCTGAGGGCGAACCAGAACGATCCCTTCATCATGATATTCGTCATGCTGGGGACGCTCGTCCTGCTCCTGGGCATCTATTACAGCCTGAGCCGCGTGTTTAATTCTACCCTTATTACGGCCACCCCGGAGGAAATCAGGGTTTCCAGCGGGCCTGTACCCTGGGCGAAAGGGCGTGTGGTGCGGCGCAGTGCATTCACTCGCTTCGAGGTGGAGGAACACGCGCAGCGCACAAAAGGCGGCACGACATATTATTACCGCCTGGCGGCGAAGCGGGATGACGAAACACACCGGCTTACCGTATATCTACAGGACGATGCGCTCCTTCGAGCCGTGAAGGAGGAGCTGGATAAATTCTATTCGCTTACCGAAAACGGCCCGGCGAAATCGCAATCTTGAATCTTGAATCTTGAATCCAATCCCCCGGAGGATACCATGTCACAGGACCTGTACCGAACGCTGCAGAAACAGCTCGACACCTATTCCCTCGGCTTTCCGTCGACGGAGTCGGGTGTGGAGATCGAACTGCTCAGGGAGCTCTTTTCCGAGGACGACGCGAACGTATTCCTGAAGCTCTCGCCGATGCTAGAGACTCCCGAGGTCATCGCCGCGAAGATCGGTCGCACGGTCGACGATACGAAAATCAAACTGGAGGACATGGCGAACAGGGGGCTTCTCTTCCGGTTGAGGAAGGGTGAAACTCCGAGGTACGGCGCCATTCCCTTCATGCACGGACTGGTCGAGTTCAATACGCTGCGAATGAGCCGCCGCTTCGCCGAGCTCCTGGAGCGTTATTTCGAGGAGGGTTTTCGCGGGGCGATCGCGAAATCTTCGGGTCTCTTTTTAAGGACGATCCCGGTGGGCGAGTCCGTTACGCCCGAGCACCACGTGGCCTCGTTCGACGACGCCGCGGCGATTTTAAAGAAGGCCAGTCCCATCGTCGTTTCGGAGTGCACGTGCCGCAAACACGCCGGTATCATGGAGCACGATTGCGGCAGGCCGATCGAGACCTGTTTCATGTTCGGATCGATGGCGCGTTATTATATTGATTACGGCATCGGCCGCGAGGTGAGTTACGACGAGGCGATCGGCATCTTGAAGAAGTGCAACGAGGAGGGCCTGGTTGTCCAGCCGGCCACGGCGCAGAACCCGACCGGGATGTGCAACTGCTGCGGGGACTGCTGTGCCGTTCTCAAGAGCCTCAAGCTCCTGTCCAAACCCGCCGAGGCGGTATTCAGCAACCACTATGCGGTCGTCGACCCTTCCCTCTGCACAGGGTGCGAGACGTGCGTGGAGCGCTGCCAGATGGAAGCGCTCTCGCTCAACGACATCGCCGGAATCATCGACATCGACCTGGACCGCTGCATCGGCTGCGGACTCTGCGTGACGGCATGCCCCACGGAGGCGCTCGCTCTTGCGGCCAAACCGAACGAGGCCCTGCGCACTCCGCCCGCTACCAGCATGGAGCAGATGATGGAGCTCGCGCGGAAACGGGGCCTGTTGTAGGAAACACGGCGCCCGCATATGAATCGCGCGCTCTCAGGCAATGCGCGGGTTGCGGAATCCCGAAATATTCAAAGGAAGGTGCTCTATGGCGGAGAAACGGTCGTCACGCAGGGGTATAAAGATTGTCGGTATCGTTCTGGGGGTGCTCATGGTCGCCGGCCTGCTGGGGTCGGGCCGGATCATCCGTCTCTATCGCGTTATAACGCTGTTTGATTCCGATAAGATAGTTGAAAATTTCAGAAGCATGGGCGAAATGCTCGATTCGCGCGTCGTGCGCCGTGGATCGGAGGTATACGAATTCAAACGCGCGAACGCCGCACTTCCGGACACCTACATCTTCAGGGGCTCCGTTAAAAAGGTGGGCCCCTTCCTGGAGCGTACCGGAACGACGGGTATTGTGGTTGTGCGTGATGACACCATCCTCCACGAGCGCTACTGTCTGGGGAACACCGAGACCTCGAAAGCGATTTCGTGGTCGGTGGCGAAATCATTCGTTTCGGCCCTGTTCGGCATAGCGATGCATGAAGGGCATATAAAGGATATCATGGAACCGGTGACGGGCTATGTCCCGCTTCTCAAAGTTTCCGGCTACAACGATGTTCCGATAAAGCACGTGCTGCAGATGTCATCGGGCGTACGCTTCAACGAGGATTACGCCGACTTCAATTCGGACATCAACCGTATGGGAAGGGCCATCGCGCTGAAAACGCCGCTGGATGATTTCGTGGCTTCGCTCCAGTCGGAAAGAAAGCCGGGAGTGTACAACCATTACGTCAGCATGGACACGCAGGTTCTCGGCATGATCATACGCGAGGCGACCGGAAAGACCCTGTCGGCTTACACCGAGGAGAAGCTCTGGAAGCCGCTCGGCATGGAGTCGGACGCGCTCTGGCTTGTCGACAGCGCCGGGATGGAGGCGGCCTTCGGCGGGCTGAACGTGGTACTCCGCGATTACGCGCGTTTCGGGCGGCTCTATCTCAATAACGGCAACTGGAACGGCGTCCAGGTGGTGCCCGCCGCATGGGTTAAGGCGTCGGTCACACCGGACGCGCCGCATCTCATGCCGGGCAAGCGCGACAGCTCGGGATGGGTGCTCGGCTACGGCTACCAGTGGTGGATACCGGAGAACCCCGAGGGCGATTTCCTCGCCATCGGGATATACGGTCAGTTCATCTACATCCATCCGCACCATCGCATCGTCATCGCCAAAACCTCGGCCTACGCCGACTACAACAGGGACGGTGACGACATGGAGATCGAGTCGATCGAGATGTTCCGGGCAATCGCGCGGGCGATGGGGAAGTAAGCGGAAATCCTTAACGTACAATCCCCTGCCGTCCATTCGCTTTGATGCTGGACCCGGGTTATGCTCGATGCGCGATTGAAGACGGTATAAGCGCCGGCTTCAATTATTAAAATATAGTTGTTACTTTACCGAATGTCATTGCGAGCCCCGGCCGTATAGGGGCGTGGCAATCTCATACAGCATCTGGTTTTTTTAGTTATGACGTGTTGCATTTTGAGATAGCCACGTCGGCCTGAGGCCTCCTCGCGATGACACTTGCCAGTCATGGAACAACTCAAATTTGCAAGATTATGAGTGCAGGGTGTGAGTATTTCGTTTGTTCACAGTGCGAAGGTAAAAGAGAGCGGTTGATGCATGCCGTTCTCTAAAACCGGTAACCGATGTTGACATGCAGGATTATCTCGTCTTTCCCGGCTCCTTTCGCCACGGTGAATTCGAGCGGACCGATGACGCTGAGCGCACCCAGGCTGAGCCCGTAGCCAAGCAGGAGGTCGTCGGTGTTTTCCAGGTCCTCCCTCCGCTCGGTCATCTTCCCGGCGTTGGCCTTGAGCGATACGAATATCTCCCTCCACGGTTCGAGCTGCAGCGCCCCGTAGGCCACGGCCATGTGTCTGCCCGACACCTCCATATAGTGCAGGCCCATGAACGGATAGACCCCGCGGGCGTTCGAATAGACGCTTCCCATGTAAAAAAGGTGTGGGGCGTAGACCGTGTGGCCCCTGATGCTGCCTCCGTACGCTCCCAGCTGGATGGTGAAACGCCGGTGGACCGGGAGCGCCGTTGAAACCTGGGCGGAGTATTTGTAGACGGGGTGGTAGAGTGTTTTCTCTTCGGCCCCGGAACCCAGGCCGATGCGCATGGCCTCCAGGTAGAGGAAGAGCCCGCTGCGGGTGAAGACCACCCTGTCCAGCGTGTCGAGCATCATGAACGCGTAGTAGTTGAGGAAATCCATCGAGCCGCCTTCCCAGTCGGGCGGTGCGATTTTCTTTTCAATCGTGATGTACTGCTTCTGAATCGCCGCGCCGAGCGCGAAGGGATTTGAAAAGGTCGTGAACAGCATGAAGTCGCCGCCGAAGGTGCGATAGTCGAGATCGGCGACGAGCTCGGTGTTCTGGTAAATGAACACGTCGTACTGGCTGTACCAGAAGATAAGCCCCGCGCCGATGCCCGGGCGAAGACCGGTCTGTATGATGTATGATGTCTCCATCATCGGGTTTTCGCTCAGGTTGAGGTCGATCGACAGCTTCGATCCCTCGCCCGCGATGTTCCGGAAGGTCGTGTTGAGGAGCAGCGCCGCGTTCGAGTCGCTGTCGTAGTGGATGCCGACCTTGAACCAGTTTGTCGTCGATTCCTTCACCCGAATGACCAGTCTCTCGCCCGGGGGGTCGGGTTCCAGGCGGTATTCCACGCGCTCGAAAAACATGGTGCCGTACACCCGGTCGATGGCGCTCTCGATGTCCTCATAGCTCATCATGGCGGGCGTCTTGAGGCCGAGCGCACCTCTGACAAGGTTTTTGGAAACCTTGTCCAGTCCCCGTATCCTGATAGCGGTGATGAAACGCTTCTCGTCGCGCGATGCGAGCGGCACCGTCGGAGCGGTGCGTTCCGTCGGCGGGGACTTCAGGAGGGCAAGGATTTCGGGCAGCTTCGCCCGGGCGGCCTCCTCGCCGCGCCGGATAAGCTCGCCGGGATTCTCGAAGCTCGACGCGGTGAAGCCGCTGACGTCCGGCGTGATGAGGGTGTCGCAGAGGGCGCGCTCGCGTTCGTTGGATATCTCGCCGAGGAAGTATACCGATTGCTCCATGATTCTCGCGAGCGAGTTGAGCTCGTCCTTCCTGTAAAGCGGAGTCTGTACGTCGACGCCTATGATGATGTCGGCGCCGCGCGCCCGTGTCTCGGAGACCGGAAAGTTGAGCACGATGCCGCCGTCCGCGTACAGGTGCCCGTCGATTTCAACAGGGATGAAAATAGATGGTATCGCCATGCTTGCCCGAAGCGCATCCGGGAGGTAGCCCCGGTCGAAGACCCTTGCTTTGCCGGTTTCGATGTCCGTGGCCACGCAGATGAAGGGAATGGTTAACTTATTGAAGTCCCTCACGTTGTGAACCGGGAGCGTGAGCCGGGCGAGCTCCATCGCGAGTTTCTGCCCGGGGATATAGCCCGAGGGCAGGGAAACCTGGCCGTTCCGAAGCGGAAAGGAAAAGGCATAGCGGCCGTCCCCGAGCTTTTCCTGCATGGACAGGTGGCGGTGCGATACCCGGTCGTCGAGTATGTCGTTCCAGTCCATGGTGAGGGCAAGCTTATCGAGCGTCGCGGCGTCGTACCCGATCGCATACATGGCGCCCACGATGCTTCCCATGCTGGTGCCGGCGATGTAATCGGGGCGGATGCCCGCCTCTTCCAGTACCTTGATCACTCCGACGTGCGCGATGCCGCGGGCCCCACCGCCGCTCAGGACAAGACCTATTTTCGGACGCCGGTCGCCCTCCGGCTCTGCGGCCGCGGCGACGGCGAATATATGGAGCGCGAGCATCGCCGCGCAGACGTATCGTGTGGTTCTGTACATGGAAACTGTCCGGGCGGTCGATAGTATGCGCCGTACCTTCGGCGAAGTCAAGCGAATAGGATTCCCGGTATCGTTGATGGAGCATGGCGACCGGAGGCTTTCCTGAATCGTACGGCGGTCCCGGTTTCGGATAATGCCCGGGCCGCCGTCAGGAATATCGTTAGCCGCGCACCGATTCTTGGCCCAGAAGCGACAGCATATCCTCGGCGGCCTTCCTGCCCGAGAGGAGCATCCCGCCGAACACGGGTCCCATGCGATAACCTCCATAAACGCCGTTGGCGGCCATACCGCTCACGAACAGACCCGGAAATACCTCACGGGTGTTCTGGACCGTATTGAGTTCGCCAAGCTCGGCATCCATGGATTTTTCACCCATGATGCCGCCGGTCGGGGTATTCAGCCGTACGCCCATTTTCCGGACCAGCGCGGCGGTGACGGTTGACGGATGTCCGGTCGCGTCGAGTACGAATCGGGAACATACGGTGAGCGGATCGATATGAAGGCCGGTCATCTCCGTCGTCGCCCAGTTGATGACGAGCCCGGAGACCCTGCCGTTTTTAAAGACGACGTCCTCCATGCTGATGAGATTGAAGATTTTAAGGCCGGCCCGTACCACTTTGTGAATGAGGGTGGCGGTAACGTCGATCGAATCCAGGCAATAGTAGCCTTTTTCATACTCGATGCCGGTCAGGCCGAACTCGTCCAGGATGGCTTTTCCCTCTTCCTGCACCACTATTTCGTTGAACATCATGCCGCCTCCCCACACGCCGCCGCCGATCGAGAGTTTCTTCTCAAACAGGGCGACCTTCCTTCCCGCCCGGGCGAGGTAATAGCCCGCCACGAGGCCGGAGGGGCCCCCTCCGACGATGGCGACATCCAGATCGAGTGCTTCCTTGAGCTTGGTCGTGTACGAGTCGATGATCGCTTTGCTGATGGTTGTTTCGTTGAGCATCGCTTCCTCCATGGAAATATTCTTGGAGGGTGGTAATGGTTGGAAAACCCGTGTGTTGATTTACCGCGGAAATGGAGGGAAATCAGAGACCGGAAAACGGAATTCCGAATATTCTCCCTACGCTGGCATTACCCAGATCAGGTTCAACGGGTATAATCTCAGGCCGTTAAGCCACCCCAAATGTGGGCCAAGCCTAGCGGGCGGCGGGTTTTCTGTCAATGAGTAAACGGAATTCCCGGTGGGATTGATGAAAGCCGTGGCGATTCGCGGCCGAATGGACACACCACCGCGAAGGTACAGGCGTCACTTCCGCCTTGCCGCCGTCAGATCTGCGAGACCGAGCTTCTCCAGCCGTTCGCGCGTGGGCAGGCCGTCGTCGAGACTCCATCCCATCAGGCCGTAGTATTCATCGAGCATGCGTTCCAGGTCGACCGTCTCGCCGGCGCTCGGGCCCGAGGGCACGGGCTCGCTCAGGATGCGCTTCGGCAGGGTGTCGTCCTTCCGGCTGAAGCCCAGGCGGGCGTTGTACATGCGTTCCAGTGTGATGACGCGCTCGGCCGCGAGCTTGAGGCCGTCGATGTCCATCTCGATGCCCGTGACGAGGCTGAATCCTCTGGCCTGGTCGCCCATGCCGAAACCTCCGCGCAGGGTGGAGCACATCCCCAGCGAATCGACGGCGCACATGCTGAGCTGGTTTTCCTTCTGCAGCGCTCCCTTGTTCTCGTACGAGAGCCGGGTGCCTCCGGCGATCTCCGGGCCCATGGTGGTCGCGATCATGTGGTGCGCCCCCTTGGGGGAGGTCGCGTAGGTGAGCGCCATGCCCTTGCAGCCGCGCGGATCGTAAGCGGCCAGCACCTGTCCCTTCGAGTGCATGGCGAGCTCCGGCGCGCCGAAGCGCTCGGACGCGTGTTTCACGCCCCCGGCCAGAATGTCGCCTATACCTTCTCGTCGTGCCATGAGGCGCAGAACGGCCACCAGCGCGGCGCCGTTGCCGAAGCGAAGCTCGATCCCGCCCGTATCCTCGAGCGTCAAAATGCCTTTCTCGAAGCATTCCATCGCCAGCGACACGCAGCCGCCGGCGTTCATGGTGTCGAAACCGTTTTCGTCGCAGACCAGCGTTGCCTCGACGAGCGATTCCCAGTCGGAAACGCCGCAGTTCGCTCCCAGAAGCGAAATGGTTTCGAATTCCGGCCCCTCCAGAAGCATGGGCCTTCCGTCAGCGGCCTTCACATAGCTCCTCTTGCCGCAGGCCACAGGGCACGCGAAGCACGAGGCGTCGCCCACCACGATGTCCTCGCGCATCCGCGGGCCCTCCAGGCGATACCCCTCCTCGAAATGCGTTTCGCTGAAATTCCGCGTGCAGAGAAGGCCGTTGTCGTTGATGGTTTTGAGGAGCTCCGGCGTGCCGAAATTCCTTCGGTCTATTATCTTGGGGTGGATTTTAAGGCCCGCCGTCAGGGCCTCGGTGAGCTCCATCACCCCCGCCGCGTCGTGAAGACGCACAACCCCGGTGCCGCGCAGGGCTATCGCCTTGAGGTTCTTGCTTCCCATTACCGCGCCGCATCCTCCGCGCCCGAACTCCCGGTAATGGCCCGCGGTGATGCAGGCCATCCTGTTCAGCTTCTCGCCCGCGGGCCCGATACACGCGATCTGGACGAGCTCGTCTCCGCCCAACTCCTCGCGGAGGCGCTTCTCCGTTTCGGGCACCGTCCTGCCCCAGAGGCCCGCGGCGGGCCGGAGCTCGATCCGGTCGTCGTCGATCCACAGGTAGACCGGCGCGTCCGATTTTCCCTCTATTATAAGGCCTGTCCGGCCGGTAAAGCGGAGCTCGGGGCCCCAGTGTCCCCCGCAGAGGGAATATGAGTAGCTCAAGCTGAGCGGCGACTTGAACGCGAGGTTTACTTTGTTGCCCGCGGGAAGGGGGGTGCCGACGAACGGCCCGTTCATGAAGATGAGCTTGTTATCGGGGCCGAGCGGATCGACATCGGGCCCCACCTCGTTGTAGAGGTACCAGGCCCCCAGGCCGCGGCCGCCGATAAAGCGCCGCACGGCGTCGAGCGGTAGCTCCTCGCGCGTTATCGCACCCGTCGTAAGATTGACGCGCACCACGTCGCCGAAGAATGCCCTGAGGCTATCGTTATTGTTCATCACATTCACCTCTTCGCGAGAGTCCACGGACCAGAACCGATCGATAGGGGCGCTCGGACTTGCCGCGCTCGAGATACTGGACGGCCTTCTCCGGGCAATGGCGCACACACTTCGGGTCGCCGCCGCAGAGGTCGCAGATGAGCACGTACTTTTCCTCCGGGTGCATGCGGACCGCTCCGTGCGGGCAGGCCTTTATGCAGCGCCGGCAGCCCGTGCACTTTTCGATATCGACGAGGATGGCGCCGGTGGTCCCGTCTTTCGAAAGCGCACCGAACTTGCACGAGGCGATGCACGGCGCGTCGACGCACTGGTGGCAGATGATTCCGTTGTCGATCTGGTTGACGTGGTCGCGAATGATCGTGATGCGCGAGAGCGACGGGCCGGCCGCGCCGAAATGGTGTACGCTGCACCACTGTTCGCAGATTCTGCACCCTGTGCACCTCATGGCCTCGAAGACCAGTACCTTCTCTTTCATCGCGTCCTCCCGTCGATCGGTCGAGGCCGTGCCCGTCCGCGCGGCCTCCTTATACTCTAGCATTTTTTCCGGCTCTCTCATGGAAA
>CAZVEG010000133.1:0-9321 GCA_964625625.1 uncultured Leptospirales bacterium | reverse complement strand
CCGGGCCGGTAAGCGAAAAGAACGTGCGCACCATCTGCGACCTCTCCATCCGCGCCGCGCGCAACGCCATCACCGGGGCGAACGAAAAGGACAAACACTACGCGGGCGTCAATCCCGGAAGGGATTTTATCATAAAGGAGGAGGCCGATATCACCTCGGCCGTAAAGGGCGACGCCTGCCCCAGGTGCGGGGCGCCGCTGGACGAGCGCAAGGGGATAGAGGTGGGGCACATCTTCAAGCTGGGCTACAAGTACACGAAGTCCATGAACCTCACCGTGCTCGACGAGAACGGAAAGGCGGTGCACCCCATAATGGGATGCTACGGCATCGGCGTCAACCGCACCATGGCGGCGGTCATCGAGCAGCACAACGACGAGAAGGGCATCGCCTGGCCCATGACCGTCGCGCCGTTCCAGGTGCACCTTGTCGGTATCGCGAAATCCAATGAAGAGATATCCGCGGTCGAGGAGATCTACGAAATGCTCGCGAACGCCGGGATCGAGGTGCTCTACGACGACCGCAGGGCGAGCCCGGGCGTAAAGTTCGCCGACGCCGACCTCATCGGCATGCCGATCCGCGTGACTGTCGGCAAAAGCTACTTCAAGGACGGCGAGATAGAGGTGAAACTGCGCCGCGAAAGCGAGGTCGTACGGGTGGCGAAGGACGCGTTCATCGGCCACGTCCGCGGGCTCGTCGAAAAGGAATGGGGCCGCTATTCCTGAAGCAGACGCCGGGCGGGAAAGCCCTGGCACCAAAAATACTGTTGACACGTTTTTTCGCGGGATATATCAGGTTCTATCACTGCGGGGTGTAGCGCAGTCCGGTAGCGCACCTGGTTTGGGACCAGGGTGTCGTAGGTTCGAATCCTATCACCCCGAATACGCGCCCGTAGCTCAGCTGGACAGAGCAACAGCCTTCTAAGCTGTGGGTCCCCCGTTCGAGTCGGGGCGGGCGTGCATATCTCTCGCATTTCTGTTCCTCCCATTTCAGTTGGTATCCATACGGGCCTTTCGGGGTTTCGCCGGTGATGTGAAGGCTCGCCTGTGGCCGGGCTTCGTTATATCAGGCTCTCGAGTCGTGTCAGCCTCTCGACATCCATGTCTCCGGCGACACCAGGCCATCCATGGTCGTCGCCCAGGGGAGAGGACTCACTGGCGGGAAACCCTTGGTGCCGGCCGAGGGGAAGCACGAACATTCCCCGATCGGCGTGTGAATCCCGCTAAAGCCGATCGGTAGTCGCAAAAGGCGCCGGGGGTGGCCTTCCCCGCCCTCAGTCCAGCGTCTTCATGGCCCCCATCGCCTTCTCCGTCTCCTCGTAGCTCACCACTCCCGCATCGCTTCCCAGCCCGGTCGCCACCAGGGCCGATACCGCCGTCGCGAAGCGGCAGGCATCCTCTACGTTCCGCCCCCTGGCGAGCGCGGCGATAAAGCCGGCGCAGTACGCGTCGCCGCAGCCGGTGGTGTCGAGCACGTCCACCCTGAAGGCCGGTATGCGTTTGATGCCGTCGCGCGTGGCCAGGAGCGAGCCTTTCGCGCCCCATTTGAAGATACAGGCGCCCGTCCCGCAATCGAGGAAGTAGCGCGCGGTGTCCTCCGGCGTCGTGGTGCCGGCTATCGCCATGGCTTCCTCAAGGCTGGGCATGAAGTAGTCGACGTGCGGAAGTACGCTTTTAATGGCATCGAGCGTGCCCGGCTGCGGGGCGATGAAGTCACAGGTGATCGTCGCTCCGGCGGTTTTCGCCTTTTTGAGAATTTCGGCGCCCCTGCCGCCGTCGAGGTTCAGCATGGTACCCACGCCGCCCCAGTGAACGAAGCGACTGCCGGTGATGAATTCCTCGGTCGGGCCATCGATCTCGAGCATGATCGTCGCGCCGATGGCGTGAAAATTGGGCCTGTCGCCGTTGGCGTTCACCGCGAGCATGGTGGCGGCCGTGGGCAGATCGGTGCGGTGCTGTAGGCGCGTGGCGTCCACGCCCTGTTTTTTCAGCATCGATTCGAGGAGCATGCCCATGTCGTCGCTGCCGATGGCGCCGACGAGCGTGGCCTTCATCCCCAGCTTCGCCGCTATCACCACGGGTCCGGCCGCCGTGCCGGCCGGGGTCATGCTGATCTGGTCGATGATGGTGGTGCTGCCGCCTTCCGGGATGCTGTTAATCGGTCGTCCCAGTATGTCCAGAATCGTCAACCCTACGCATGCTACCTCGGTTCCTTTGCTCATGACAACGCTCCATCTCCATTAGGGTGCCGGTCTAACCGGTGCGTCTTTATACGATACCGCGTACGCCTGTTGCAACAGAAAATTCAACGGCTCCTCTTCAACGGGGCTCGGGAAAGTGCGATCGTGCCGAGATCCATGCAGAACAGCATGCGGGCGATGTGGAGACCGAAGGCGGAGTTGAGCCTGGAAATCAGAAGAAGCGATTGGATAATAAGTAAAAATGAAAAGGCCGATGCACCATGCTCCTCTTGACATTATATCAGACATACTGCATACTGATGCATCCCGAACGGAGGTTACCAGTGAAAAAAATACTGATCGTCATCGCACTCATCATACTACTCGTGATAACCGGGGCATATATCTTTCTGAGAAAAGGCCTGCCGGACTACACATCGGACATCACCGCGCCGGGCCTGTCTCACCCGGTAAGCGTGGAACGCAACAGATACGCCGTGCCGACCGTAACGGCGCGGACGATGGAAGACCTTTTCTTCGCATGGGGCTACGTCAACGCCCAGGACCGGATGTTCCAGATGGAATTCACCCGCAGGGTGGGCCAGGGGCGTATCGCCGAATTCGCCGGCGAGAAGGAGCTGTCCAAGGACATCTTTCTCCGCGGCGTGGGCTTCAACGAGCGCGCGAAGGACTACGCGAAAAAACTCGACCCGGGCTTTCGCGCCCTTTACCAGCGCTATGTCGACGGCGTCAATTACTACCTCGATAAAAATGGCACGAACGCCTACATGAAGCTCCTGGGCATGAAAAAGGAAAAGTGGGAGATATCGGACTCGGTACTCGTGGGCATGATGTTGAACTGGAGCCTGGCCTACAATATGAAACACGAGCTTCTGTACCACCGCATACTCAAAAAGATCGGGAAGGAAAAGGGCTCCATGCTCCTCAGCCTGACTCCCGACAAGACTCCGACGATCGTGGACGACATCGCCGGCATCGGGGCGGGTGACGAGGCATTTGCCGTTGTATTGAAAAAACTGGACTGGCTGCTGGGATGTCGCTCGGCGTCGAATAACTGGGCGGTGGGTCCCGCGCTCACGGCGCATGGAGGCGCCATCCTCTGCAGCGACATGCAGGTTCACCAGTCAAAGCTGCCCAACGACTTCTACCTCATACGCGTACGCGCGGGCGATTTCGAGGCCACCGGGGCCCAGGTGGTGGGCCTGCCGTTCATCGCGTCGGGATACAATAAAAACTGCGCGTGGGGTCTCACCAACCAGGGCGCGGACATGGTCGACCTTTTCAGAGAAACGATCGACTGGGATAAAAAGACGTACCGGCACCGCGGCAAGGACATTCCTCTCACCGAGAGAAAAGAGATATTCGTCGTAAAGGGGAAAGAACCGGTGACGAAGACCATCCACTACGCGGGCAAAAAACCCGTCCTCACCGAGGTATTCAAGGAGCTCGGTTTCGACGTAAGCCTGGACTGGACGGGCTTCGACGCCATCGATTATCGCGGTTTCCTGGCGATTAATACCGCCAGGAACTACGACGAGTTCATGCGGGGCGCTAGGCTCATCAGGATATCGCCGCAGAACCTGGCATATGCCGACGATAAGGGCAATATCGCCTTCAGGGTCATCGGATCGCTCCCGATGCGCGAGAAGGGAACCGGTAACCTCATACAGGACGGCGAAAAAGTCCATCGCAACTGGAACGGCAACGTGCCCGACGACAAATACCCGTCGGTAAAAAATCCCCCGCGCGGTTTCCTCGCCACCGCCAACAACAAGAATGTGAACGATTACCCGTACGACCTCAACGGAACCTACGCCCCGGGATACCGATACGAGAACATCGCGCGCATGCTGCGCGGGAAAAAAGACATCGACGTGGAGTACATGAAGAAAGTCCAGACCGATACCCGCACGGTCCTCGCGCGCAAGATCGTGGACACCGTCAAAAAGTACGTAAAGATCGACGCGAAAGACGCGGCGGTGAAGAAGGCATACGACCTGCTCCTCGCGTGGGACGGCGACAGTTCAATGGACTCCTCGGGCGCCTCCATCTACAACACCTTCTATGTGCGGCTCGCGTACCAGACCTTCGTCGACGAGCTGGGAGAAGAGCTGGCCACCGAGTACATCGGCGAGCGCTACGTGAGCATGGAGCGCTTTCTCGACATGCTCGGGAAGGGCGGAGTATTCCTCGACGACGTGAGGACCCCGGCCAAGGAGGGTATTGCGGAAATCGCGAACCGCGCTTTCCGCGAAACGTGTACGCTCCTGGCCAGACACTTCGGTACGGACGAGCCTTCGAAATGGGCATGGGGGAAGATGCACGTCATACGCTTCGACCACGTGCTCGGCAAGTCGGCCCTCTTCAGGCCGCTGGTAAACTACGGGCCGTTCCCCTTCGAGGGTGACGGCGAAACGAACAATCGCGCGCGCTTTTCGGAGCCGGTGCCGCCGTTCGTCGCGGACCTGGCCTCCGCCCCGCGAATCATCGTGCGCTTCGATCCGAAACCGAAGGCGTACATGATGCTCATCACCGGGGAAAACGAGCACTTCATGAGCAGGCACAATACCGACATGATCGACGCGTGGCGGCGACATGAGTACTTCTGCATGGAAGAGGAGGCGGTGGGCTACGCCATGAAGATGAACCCTGCGGGGGCGACGGCAAAACAGTAAATACCGCGTCATAACGCGCGAAGTTATTCGCGTGCGATTACAGGGGAGCTCTCATGGTTCCCCTGTTTTTTATGCGCGGGCATAACGGCGCTCCTCCCCGGGTACCGACCGAACGGACGGTCCGGAGTCCGATGGACAGAGATTGATTGACATATTTTAAGAATAGTTGTAAAAAAATTGGATCGAACAAAGCTTCCGGCTATATTCTGATAAAGCCGCCCCGGTCGGAAAACCCGGGTGATCAGCGGCGACCACTCTTCACCGGACGTACAAAACCCGACAATAATCCGGTTCACCATGCGGCACGAGCCGTACCGTCATAACCGGTTTATTCGCGGCATACGAGAGGTTATAATGCGCGATATGCTCAGGCGTTACGGCCTGTTCTTTTTCGCTTTTCTGTTTATCAGGATGTCGCTTCTGCCGACCTTCGCGTTCACCGACGGCGATTTCGAGCGGCGATTCAGGGAGTACCGCGGACAGTATCCTGCCCTCACACTCGATATTTACGGGGTGGTGTACCGGGCGAGCACCGTCTACGACATCGACGAGAAGATCATACTGGCCTTCATCGACGCGGAATCGCGGTTCAATCCCATGGCGCTCTCGCCGGCGGGGGCGCGCGGGCTGATGCAGGTGATGCCCTTCTGGTACGGCGGGGACGCGCGGGACCTCCACGGCCCCTATCTGAACATCATGACCGGCAGCGCGATCCTCAAGCGCTATCTCGAGCTGGCGAAGGGGAACCTCCTGCTTGCCGCCCAGTACTACAACGCGGGCCCCAACGGCAAGACCTTCAACGGTCCGTACATCATCCGGATCGTCGAGAACCTCGCGCGCTCCTCGCCCGATACTCCGCTCAAAAGCCTGGTCGCCCGGCTGTAACCGTCGTCCGGACGGCGCTCGCGCCCCTTTGGGTTGACACGAGGCGGCCCCTCTGCGATACTTTCCCGAAACGCGGCCGTCAGCCGACGGGACGACCGCCGCGAAATTCCCGGAGGAGCGGATGGGCGCGGGATTCGACAACGTCTTCATCATCGCCGATATCGAAGGATCGTCCGGCTGCCGCGATTACGAGGCATCGTCCTTCCTCACGGAATCATGGCCGCCGGCATGCCTCGACATGACGCGCGACGTCGCCGCGGTCACCGGCGCGCTCCTTTCCGCGGGTGCGCGGAGCGTTATCGTCAAGGACTTCCATCGGACCGGGTACAACATTTTACGAGAATTCCTCGACCCGCGGGTGCGCCTTGTATCGGGATACCTTGCGGGCCCGGTCCCGGGGATGGGCGACCCCGGCCCGGCCGGCGCGCTCATGATGATCGGCATGCACGCCCCTTCCGGTACCGGGGGCTTCCTTGCTCACACGCTCACCTCGCGGATCGCCCGCCTGACGGTCAATGGAGAGCCGCTTTCGGAGGCGCAGCTTTTCGCTGCCTCGCTCGCGCCCCATGGCCTGTCTCCCGTGTTCTTCTCGGGCTGTCCGGTCGCGTGCGCCTGCGCGGCGGGCGCAATCCCCCGGCTTTCCACCTGGCCGATCCCGAAGCCGCGCGATGACAGCTCCTTCGACCCCGCGTCATGGAGGGAGGGGCTGGCCGATGCCGCCGTACGATCGCTCGGCAACCGGGAAGCCGCCCCGTACACCATGGAGGGCCCCTTCGACGTGGAACTGGCCTGGCGGGACGGAGAAGAGGCGGCATCGAAGCTCGCCGCGCGATGGGGGTTCGACCGGCGCGGCGATACGCTGTTTTTCGGAGTATCGGACTTCGACGGGCTTTACCGCGCCCTTATCAGGATCTGTTACATGACGCCGTTTATCGAGCGAATCCTGTGGGCGGGCCTGCCTCTATACAACCTCATGGGACGCTACGGGCTGTTCGTCGCCCGCCGGCGGCTCAGAAAACGGGGCCAGTATCCATCGGGACGCGCCGGGCTATTGACGGAAAGCGGAGAAGCGGCGTCTGGCGCCGGACCGGCACGCACATGAATATCATCATCGGCCATACGAACATGGACCTGGACTGCATAGGCTCCATGGTCCTCGCGCGGCGGCTCAACCCCGGTTACGTCGCGGTCCGCAGCAGGCTCATCCACCCGGTTGCGCAGAACCTTTACAACATCTACCAGCCGGTCATCGATTTCAGGCACATCGAGGAGCTCAGGAACGAGCCGATTGAAAACGCAATCGTGGTCGACACGCGTTCGATGGGCAGGATCAAGGAATTCGTCCCGCTGCTCGACGCGTGCACGGGGACCATTACCGTCTATGATCACCATCCCGCGGACTCTTCGGACATTCCGGGCGCGACGGTCTGCGGCAACTCCTTCGGCGCAAACACCACGTATTTCGGGATCGAGCTCATGCGCCGCGGCGTCGTTCTCGGGTCGGACGAGGCGACCATCGCGCTGGCGGGCATCTACGCTGACACGGGCAACTTCATCCACGAGAGCGTCACCACGGAGGACTTCATGGCGGCCTCATTCCTCATGGAGCAGAAGGCCTCTCTCGCCGTCGTGGCCCGGATACTCAAGTCGTTGAAGGAGGAGCACCAGGTATCGCTCTTTCACCAGATCCTCAACGAGATGGTATACCAGGATTTCCACGGCAACCTCGTCGGCCTCAGCTACGTGGTCATGGACCACCAGGCGGGAGGTCTCGCGGCCGTGGTTGAAAAGGTCTTCGACGTGGAGAACGTCGACGCGCTGTTCACCGTATTCTATTTCCAGGACGAAAACGGCGTGCTGATCATCGCCAGGAGCAGGCAGGACTGCATTGCGGTAAACGGTCTCATGAAGCGCTTCGGCGGGGGCGGCCACGAGCGGGCCTCGTCGGCCCTGGTCAAGGGGCGCACCGGAGGGGAGGTATTCCGCGAGTTCATCGCTCACGTCGATTCCTCGCTGGCGCCGGCCGCCGTCGCCGCCGGTCTCATGACACGCGACGTCAGGGTGGTGCGTCAGGGATGGACACTGCTCGAGACCTCGATGTTTCTGGAATCGGGAAACCTTACCGGCGCGCCGGTAATCGATGAAAACGGATCGTTAACGGGGATAATTACACTGCGCGATATCATGAAGGGCAGAAAGGCCTCCCAGATGCACGCCCCCGTAAAGGCATACATGACGAAAAAAATCATCACGGGAACGCTATGCACCACCGTCAGGGAGCTCGAGGACATCTTCTTCAGAAAGGGGATAGGGCATATTCCCATAGTCGAGGGCGATACGATAGTGGGCATAATAACGCGCAACGACTATTTAAACCACATCTATCCCGACCGCACGGGCCGTGCGCCGGGTGGAGGCTGAGCCGACATCAGGCCGCGCGGCTCTCGAAATTGTGATTGATTTTTCATTTTGAAACGCCCCTATCGATAGCTGAGGACGCGATGCCCTGACGATGCGGACAGGGATTCACGGATCCGGTACACGGAGGATTATATGTCGGTGCTGACACGCGGTAAAAAGGCGGCGGCGGGAGCGGCGATAGTCGTTCTCGTCTCGCTGTTCGGTGCGGGCTGGTATTTCTCGAGCCAGGTCATTACGCCGAAGATGAAGGCCTATGACGAGACCTACAGGATGGAGGTCGAAGCCGGCAAGATCATCGAAAGGGATTTCAAGGCCCTGCCGAAGGAGGTGTTCTATGTCGAATCCCCCTTCGGATACCGCCTGCACGGCCTGTACATTCCGGCCTCCGGTTCGAAAAAAACCGTCATAATCGCCCACGGCATAACCTACACCCTGATGGGTTCGATGAAATACGTGAATATCTTTCGCGGGCGCGGCTTCAACGTCCTCGTGTACGATCATCGGCATCACGGCAGAAGCGGCGGCGATAACGTTACCTTCGGCGTTTACGAAAAGCACGACATGAAGGCCGTAATGGACTGGGCGCTCGCAAAAGCTGGCCCGGATTCCATCGTGGGGGTACACGGCGAATCCATGGGCGCCGGCATCGCCCTCGAGTACGCGGCCATGGACGATCGCGCGGCGTTCGTCATAGCGGATTGCCCGTATTCCGACCTGACGGAGCTGTTGAGCTTCAGGCTGAAGGCGGATTTCGGTCTTCCTGCCTTTCCCATGCTGCCGGTTGCGAGCATGGTGAGCAAACTGCGGGGCGGGATGTTCTTCTCGGAGGTTTCCCCGGTCCGCACCATCGGAAGCGTCCGCGCGCCCGTTTTCTTCATACACGGCGCCGACGACGTCTACATATCGCCGGCGATGTCGAAGAAAATGTATGAGCTGAAAAAAGGCCCGAAGAAGCTGTATCTCGCACCGACGGCAGGCCATGCCATGGCGTTCTGGAAAAACAGGAAGGAATATGACGTGAAAGTCGGAGAGTTCCTGGCGGAAATCGGCATACGATGACGGGTGAACAACCGGTTCAGGATTGCTGCGGTCCGTCCATATTCTCCGAGGAGACCGAGCTGCGGCGCGGTCTCGGTTTCCTCG
>CAZVEG010000132.1:0-9517 GCA_964625625.1 uncultured Leptospirales bacterium | reverse complement strand
GAGGTACGGAGGTTATATGCAAATTCAGGTTGAAGGGGCGGGGCGGATATGAGCGAAAGCGCGGCGGGAAAAAGAAGGGAGCCTAAGGCGGCAAAAATACTGGTGGTGGACGATCACCCGATCGTCTACGAGGGACTCGAAAAGCTGTTCAGCCGCGAGAAGGACCTGCGCATAGCCGGGTACGCGGAGGATTCGGAAGGGGCCATTCGGGCAGTGGAGAAGATCAGGCCCGAGCTGGTCATCGTTGACATCTCGCTGGCTGAAGGCGTAAGCGGCCTCGAGCTCATCAAGGTGCTGCGCCGCCGCTATCCGAAGCTTCCGGTGCTTGTGCTTTCGATGCACGAGGAGTCACTGTACGCGGAGCGCGTGATTCGTTCAGGCGCGCGCGGCTACGTGATGAAGAATGAGCTGACCGCCAAGGTCGTGGACGCCGCACGGGCAGTGCTCGCCGGAAAGGTTTACCTGAGCGGCGCAATGTCTTCCCGCCTGCTCGACGAACTGATGTATCGCCGCTCGAATAAGACCATGAATCCCGTGGACCGCCTTTCGGACAGGGAGCTCGAGGTTCTGCGCCTTGTCGGAAGCGGCAACACCAGTTCGGATATCGCGGCGAAGCTCAACGTAAGCGTGAAGACCGTCGAAACGCACCGCCTGCGCATACGCGAAAAGCTTCGCCTGAAGAACAGCGTACAGCTGGTAAAATTCGCGATCGAATGGATGTACGGACGCCAGTGAATGGGGCCCTTAATTATCTTGACTTGTCCTTGATTTCGTCTATCATCTTCGGTCAAAGCCACCGGACAGGAAGACTGAAATGCCAGCCGCGCGCATATTCATCGTAGAGGACGAAAAGATCGTCTCGCGGGATCTCCAGAACGTCCTGGAGTCAATGGGCTACGGAGTCGCGGGTGTGGCCACCTCCGGAGAAGAGGCGGTGGGAGCGATATCCGGACTCCGCCCCGATATCGTGCTGATGGACATCATGCTCAAGGGGGAAATGGACGGTATCGACGCGGCCGAAAAGGTCCGTGCCGATTTTGACGTTCCGGTCATCTATCTTACCGCCTATGCCGACGATACGACGCTGCAACGGGCCAAGATAACCGAGCCGTACGGCTATCTCATCAAACCATTCGACGAGCGGGACCTCTCCATCGCGATCGAGATGGCGCTTTACCGTCATCGCATGGAGAACAGGGTGCGCGAAAGCGAGCGCTGGCTGTCGGTGACGCTAAGGAACATAGGGGAAGGGGTTGTTGCCGTCGACACGAAGGGGCTGGTGGTGTTTCTCAATTCGCACGGTGAGCACCTCACGGGCTGGTCCGCGGACGAGGCGAAAGGGAAGCCGGTCGAGGAGGTATTCAGGGTGCTCCCGTTGTCCGCTGATATCGATTCCGCCAACGGAGTCGGACTGAATGTCACCGGCATGGCGAACCCTTCCCCGAACGATGATTTCATACTGATAGACCGTCAGGGAGTAAAAAAGCACGTCGAGTTCAGCGCATCCATCATACGCGATGAGAAAGATGCCGTTACCGGAGGAGTGCTGAGCTTCCGCGATGTCAGCGGGAGAAGGAGGGCCGAGGAGGAACTTCGCCGGCACCGCGATCATCTCGAGGAGATGGTGATGGAGCGCACCGCCGAGATCAGCGCCGCCAATGAAAAGCTCCGTAATGAAATCGCCGAGCGGAAAAAGGCCGAGAAGGAGCTGAAAAAAGCCATGGATCTGGCCGAATCCGCCAACCGCGCCAAGAGCGAGTTCCTGGCGAACATGAGCCACGAGTTGCGGACGCCGCTGAATTCCATCATCGGGTTTTCAAAACTCATGAAGATGCAGGTCGAAGAGGGTGAATTCGCCGGTTACCTGGATAACATCCTTTCTTCGGGGCTCCATTTATTGAAAATAATCAACGATATCCTCGATGTCTCAAAGATCGAATCGGGCCGTATGGATTTTGAGCGCTCTCCACAGCGTCCGGGAGATATCCTGGGGGCCTGCGTCGCGATGATGACCGTGCAGGCCGACGAAAAGGGCGTGACGCTCGAATACCGCTGGGACCTGCCCGAGGATATCACGGTTTACGGCGACGCCAAGCGCCTTCAGCAGGTGTTCATCAACCTGCTCTCGAACGCGATCAAGTTCAACAGGCCGGGGGGGGGCGTCAGGATAGAATCGAGGACCGACAGGCAGACGCTTGTCATCGACGTTATTGACACCGGCATAGGGATCAGGAAGGAGCACCTGTCGTTCATTTTCGAGAAGTTCAACCAGGTCAACTCGGAGCTCGATCGCGAAACACAGGGAACGGGCCTCGGCCTGACTATTTCGCGCATGATCGTTGAGGCGCATGAGGGCAGGATCGGCGTGAGGAGCGCCCCCGGCAGGGGAAGCACGTTCACGGTGAGCCTGCCCCTGTGCGAAGACACCGTATGCTCGGACCGGGAAGGATGAACGGCCCGGAAACACAAACGGAGAGGACGCCCATGAATGAGATTATGAGGAAAACGGTGGTTTACCGGCCCAAGGAGCCGATACTGATCGTCGAGGATACAAAGGAAACCCAGGCCCTGCTTCTGGGCATATGCAAGAACATGGAGATCCCCGCTGTCGTCGCGCCAAACGGGGAAGCGGCCCTCGGGATGCTCGACGAACAGGAATTCTCGATTTATATCGTGGATCTCATGATGCCCGTCATGGACGGGAAGACTTTCATCACGCATCTCAAAAAACGCCTGCCCGAGTCGGTCGTGCTCGTCGAGACCGCGCTCGATTCGCCGGCCACCATCATAGAGATAATGAAGATGGGGGCCTTCGATTATATCATCAAGCCCATCGATCCCGAACTCTTTCAGAACAGTGTGGCCCGCGGGCTGGAGTACAGGTTCCTGCGTGATCACGAACGGAACATGAGCATGAGCGCGGGGCTCAAGATACGCAGCCAGATCGAATGGCTCAATTACAAGGAAAGCAGGCGGGTGGCCGACAAGGACTACACCGAGACGAAGTCGGTGTACAACCTGAAAACCTCCCTTTCGCAGGGAGCGGGCTTCGGGACGCTCGTTTCACTGATCGATGTGATATCCGCGACGATGACCGCCCGGGACGATAACTACGTCATCAGCAGGGATATTGTCGACATGTTGATTGAAAATAACGCCTACTGCCGGAACCAGCTTGCCGGATTGCAGGCGACGACCGCCATAATGGACGAAAAATTCCCCCTTTCGCGCTCAAGCGCGTCCGAGCTGGTCGGGGCGCTCCCGGGAATGTTGAAGACGGTCGCGCCCTATCTTGAGAGCAAAAAGCTCCACATCACCTATCCGGAACTCAAGCTGAATTGCGCGCTCGATCTAAACTTCGAGAAGCTCGGTCTCATGATGGAAGAGCTCGTCGTCAATGCGTATAAGTATTCGGCCAGGGGCGGCACCATCAACATTTTCGGGCATATCAGCGAGGGATACTTCTGGCTTTCGGTAAAGAACGATGTGCCCGAAAAACCGTACGGCGGAATTCCGGCGGAATACGAGAAACTGGTGGTGGAGCCCTTCTTCAGGCTTCTGCCCCCCGATGAGTCGGCCGCGCTCATAGAAAAGTTCGGGTTCGGGCTTGGCCTGGCGGTGGTTGACAATATCGTCCGCAAACACAACGGCGTCTTCCTCATCCACGATGTGAAGGACCATACCGGGAAGGAGCCGAAGAGCTGCGTGCTCGCCGAGGCACTGTTGCCCGTGATCGTCGAAGAGAAGCGCTGACCGGATATACAGAGGGACCGAATGGAAACCGGCGACATTTACCGCGAGCTCTCGCGGAAACTCATGATGGAAAACTCCGAGATCCTTCCGCGGATATGGCGCTCCGTGTGCACCGAGAGGGAGGCCCGCGTGGTGGCGATGCTCCCCGGCACCGTCGTCGGGCTTGCCGAAAGAGCGGGGATGCCCCCGGGCGAAATGGAAAAAACGCTTGAATCCCTGTTCAGGAAGGGGGCCGTCTTCGAATCCGTCCGCGACGGCGAGATCGTGTATCGCATGCCGCGTCACATCGTGCAGTTCCACGACGCCACCCTCCTCTGGGACGGCGCACCGGAGGAAATGAATGATCTGTGGGTGAGCTTTATGGACACCGAGTACGCCGCGCTTCTGGAGCTCGTAACCCAGGTGAAGATGCCCTCGTTCATGAGGGTGATCCCCATCAACAGGACCCTGGACGCGCAGAGCCGTGTGCTCGTGTACGAAGACGCGGCCCGCCTCGTCGAGGAGGCGGGCTCCATCGCGGTGGTGCCCTGCGTATGCCGCAAGTCGCAGAAGCTGTGTGAAAGGCCGGTTGAGGTATGCATTCAGCTCAACCGCGGCGCCGAGTACACGCTGAAGCGGGGGACCGGCAGGCGGATCGACCGGTCCGAGGCGCTCGCGCTCTTAAAAAAGGCCGAGGAGGCCGGCCTGGTGCACATGGTCGAGAACAGGAGCGGGATGGGAAACGCCATATGCAACTGCTGCCCCTGCTGCTGCGAGATGCTGCGCTACGCCTCGAACGCGAAAACGGCCGGGGTGCTCGCCCCCAGCCGCTTTATCGCGCGGGTTGATGAGATCGCGTGTACATCGTGCGGTGAATGTGCGGACATCTGCCCCGTGCGTGCGATCGACATGAACGACGGTCCCGCGCGCGTCGGTGACGGATGCATCGGCTGCGGCCTGTGCGCGGCGTCGTGCCCGGCCGGGGCGATCACGCTTTACGAGGCGCGCCCGGCTGAGCACATCCCCTCCTGAGAGTGAGGCGGAGGATCGTTCTAACGAACGCCGCCGGCCCGGCGGATGGCGAAGGCCCCTCCGAGCGCGATAAAGACCGTACCCAGCCACACGAACCATATGAGCCGCTTGAAGGACACCTCCACGATCGCCGAGTCCGGCGGGGGCGTTATCCCCTGCGGCGCCTCCATGAAAATCAAAACCGTTCCGTCGCTCACGTTGAAGTCCAGAAGGCGCACCTGCTGACCCGTGAAGGGAATCCTGGCCGCCAGGGCATCACGGCGGTCGCCTTCCCCGAGCTCCAGGCCGGGCCTGATTGACGCCGAGGAGGCCCCGCGCTCCACCGCAATCTTCGCGAAAAGCTTCATCTCACCGCCCGCCATCATGTGTTGCCGATCGATGTCGAAACCGGTGAAGGTGATTTTCATCCCCTGCGATTCCACCGTCGTTCCCTTCTCCAGAACGAACCTGGTCAGCGAATCCAGCCCCGACCGGTACTCCACGGGCGAAATGTAAATGTCGTGACCGAAGCCGTAGCTGATGTACGGTTCGCGATAGAGCGAGTGCGTGCGCGGATCGATGTAATACGGGGTCTCGATTTCGCTCACCGACCGCCCGCGCGCGAAGGTGAAGGCGAGGGCGGACTTGTCCGCATCGGTGAGCCCCCTGAAGGTAAGCGCGGCCGATTCGATGACCGTGTATTTCCCCAGCGGAAGCTCCCGCTGCGCGACGGTCGAATGAAGCGACGAAGCGACGATTCCGAGCACCATCACCGCCACGCCGATGTGAGCCAGCCGCGATGAAAGCACAACGGCCGGTTTATACCTGAGCAGGTCGATTACCCCCCAGATCGCCACGAAGAAGGCGGCGGCTGCGAAGGCGTATGCGGCCGGGTTCGCGGTATGGTTGATGTTGAACAGAAGAGCGAGAATTATCACGGCCGCGCCGGCCGCCGCGAGCTTCCATGTGGACGGTTTCTTGCTGAACTGGAAGATTCCGGCTAGCCCGATCGTGCAGAGGATGAGCAGGCCCATCGGGACCGAGATGCCGTTATAGAAACCGGGCTGCAGGGAGAAAGGGGCGGAGAAGAGCGACGAGACGATCGGCATCGACGTTCCGACCAGGATCAGAAAGGCGTAGAGGCACAGCGTGATGATTCCGTACGCCGCGAGCGTGTCCCACGCGACGGCCGATTCCCCGAGTTTTTTCGAACGCATCTCCCCGAAGCGCTTCGCGAAGAGAAAAGCCGAAATGACGACGTAGAAGAGCATGAAGAAAACGAGGTGCCTGGAAAGACCGAGATCGGAAAAGGAATGCACCGAGAAATTCGAGAGCACGCCGCTTCTGGTGAGGAAGGTGCTGTAAAACACCAGGATGAACGAGGCGAGCGCCAGGCCGATGTTCGTGCGCACGAGCGCGCCCGTGCGCCGCTGTACGATCATCCCGTGCATGAGGGCTACCAGCACGAGCCAGGGGATGAGCGAGGAGTTTTCCACCGGGTCCCAGCCCCAGTAGCCGCCCCAGCCGAGGACCTTGTACGCCCAGTAGCCGCCGAGAAATATTCCGATGCCCAGCGTGGTCATGGTAAAGAGCGTCCACCGGTAGCTCCGGGCGATCCAGGTGGAAAAATCGTTTCGCAGAAGCGCCGCGATCGCGTAGGCGAAGGGTATGGTCGCCGCGGCGTACCCGAGAAAGAGAACCGGGGGATGCGCCACCATCCACGGGTCTTGCAGAAGCGGGTTGAGCCCCGCCCCGTCCGGCGGAATGGAGCCGGGGGCGAACTGTTCCGGATGCGCCTGCCAGAGGTAGCGGAAGGGGCTGTAGATGACGAGCACGAGCAGGAGAAAAATCTGGCTGACGGTGATGATCGACATCACGAGGCACTCGTCGCGGTCATTCGATCGTATTATGAAAAATCCGAGGATATAAAGGATGAACACCCACAGCAGAAACGTTCCCTCCTGCCCGGCCCAGAACCCCGCCACGAGGTATGCCAGTGGAAGATCCCGCGAGGAATAGTTGTAGACATAGTTGAATTGAAAGCTGTGGCTGATGAAGGCGAAGAAGAGCAGGATGACGGCGAAGGTGATCGAAACGCCCGAAAGATAGAACAGCCTGCGGGCGGTTGTTTTCGCCATCGCGTTTCCCGCCGCGCCCCTCGCCAGAAAATAGAGCGAAACAAGTGAAAGGGCAAGCGATACCAGGATAAGGATGGTGCCTGTATTCATTGTTTTTTTTCTCCCGTGTATTTTGACGGACACTTGACCAGGATCCTGTCCGCGACGAATACACCGGCCCCCGCGTCGTATGTGCCGAGCGCGACGACCTGGTCGGCATGCTCGAAATTCTGCGGCCTGCTCCCCCTGTGGAGCACCCGCAGCGACGCGCCTTCCTCGTCGCGCAAGGTGAATGCGAAGGCCCCTTCGGAATTCTCGACCGGGGCCGACTTCGGACGCATGCCTATGATCTGGACGTACTCGCCGGACTTCATCGCGTCGGCGAACGAAACATAGGGAGTGAGCATTCCGCGCATCGAAAAGGCGGCGACCGCGACGCAGGCGATGACGATGAGTATGCCGACGATCCTTTTAGCGTTCATCGATCTTTCTCTCCAGCCGGGCGATATTCCGGTCGATTTTGAAAAGACAGGCGCCTATTCCCAGCCAGACGACGAGGACAATCCACATTACGCGCGAAACCGCGCCATCGCCTTCGGGCGCGGCCGGTGCGGGCTCCGCGGACCTCGCTTCCGCCGCGAATGCCGGAGCTCCGATTACACCGATCACGGTCGGGGTTGTATACGCGAGCGGTAATGCGAAGACCAGGGCCGCAAGGGCCGATCGGAGTATTTTATTCATTGTGTGAACCCTCCACGGAGTCCCTGATCCTCGACAGCCTGTTCAGTATCTCAAGGACGTAAAAATAAAGCAGGGAGAAGGCGACGACCGAGACGATCAGGGTCAGTCTCATTTCGGCTTCGAGGTGTATTTTCAGGTCCGGGTTGATGACGGGATCGGGGTGCAGTGAAGGAAAGACGCGCGGGATTACGAAAACGAAAAAAGGCATGGCGGTCATCGCGATTATGAGGTAGGCCGCTGAAAGCCTGCCCCGCGCGGTTTTCCCCGCGAGAGCGGAGCGAAGGCTGAAATAAGCCGAATAGATGAGGAGCAGGATGACGATCGAAGTCTGACGCGGGTCCCAGTTCCAGTAGCTGCCCCACATGAGCTTCGCCCAGACCGATCCGCTTGCGGTGGCGAGCACGGCGAAGAGCGTGCCGAGCGACGCGGAATTGTGGAAGGTGTCCTCGCTGCGGGGGAAACGGCCCTTTTTATCGACCAGGAACAGTATCGCCCCGGCGCCCGACACGGCGAAGGCCATGACTGAAACCCATGCGAGCGGCACATGGAAGTAGAGCAGCCTGCTCGTCTCGCCCAGAACCGCGGCCGCGGGCGCGTAATGGAACGCCATTATGACGGCGGCTGGCATGAAAATGTAAACAAGTCGCGTGATCAACATGTCGGTTGCGCCGCCGGGGGTTATTCTTCGATCCAGATGTGAGCGAAAAGCATATACGATACAGCGATGAGCGCGCCCGAAAATGCAAGTAAAAAAACCACGCCCTCGGTCGCCGCGTTCCCGGTTATCGAGGCCCGGGTGGCCCCTATCGCGATCCAGAGCGGGGGCAGCACGACGGGAAACGATATGATAGTGAAGAGGGAACCGCGTCCTCCCGCCTTGGCGACGATGGCGGCGAGTACCGTGGTGGAGGACGCGATGGCGAGAGCGCCGGCGCATGTCGCTGCCACGAAGGCGGACGGGGTGGCGAGATCGACGTTCAGAAAAAACACGTAGAGCGGACTTATCACGGCGGCGATGATGGATATGACGACGATGTTGAAAACGAGCTTCGCGGTGTACACCGCGGCGGCCGGCGAGCTGATCCGCAGAAAGAGCGCGGTGCCTTCCTCCTCCTCGCGTGTAAAGACGTGCGCCAGGCCGTTCATGGCGCTGAAGAACAGGATAACCCAGAAGAGCATGGACTGCGTCTGCACGCCCAGCCGTACGCCTCCCGCCGTGAGGCTGACCGCGAGCGTCGTTATCGCCGCGAACGAAAGCGCGATGTTGACGGCGAACCGCCGCCTGAACTCGATGCGGAAATCCTTGACGATGTTGCCGATGACCGCGTCAAGCAAGGCGCACCTCTCCGGTGCAGAGGCGGGCCTCTTCCGCGTCGTTGGTGGCGATAATGATGGCGGTGCGGGCGCGGAGGGACTCGATATATGCCGCGAATTGCGCCCTGCCGTCGGAATCGAGGTTAGAGCCGGGTTCGTCCAGTATGAGCAGGGACGGACGGTGGAGTACCGCGAGAATGAGCTTCAGGCGCTGCCGCATGCCCGATGAGTACTGGCGAAGGACCTTGTCGCGATGACGGGAGAGCCCGAACGATTCGAAAAGCGGCAGGGCCGATGACGGGTCCGCTCCGCGCGAACGTGCGGCGAAGTCGACGTTTTCCATGCCCGTCAGCTCGTCATAGGGATTGATCCGCGGGCTCGCTATCCCCAGAACGCCGAACAGTCCCTCTCCGGGGAGATCGGCGCCGTCGAGCGCGTACTTAATCGCGCCGCCGGTGGGACGGCGGATTCCGGCGACGATGTCGCACAGCGTCGATTTTCCCGAACCGTTGGGGCCGGTGACGGCGATCGACTCGCCGGTGGTGAGCGAGAAAGAAACGCCTTCGAATACGCTCGTCCGGCCGAAGCGCCTGGATATGGAT
>CAZVEG010000131.1:0-9524 GCA_964625625.1 uncultured Leptospirales bacterium | reverse complement strand
ATGCCGCGAAGCTCATCGGTTCCGTATATGGAATCGACGTTCTGGACCAGGGTTGCCAGGCGTTCCAGCCCCATACCGGTGTCGATCCCGGTGCGGGGTAACGGCGTCTGTTTGCCCGATTCATCCTGGTAAAACTGGTTGAACACCAGGTTCCAGAATTCGAGGAAACGCTCGCAATCACAACCCGGTTTGCAGTCGGGGGAACCGCACCCGAAGGCGGCCCCGCGATCCAGGTAAAGCTCGGAACACGGCCCGCACGCTCCGGAGTCACCCGCCGGCCCCCAGAAGTTATCCTCGCGCCCCAGACGTACGATTTTGCGTTCGGGCACGCCGATGTGGCCGTGCCACAGGTCATAGGCCTCGTCGTCATTCTCGAATATCGAGATCCATACGTCCTCGACGGGAAAGCCGACGACCTTTGTTGAATATTCCCACGCGTACTCGATGGCCTCTTTCTTGAAGTAGTCGCCGAACGAGAAGTTACCCAGCATCTCGAAAAAGGTGCAGTGGCGTTTGGTCTTACCCACCCGCTCCAGGTCGCTGGTGCGGAAACATTTCTGGACGGTCGCAGCCCTGGTGTAATCGAGCCGGGCCGTCCCGGCGAACATGGGCTTGAACTGCACCATGCCGGCCGTCGTGAAAAGCAGCGTCGGATCGTCCCGGGGGATGAGAGAACTCGATGGTACTATCTTGTGGCCGCGTTCTTTGAAATATCCCGTAAAGGATTCACGCAGATCTTTAACCCTGTGCATCGCTCACCTCTCGCGCCGCCGCTATTCCGGTTCCGGCATGGTATCTTCACCGGAGAGCCGCTCCACGACCCTCCGTATTTCATCACTTTCGAATCCCCGCTGCCTCAGAAAGAAGACCAGCTTCCGCGTACCGTCTTTTTTCCCCTTCAAACGCTCGAACCTCTCGGCGGCAAGCCGGTATAAATCCTCCCCGTCGACACGTTCGCCGGCATGGTCCGCGATCGCCCTTCTTGCCACATCCCCCGGCACTCCCTTGCGCAAAAGCTCCGAAAGAAGCCTGTTTTTGCCCACCGTCCGCCGCCCCCGCTTCCTGCGGATATGATCAACGGCGAAGGCGTAATCGTCGAGATAGCCGCGCTCAAGAAGCCTGGAGACCGCCTCAACGACGCTTTCCTTCGCGAATCCCTTTCCGAGCAGGTAGCGCTCGAGCTCGAAAACCGATCTGCCGCGAAGGGATAAGCAATAAAGCGCCCTGCGATAACAGGAAAAGCGATCGGACTCTTCCTTTAGCCGGCCGTATTCATCATGGTCAATTACTTTTCCCGCGGTGAGCGCATATAATTTCACCCCATCGAGCGGAAGAACGAGTGAGTCCCCCGATGAAAGCGAGACGATGACACCGGTTTCCCTGAAATGTATTTTCGTTATCTCTATCATACGACGGCCATAATCCCGCTGCCGGCTGTACCTGGCGAAAATGAATGCTTCAAGTCCATCCCGCCCGGCCGTAAAACAAAAAGAGGATGCCCCTCCCGGGAAACACCCTCCTTTTTCCGATCCCGCTGAAAAGCGCGTTCTTTAACGTTTCGAGAACTGGAAACGTTTGCGCGCCTTTTTCCGACCGTATTTTTTCCGCTCGACCGCCCGCGAATCGCGTGTTAGAAAACCGGCCTCCCGAAGCTGCTTCTTGTTTCGCTCATCGACAAGATTGATACAGCGTGCGATCCCCAGCCGAACGGCTCCCGCCTGCCCCGACCATCCGCCGCCGTCGACATGCGCGAAAACGTCGAACGCGGTCACCTGGCTCAGCAGCTCGAGCGGCTGACGAACGATAAGCTCGAGCGTTTTTCTACGGAAATACTTCGCTATGTCCTGATCGTTGATATGTATCCTGCCGGAACCGGGCTTCAAATACACCCGCGCTACCGACGCCTTTCTTCTTCCGGTCGCGTAATACTGCTCCGCCATTGCTCTTCTCCTTGATTATGCGATGAATTGCTCAGTCTACGGCCAGTGCTTCCGGCTTCTGGGCCTGGTGCGGATGCTCCGCTCCGGCATAGACTTTCAGGTTGCCCGCGATCTTCTTTCCCAGCCTGCTCTTGGGAAGCATCCCCTTGACGGCCGTTTCGATTACGAATTCGGGCTTTTCCTTCATAATCTTCCTGATGTTGGTGAACTTTTCACCGCCGGGGTACTTGCTGTGGGAGAAATACTCCTTCTCCTCGGACTTGCGCCCGGTAAGCAGCACCTTTTCGGCGTTGATGACGATTACGTTATCGCCCATGTCCAGGTGTGGGGTGAAACCCGGCTTGTTTTTGCCCCTGAGTATCGACGCGATCTCGGTGGCGAGCCTTCCCAGCACCTTGCCCTCGGCGTCGACGATGAACCACTTCTTGTCGATTTCCGAAGCCTTCATGGAATATGTCTTCTGTCGTATAATCATTATATCCTCACTGCCATACCCGAAGCGCCTCTGCCTTCAGGTCAGAATTCATTCATTGTGATGATGGTAACCGCTGATTGGGGCTCAAACAGTTAGAGCGCAACGCTAGTATCGCGGCGTTATTTTGTCAATAAAAATAGGAAAATTAATCCCCGGCAGCCCATGGTAGGACAGATTTCCCGGCAGGATAAAACCCGCCGGGGCGGCGGTAAATTATTATTTACATATCGCCGGTGGTACCTCCCTATAATAACAGAATGAAGAATACCCGGCCGTTTCCGGGAACGGATTTATACCGGGATTGTCACAAATCCGGAAGCCATTCAGTTTCCGGGTTTTGAAGGCATCCCGTTTTTAAAGGGCATCAATACGGGGGTCATATCGAATGGATAGAGTAAAGGAACTGATTACGGAAAAGGCGAAGGACGGGAAAATCAACTGCAAGGATGCGCTTGGGATCGCCGAGACACTCGGAATCAGCGCCGCAATCATCGGCAAAACGGCCGACGAAATGAAGATCAAGATTAAAGGATGCCAGCTGGGATGTTTCAAATAAACCGGCCGCCGTCAATCGACCCGCCGGGCCGCTCCGTCGGACCAGGATCCGCCCGGCCCACCACAACCAAAGAGGAGACTGCGTTATGAAGAAAAAGATCCTGTTGGCAGCCGCGGCGCTCGCGGTCGTTATCGTCGCCATCTGTCTCATCCGGGCGGCCATGTTTAAATCCAGGCAGATTGCGGTTGAACCCGCAACGGTCTCAGGCATCGATCAACGCGCGATCGCCGAAAATCTTTCCAGGGCCATACAGCTCAGAACCATTTCGCATCAGGATCCGGCGAAGTTCGACGGTCCGACCTTTCTCGCCTTTCATCGACTGCTTGAAAGCAGCTTCCCGAAGGTACACAAAACCCTGTCAAAAGAGACGATCAGCAAATACGGCTTGCTCTACACATGGAAAGGGACCGATCCCAAGCGCAAAGCCATTCTCCTCCTGGGCCACATCGACGTGGTTCCGGTCGAAGACGGCACGGAGAAGGACTGGACGCATCCGCCGTTCTCGGGAGCCATTGCCGATGGATATATCTGGGGACGCGGCACGCTCGATATAAAGCTAAACGTGATGGGGATACTCGAGGCGGTCGAGCACCTGCTTGCCACCGGATACCGGCCGCAGCAGACCATCTACCTCGCCTTCGGCCATGATGAAGAGGTCAGCGGACTGAACGGTGCGAAGAAAATCGCGGCGATGTTTAAAGAGCGCGGAGTTGCCCTTGATTACACGCTCGATGAAGGCGGCTGCGTCATTGAAGGGGCCATCGCGGGGCTGCCGGCCCCCGCCGCGCTTGTCGGCATTGCGGAAAAAGGCTACCTGAGCCTCGAGTTCAGCGTGGATGGAGAGGGCGGCCATTCCTCGATGCCTCCCAGGCAGACGGCTGCGGGCATTCTCTGCGCGGCGATCGCAAAGCTCGAAAAAAACCAGTTCCCCACCAGAATTGAAGGCGCGGCGCTCCAGATGTTTCGTTTTCTGGGGCCCGAGATGTCGTTTACCAACAGGCTGGTCCTTGGCAATATGTGGCTCCTCGGCGGCGTATTGAAGTCGATGCTGCTCAAGTCGCCATCAATGGCCGCCTCCATACGGACGACAACGGCACCGACGATGCTCCAGGGCAGCGTAAAGGAGAACATCCTGCCGATCAAGGCGACCGCGGTCGTCAACTACCGCATACTTCCGGGCGACACCATGGAAAGTGTAATGAAGCGGGCGGAGAAGGTGATCGGCGACAATCGCGTGAAGATACGCGCGCTCGAAGGCGGAAGCGATCCGTCCCCGGTATCGGATACGGGAAGCGCCTCTTTTTCGACGCTCCAGAAAACCATACATCAATCCTTTCCCGGCGCGATCGTCGCACCATACCTGGTTCTGGGCGCGACCGATTCCCGCTATTACACCGGCGTCAGCGCCAGTGTCTATCGCTTCACCCCGCTGACGCTTAAAAACGAAGACCTGAAGCGGATGCACGGCACCAACGAACGCATCTCGGTGACGAACTACGAACAGGTGGTGAAATTCTTCATTCAGCTCATCAGGAATTCGGGGAGCTGACGACAAGGGGTTCGTTACGAGAGAGGAACCCATGAGACGGCTGCTGGAGCGATGGAAAACAAGGACAATCGAGCTTCGAACCGATGCGCTCACCCTTTATTACGCATACCGTGATCCGCGCACGCCGCGGATCACGCGTTTTGTCGCTATCGCGGTGGCGGCGTACGCCCTCAGCCCGATCGACCTGATTCCCGATTTCATCCCCGTGCTCGGCCACCTCGACGACATGGTGCTCGTTCCGCTCGGCATCCTCATCGCCGTTCGCCTTATCCCGGAGGAGGTGCTGCTCGAGTGCCGCATGCGGGCCAAAGAGACCCTTTCGGCGAGGCCGCGCCTTCTCGGAGCCGCACCGGTCATAATCGTCCTGTGGGCGGGACTTCTTGCGGCCGCAATGTATGCTCTCTATACACAGATCATAACCGGGTGAATTATCGACGAAAAGTTGATTGACGCTCGTACGGCTTCAGTCGTACAAGCAGTGTTGTGCCGTCCGCGCATTCTTAAACGATTTCCGGCAAAGAGGTTGTCCATGTCCGTTCGCAAAGCCCTGCTTATCGCCGTCATCATCACCTCCTCCGCCGTTATTACGGCCTGCGGTGACAAGGGGCGGCACGACAAATCCCGCACCGAGAAAGTCTCCGAATACGCCGTGGTGGTCAGCGACAATACCGCCCTCCGGATCGACCCGATGATCTATTCCGCCCGCATAACCCTCATGAAGAAGGGAACCCGGCTCGCGGTACTGGACCAGTCGAAGGAAAAAAGCTGGGTCGGCAAGGACCACAGCTTCTGGTACAAGGTCCGGCTGGAAAACGGTCTTACCGGGTGGGCCTACGGATCGACCATCAGGATATTCAAGGGATCACAGTCCGGATCGATTGACAGCTATGTTTCCAACCTGCGCGAGCACGAGGAGGAAACACTGCGGAAGGACCTTTCAGGCAAATGGTGGAGCGTAAACAAAAACGGCGACTTCACCAATCTCTGCGTGGAGATTTACGAAAACGGCAAATACAAGTCGTATGCCCGCGGTGGCAAGGAGATCGAAGGGGAATACAGTTTCAACTTCAATGATGAAATGATCGTTTTTTTAAACGGGACTTCCTTCGGACAGAATCTGAAATACATCAGCCGGGGGAACATGTATCACCTGGAAACCAGGGAAGGAAAATTCGACATCCGTTTTAAAAAAATAACGGAGGGGATGGCCGAACCACCGCCCGAAGAGGAAGCCGAACCGGGGACTCCCCCGCCACCGTCGGAAGAGGAAGATGGCAAAGCTTCGAATTAACCGGTTTCTCGCCGACTGCGGCCTGGGCTCGCGGCGCAAGGTCGAGCAGCTGGTGGCCGAGGGCCGCATCCGGGTCAATGGCGAGGTGACAACCGACCTGTCCCGGCTGATCGACGCCGAAACCGATGAGGTGCGCCTCGACGGACGGCCGCTCGCCGCCGAAACGCGCCTGTTTTACCTCATGCTGAACAAACCGAAGGGGTATATCACGACCGCCGAAGACGTTCAAAACCGCGCCATAGTGCTCGACCTGATCCCCGGGCATTTCCGCGAGAAAGGGGTAATGCCGGTAGGGAGACTCGACCGGGACACCGAGGGACTGCTCCTGCTTACCAACGACGGCGATCTCGCCTTCAGGCTCACCCACCCCCGCTACGAGATACCCAAGGAGTATATCATAGACCTCGACCGCCCGCTCAGCGAACGGGACCACGCGCGCCTGGAAAAAGGGGTTCGCCTCAAGGAGTACAAGACAAATCCGGCCCGCGTCAGTCCCGTTTCCGAATCGGGCGATACGATCAGGATGATCATCACCGAAGGAAAGAAGCGACAAATACGCGTGTCCCTTGCGACTCTCGGTTACAGGGTCAAACGGCTTCGTCGGATCGCCTTCGGCCCTGTCCGGCTTACCGGCGTCAACGCCCGCTCATACCGCGCCCTCCGGCCCGCCGAGATCAAGGCGCTGAAAAAATCGGTAGGACTCCAGCCCGGCGCGGCCAATTTTTCTTTAAAATAATCCGCCCCCCGCGTCGAAAAATACAATAAAGCCATACAAACGCGGCGAACGATCATGCGCCCCGGCTGTGCCGTCCTCATCGCCGGCATATTTCACGCAGGGAATGAATACTATGCAGAACATGGACTACTACAGCCGGAGCGGCGTACGGAACCATCCGTATCACCTCGACACGACCGACCCGGAATACTTTGCGCGCATGAACGAGATGAACCATCGCGAGAACGAGCGCATCCGGAAAAAGGCGACCGGGCTCATGTCGTTCGTCATCGCGCTCTGCATCATATCATTCACCGCCGGCCTGGTCATCGGCATCAAGTTTGCCGGGGGCCCCCAGAAGGAGATCGTGGACGAATCGACCCGCCAGGCGATGTCGAGCACCATCAAAAAGGTGTCCGGCCTTCTGAATGAAAACGCCGCCGCCGAAGTCCGCGACAGGGACAAAACCGGGAAAAACGCGAGTGACGTATTCCCCCGGAGCGAATACCCTTTCGTGATACCGATAGGAAAAGATCTGAGCAGGGAAAAATCCCAGGAGATCGCCGGCTTTTTGAGTTCCAACGGCCACACGGTGATCCTTTCCCGGAGCGGGGACGGGTTTCGGCTGTTTACCGGACCATTCAAGACCATGAGCGATGCCGAAAATTCCTTGAAAAAAATAGCAGGCTATTCTAACAAGGCATGGTTTCAGAACGCCCAGATAGTAAAACGATGACATGCACGCAGAAATCAGAGAGGCCTGCCCCGCGGATGTAGAATCGATCCATCGCCTGCTGCAACCCTACGCCCTTGAAAACATCATCCTGGAAAGAAGCCGTGAGGAGATAGCGAAGTCTATTGACAAATTCCTCGTGGCCTCCTACAATAAGGATATAGTCGGCGCGGTTTCCTATTACGATTACGGTCCGGTACTCAAGGAAGTCCGCTCACTGGCGGTGCGGAAGGACGTCGGAAACAACGGAACCGGCTCCGCGCTGGTGCGAGGCCTGCTGACAATGCTCCTCGGACGGTTCCCCGGGGCGAAGATATTCGTACTCACCTATTCACCCGGTTTTTTCGGCAGGCTCGGGTTTATCGAAGTGCCGAGGGAGACCCTGCCGGAGAAGATATGGAAGGACTGCGACCACTGTAAGAACAGGGATGTTTGCGGAGAAACCGCGCTCGTATTCGCTCAGGACGGAAGTCGATGAAGAAATCCATAGACAAACGCACCTTCGACAGAATCAAAACACCCAAGTTCGTCGTTGAATACAAGATCAAGGGGCGCGATCCGGTCTACCAGGTGGAGCTCATCAACCTCGGTGCCGGAGGGATGTGCTTTCTGCGTAATTCCATCATCACCCGGGACGACCAGCTGCTCGTTAAATTCCCGTTCAAGACGAGGAAGGTGATCCTTAACGGTCAGATCGTCCGCGTTGACGGACGCGAGGTGGCGGTCAGGTTCGCGAACAGCGAGGACGAAATCAAGACGTTCGTCGACACGTTCAACGAGGAATACCCGCTTCTCGCCAGGGATTCCTCGAAAAGGGGAGGCCTGCTGCGCATGCCCGGAGAATCAGGGGATGAAACGGACGAGGACAATACCCGGAATATTTTCGATATCGACTAATCCGGGAACGACAACCGGAAGCTTTGCATTATTCCGTACATCAGCGCATCGTTTTTGCTTCTTTCGAAACCACCGGAGATAATACGTACGCAATAGCCGTACCGTCCTCTTAAAAAATACGCCTCGTATCCCCCGAATTCCTCACCGTCATCGAAGCGTGACAGCTCCATTTTCTCATCGGCACGGACCGGCGTACGTCGGAAGGAATCCGGCCCCAGATTGCTCACCCAGTTTTTTTTCAGCGCACCCATGCTGCCGATGCCTGTCGGGAACCGCTCGCTGTCGATCGCAATAAGCGCGTCATAGGTGGACGCGGCGGAACTCGCGGCGGAAGCCGAAAACCGCACCCCCAGCAGCACACCGTAATAGCCGTATTTTCCGTTTTCCCTCGTTCGCCGGCGCAGCAGCGTCGCCTCTCCGGGGATTTCGACGCGATACCGCATCAGGTCGTTGACAAGGACGACAACCCCCTCCAGGCGGTACAGCAATATGGAAGCGCTCCGGTCGAGCAGCGCGTAGCGATCACCTTCTTTTCTTATAAGCCGGTTGATCTCGGCCGACGCCTTCGAACGGTAATCGGACGTCTTTCCTTCGACAGCGGGCATTGCCAGAATGGATTTTAAAAGACTCAGGCCCTCGACCTTATGCCCTCCCCTGAGCAGTTCGACACCATGGTTGTAATAAAACGCGATTGCCGGCGCCGATACCGGTCTGGAATCGAATTCCGGCCTCCCGGAGGTGTATATCTTCCCGTTGGAATCGACATGATAGCGATTGCCGTCCGCGTCGCGGACCAGAATCCAGTCCGGCATCTGGGCCAGGATGTCCGGACGGGTGACGAGTGTCAGGCCGAACAGCCACACCATTGCCACGGCAAAAGCCCGGCGGTTTGACGATCCAAACAAATAATTCCGCATGTTTTTATCCGGACCTCTCGCCAGGCCATCCGGGGAAAGCTCGGCCCGGGGCGCGGTGATAATATCTTATGCTAACAATAATGTTCCTAAAAAACGTTAATAATACCATTGTTTTTTTTAAAATATTTAAAATAGTTATTGAATATTTTAAATAATATTATTTATTTGATAACTTATTATGTATTAAATTTATACTATACTGCAGGATCGGGTTCCTGTTCGTTTGACCGTTTGTTTCGCGATTCCGGCAACCCAGGACCTGACACCCATTTGCCACGGATTTTCAGAAGCGATGAAAGAAAACCTCGAAACCGACATCAGAAGAAGCAGATCGCAGGAGGGCGTGCGAATGGCTTCCACAAAAGGCAGGAAGAGACCCGTGAAGCTTCCGGAGGGTTATGAAACCCTCCAGGAAGTGATTGACAGGGTCGAAAACGAACATATTCGCCGC